>JAGBHE010000085.1 GCA_017935675.1 Clostridia bacterium | reverse complement strand
TTTTTTTAGTATAACGGGCATGCCGTAAGTCTGGGGTGAAAGTCCCAAGGGGCGTAGTTACCGACGAACCCGATAGCGACTTGCAAGTTTCATATCGCGAGATGTGGGAGAGAGGAAGCAATAGCGAAATCGTAGCCTGACGGACAGGAACCTGATATCAAGGCGTATTAAGCGGATAAGCTGACTAAAGACAGTGAAGTCCAAAAAGGTAACCGTAACCTTAATGCGTAAATCGGGCAGGTAGACGAGGAAAGACTTACGACTTATCCCGTGAGGTCTCACAGCGGTTTCATTAGCCGAGTAACAACGAACTGTGAGAAGTCAGCAGAAGCCATAGTAGCGACGATAGTCGGTGAAAGCCGAACGGAGCGAAGGGCTGAACAATTCAAGACGTCAATCAAAATGTATGTTCCGATATGAAACCTGACAGATATGAAATTGAAAACGTAAATGAGAGGAAATATCACAACGTATGGTAACGCAGTCGGAAGCGGAAAGGAGAAAGACGGAGATATGTCAGAAATGCTTGAAAGGATACTGTCAACAGATAATATCAAGCTTGCAAAAGAAAGGGTATATTCCAACAAAGGAGCAAGCGGCATAGATGGAGTTACGGTATATGAATTAGATGAGTATATGTATGATAACTGGAACAGTATCAAGGAAGCAATACGAGAGCGCAGATATAGACCGCAGCCGGTAAGACGAGTAGAAATACCGAAACCGAACGGCGGAAAGCGAAAACTCGGAATACCAACGGTTATCGACAGAGTTATCGAACAGGCGATGACACAGATACTCAGTCCGATATTTGAGCTGACATTCAGTGAGTACAGCTATGGTTTCAGAATAAACAGAAGCTGTCAAGATGCAATAATACAGTTGCTTGAATATCTGAACGAAGGATATGAGTGGATAGTAGACATTGACTTAGAGAAATTCTTTGATAACGTTCCCCAAGACAAGCTCATGAGCTATGTAGGAAGAGTAATCAAGGATGGAGATACTGAATCGCTGATAAGGAAATACTTAAAAGCAGGCGTAATGATACGAGGCAAATATGAGCCTACAGATAAAGGCACACCACAAGGCGGAAATATATCACCATTATTGAGTAACATAATGCTGAACGAGCTTGACAAAGAGCTTGAGAGACGAGAGTTGCACTTTGTGAGATATGCAGATGACTGTATAATAGCGGTAAAGAGCAAAGCAAGTGCAACAAGGGTAATGCATACCATAACGGCATGGATAGAAAAGAAGCTAGGGTTAAAGGTTAATGCAGAGAAGACACATATAACAAGACCGAGCAAATTGAAATATCTAGGGTTTGGATTTTGGAAGGACAAGACCGAATGGAGGGCAAGACCACATAAGGACTCAATATCAAAGTTCAAGAGGAAGCTAAAGACATTGTGTAAAAGAAGTTGGAGCGTAGAGCTCACATATCGAATAACAAGGATAAACCAAGTTATACGAGGATGGATAAACTACTTTGTGATAGGTGCAATGAAGAATGCGTTGACAGAGATAGATGAGCATTTACGAACAATGATAAGGGTGATAATCTGGAAGCAATGGAAGAAGCCATCAAAGCGGGAATGGGGATTGAAGAAGTTGGGAATCAACAAGGATCTGGCAAGACTAACATCGTATTGCGGAGACAGATACCAATGGATAGTCACAAAAACATGTGTAGTCAGAGCCATATCAAAGGAGAAGCTCACGAAGCGAGGATTAGTGAGCTGTATCGACTACTATAATAGTCGAAGGCATATTTTGAAATTGAATTGAACCGCCGTATGCCGAACGGCACGTACGGTGGTGTGAGAGGGCGGAGAAAATCCGCCCTACTCGATCGTCCAAATTCATTACAGAAGGGAGAATATAAAATGTCAACAACAGTATGCAGAGTTGAGAAAACAAGAAATTTTACAGTTATGTCAAATCATCATTTGCGTAACAAAGGGTTAGCATTAAAAGCAAAGGGGCTGCTGTCGCTTATGCTCAGTCTGCCCGAAGAATGGGATTATTCAATTGAAGGACTCGCAACAATTTGTGCTGAGGGCATTACTGCCGTTCGTTCAGGCATTAGAGAGCTTGAAGCCTTTGGGCACGATATGTACGGATATGAGTAATATTTATACGATTAACGCCTGATCAGTTCCACAGGTGTAAAGCTCTGATTAAAAATCAATGCTGTAACTTCTGTGACGGTGAATGCCTGCTTCTTGACTGTGAGTGTCCGCAGACGATTACTTATTCGCTGATATGTAAATGGTTCAAAAATGCGGTACTGCCGAATAACAAAGAATTATATATAAAGCTAATAAAACCTGTAAATACCAAAAGATGTATTATATGTGGCGCTGAATATATTCCTAAAGGGCGCAACTCCAAATATTGCAGAAATTGTGGCAAAATTGCTTTAAACAAACAAAAGGCTGAATATATCCGAAAAAAGAGGTATGAGTGTAGAAAGTTTAAGCCGTAAAAATCGCATAAAATCAAGCAAAATTACTTTCAGAAACAGCAAGGTAATATACTTTTATTAATACCCTCAAAAAACGGTTTAAAAACTTCTACATTTTAAAGCAGAGCGTAACCGTACCTTGTAAAGTGCCTCTATAATTTTGTCCTTTATGCAGCGTTTTTTAATATAATTTGACACAATGTCATTTGTGCAAATTGCATTACTAAATAATTATTTTTTGTGCAAAACGTAAAATTTCAAAAATATATTGACACAGTGTCAGTTTGGGCGTATAATTAAATCATCAAGAATTGACACAGTGTCAGAATGCTAAAAGGAGTTGTTTAACTATGAAGAAAAATGTCGGTTCGGTTTTGGCTCTATACCCAACACCTGTGACAGTTATCGGGGCTATGAACAGTGATAAGCCTACTTGGACGCTTGTGGCACATATCGGAATTATAGGTCACGACAGAGTTCTTGTAAGTCTTGCATCAGCTCACTTTATAAATAGTTGCATCAAGAAAAACGAAAAGCTGTCTATCAACATTGTAGATGAGGCAATACTTCCACAGGCTGATTATTGCGGCTCTGTAACAGGAGCAAAAGAGGATAAGTCAGAACTTTTTGATTATGAGCTTGGCGATGCAGGTGTACCGATTATCAAAAAGTCGCCTCTTGTTTTGGAGTGTAGCGTTGTTGATGTATATAACACTCCTAATTTTGAGAGTTTCATCTGTTCTATTGACGCAACTTATGTGGAGGAAGAGCATTTGACAGGCAACGGAAAAATCAATTACAACACGTTAAAGCCTGTTCTGTTCGAGTTCCCGACATACGAATATCTTAGAACAGGTGAAGTTATAGGTAAATGCCTATCATTTAAAAATAAGGAGACAGTATAATGCCTAAAGGTTCAGAAGAATTAACAAACGCAAGAAAAACGGAAATCATAGCTGCTTGTAAGAAGTTATACGAAACAATGAGTTTCAAAGAAATTACGATAAAAGAAATCGGAAATGTAACATCATTTACACGAACATCAATTTACAACTACTTTCAGACAAAGGAGGAAATTTTCCTCGCCATTTTGCAAGAGGAGTATGATAAATGGAATAAGTCTCTTACAGATATTCTTGAGAGTGTTGAAAAAATTGAACGTATGCAGTTTGCGGAAATGCTTGCGAATATGCTTTCAGAGCGTGGTCTGCTCTTAAAAATACTCTCGATGAATATGTATGATATTGAGGAAAACAGCCGTATTGAAAGACTGACTGAATTTAAAAAAGCGTTTGGGAAATGTCTGTCATTGGTGGAGGAATGTCTGAAAAAAATCACTCCCGAAATGACCGCCAATGAGCGAACCACATTTATTTATTCGTTTTTCCCGTTTGTATACGGAATATATCCTTATACAGCAGTAACGGAAAAACAGCGTGAGGCTATGGGATTCGCCAAAATAGATTATAAGTATTATTCAGTTCACGATATTGCTTTTAATGCAGCAAAAAAATTATTGGAAATAAAATAAAAATTTGAGGAGGAAAATCAAAATGAAAAAATTACTATCAATTATTTTAAGCGCGGCACTATGCATCGGAAGCATAGCTGCTGTTGCGTCAGACACAGACACAACGGTTACATTGCAAATCAACAATCCCGTTATGACCGTAAACGGTGCGAACAAGGAAATTGACCCCGGTATGGGCACTGTTCCTGTTATCATCAACGAACGCACGCTTCTTCCTGTAAGAGCGGTAGTTGAGGAATTGGGCGGCATTGTTAATTGGAACGGAGATACGCGCGAGGTAACATTGAACTACGGCACGGACGAAATTCTTTTGACGATTGACTCCGATGTTGCATACCTCAACAATGAAGCGAAAACGCTTGACAGTAAACCGACAATTATAAATGACCGGACAATGCTTCCCATTCGTTTTATTGCTGAGAACTTTGGTTTTGGTGTTGATTGGAACGGCGAGGAACAAATTGTAACAATTACAAAAACAGCTAAAGCTGTAGCAGAGCCTACGGTTGAACCGACAGTTGAGCCTACTGACGCTCCCACAGCAGAACCGACAGAAGTTCCGTCCGATAATCAGGCAGAGGAAAGCAAAATACTTGTCGCGTATTTCTCAAACACAGGCAACACCGAAAATATCGCTGAAAGCATTGTATCGGCAATGGGTGCAGATGTATATGAAATAGAAGCGGCGCAGCCGTATACTGACGAGGATTTAAACTATAACGACAGTTCCACAAGAGCAACGGTTGAGCAGAACGACCCGACAGCAAGACCTGAAATCGGGAATTTGCTTGAAAGCATAGACGAATACGACACAATCTACTTAGGTTATCCGATGTGGTGGGGTCAAGCTCCGAAAATTGTGTACACATTTCTTGAAAGCTACGACTTCACAGGTAAAACAATAATTCCATTCTGCACATCGGGCAGCAGTCCCATCGGTTCAAGCGACGATAACTTACATCCAGCCGCAAGCGGTGCGAATTGGGTTGACGGTAGACGCTTCTCAGTCAGCGCGTCATCGAGTGAGATTTCAGCTTGGGCAGCGGAGGGGTGCAGAATAAAATGAATTATACAAAATTAGGAAGCTCAGATTTACTCGTTTCACGCGTATGTATGGGCTGTATGGGTTTCGGCGACGCGTCAAACGGTCAGCACTCATGGACGCTTGACGAGGAAAAATCAAGCGAAATAATCAAGCGTGGTTTAGAGCTTGGCGTAAACTTTTTCGATACGGCTATTGGCTATCAGAGCGGAACAAGCGAACAGTATCTCGGCAGAACGCTGAAAAAAGCGACAAAGCGGGATAATATTGTTGTTGCAACAAAGTTTTTGCCGCGCACGCCTGATGAAATCGCACAAGGTGTAACAGGTCAGGCGCATATTGAAAAAATGCTCAACAAGAGCCTTGAAAATCTCGGTATGGACTATGTTGATTTATATATCTATCATATGTGGGACTACAACACACAAATCTACGATATTCTTGACGGCTTAAACAATATGGTAAAAGCGGGCAAAACGAGATATATCGGCATTTCAAATTGTTATGCGTGGCAGATTGCAAAAGCTAACGCAATAGCAGAGCGTGAGGGATTTGCAAAATTCGTTTCCGTTCAGGGACATTACAACCTTATATTCCGAGAAGAGGAGCGTGAAATGCTCCCGTACTGCGCGGAGGAAAACATCGCATACACTCCCTACAGTCCTCTTGCGAGCGGAAGACTTGCAAAGAAAGGCGAGGTGTCAAAGCGGCTTGCGGAAGATGCTTATGCAAAATTAAAGTATGATAACACAGCTAAGCAGGATAACGTAATTATTGAGCGAGTTGCGGAGCTTGCCGACAAATACGGTGTTTCAATGACGGAAATTTCACTTGCGTGGCTTATTCATAAAGGCACTGTTCCCGTAACAGGTATGACGAAATTATCGCACGTTGACGGCGCGGCAAAAGCTGCGGAGCTTAATCTTGCTGACGAAGATGTGACATACTTAGAAGAAGCGTATGTACCTCATAAATTGGTCGGCGTTATGGCGCAGAACACACAGGCAGCGTCGAAAGAGAAGCACGTTTGGTCAACAGGTAATCAGAAGATATAAATAATGGCGCGCATTATGCCGTCGTGTAAAAGTTTTCTGTTTCAAACAGAAACCACCCATATATATATTTGCACGGCGGCATTTTGTTTTACAAGGAGGAATGAATTAAAATGAGTAAAATATTAGTGGCATATTTTAGCGCAAGCGGCACAACGGCTCGTCTTGCGAAAACAGTAGCGGCAGCAGTCGGCGGCGATCTGCACGAAATTGTCCCGGAAAAGCCGTATACATCAGCAG
Organism: Clostridia bacterium; assembly: GCA_017935675.1. Classification (GTDB taxonomy): domain Bacteria; phylum Bacillota; class Clostridia; order UBA1381; family UBA1381; genus RGIG9115. The sequence continues at coordinate 27,679 of JAGBHE010000085.1, read as the reverse complement.
ACCTTAATTGGAACAATAAGCAGAGTCGTTCAAGCATTGAAATGAGCGACAAATCGTTCCGTCCTGCGATTGCGAACCATGTAGACAATATAGATGAATACGACATTATTTATGTAGGTTTCCCTATTTGGTGGTACGTTGCTCCGACGATTATAAATACGTTTTTGGAAAGTAACGATCTTACGGGTAAAACCATTATTCCGTTTGCTACATCGGGCGGCAGCGGTATGGGCAACACAAATGCCGAACTTGCAAATTCATGCAAGGGCGCAATATTAAAAGATGGCAAGCGTTTTAGCACAAATGTGTCTGAAAACGAGATAAAGACTTGGGCAGACAGCCTTAATAAATAAAAAACCACTGTCATCTATGGGTATAATTGATGAAGCTGACATTATGGAAATGCAGAAAAACTTTTATAAAGGAGACAGAAATGAAAAAGATTATAAGTGTAATTTTGTCGGCGGCAATGCTGACAACAGGACTTACCGCTTGTGCGGCAGAAAACGGCACAGAGCAAAAAACAGAAAGCATATCAATTTCAATGCAGATTGATAATCCCATTATGACTGTAAACGGAGCTGAAACAGAAATTGACGAAGGACGAGGTACAACGCCTGTAATCGTAAATGAAAGAACACTCGTTCCAATTCGTGCTATTATTGAAGCTATGGGCGGCACTGTTTCTTGGGATCAGTCCACACAAACAGCTACACTTGACTATGATAAGGACGAAATCAGACTTATCATTGACAGCGCAACAGCGTATCTGAACGATGAGCCTAACACTCTTGATACCACTCCGACAATTATAAATGAGCGTACAATGCTTCCGATACGTTTTATCGCCGAGAGTTTTGGTTTTGATGTTGATTGGGACGACAGTACAAGAACAGTTACGATTGAAAAGACGATAAGCGTTTCTGATGAAATTGCTGCGGAAAACATTATAAGGTTTTCGTGGAACGATAATGAAATACTTGTAAAACTCAATGACGGCAATGCAAGCAAAGATTTATTAAGCCGTTTGCCTATGACAATTGAGTTTGAGGACTATAACAGCACGGAAAAGGTAGCCTATCTTGACGAAAAGTTAGATGACAGCGGCAGTGATGACACCTATGACCCGAATATCGGAGATTTAACGTCATACCTTCCGTGGGGAACACTTTCACTATTCTATAAGGACTTTACTTCATCATCGGACTTGATTTCTCTTGGAAAGGTTATTTCGGGAGACGAGTTGATGAATGAAATGGAGGGCAGCGTTAGAATAGAGCTTGCCGACACAAAGGGGATTACAGCGATGAATGATAATATGGTACTTATAAAAGGCGGCACATTTACAATGGGAAGTCCCGCAAGCGAATATGAACGCGACAATGACGAGGTACAGCACGAGGTAACCGTAAGCGATTTCTATATGTCTCCTACCGAGGTTAGTCAAAAGGAATATCAATCCCTTATGGGTAATAATCCGAGTGAAAATAAGGGGGATAATCTACCTGTTGAAAATATAACTTGGTACGATGCAATCGCTTATTGCAACGCTTTGAGTAAGTCAGAGGGACTTACTGAGGTTTACATTGTTGACGGAAACACGGTTACTTGGAATAAGTCGGCTAATGGTTATCGCCTGCCTACAGAAGCGGAATGGGAATATGCTGCAAGAGCGAACGCAATAACATCGTTCAACTTCGGTGATTATGTGCATAACAGCGATGCGAATTGCTATAATGCCTACGGCTATAATAATGACGCAAGCGGAAATTGGGTGAACGGCTCGGACAGCTATTTGCGGAAAACGGTAGAGGTAACCCGATACAATACAAATGACTACGGACTTTACAATATGCACGGCAATGTTGCCGAATGGGTATGGGATTGGTATGATGCTTACGATACGGAAGCAACAGACAATCCTACAGGAAAAGACAGCGGAAACGCTAAGGTTATTCGCGGCGGCGGTTGGAATGACCACCCGAAGCATATCAGGAGTGCGTATCGCGGCGCACACCCCGCAGATGTACCGTTATATTCTATCGGCTTTCGCGTTGTACGCAGTGCGGAAACAGGCGCGGGCAGTCTGACAAGCACATTAACAAAAGTTAATGAAAAGGAAAACAAAAATGTTTTAATAGCGTATTTCTCACAGACAGGCAATACGGAAGGCTTGACAGACATTATTGCAGATATGACAGGTGCAGATGTATTCCATATTGAACGTAAAACTCCATATGCTTCAAGCAGTAACGGACCTGTTCTGTATGGCGAAGCGCTTAACGAACTGCGTGAATATGCAGTACCCGACTTAAAAACTTCTCTTGAAGAAGCGGGCTATAACATAGATGATTACGATACAATCCTATTGGGATATTGTAATTGGTGGTCATCAATTCCTGCACCTGTTCGCAGTTTTCTTATAAAATACGATATGAGCGGTAAAACAATTATTCCGTATTGTTCAATGGGAGGCGGACGTTTCGGACAGACAATAAGCGCGATTGCAAAGCTCAATCCGAACAGCACTATTAAAGAGGGACTTGATGTAAGCTATTCGTCATATAACAGTGACAGAATACAACAGTGGCTTATAGACAGTGGTATTAAAAAGAAAGGATAGAACTATGAAAACAGTTAATTTCAAAAAAACAATCTCGTTTGTTGCTGTAATCACCATAATATGCGCTGCATTTACTGGTTTCGTGATGCGCATTAACGGCAGCAGCTTAAACGTGACGGCAGATGGCGGTGATAAGATTATCACGCTTACAATCGGTAATCCGATGATGACGGTTGATGGAACAGCAACAGAAATAGACCCCGGTAACGGCACAGTTCCCATTATTATTGACGAAAGAACGCTGTTGCCTGTCCGCGCGATAGTTGAGACAGCAGGAGGTACGGTTGATTGGAACGGCGAAACGCGTGATGTTACTCTTAGCTATAAAACTGATGTAATTCGCTTAACAATCAATTCGACTACGGCATACTTAAATGGTGCGGCGCAGACGCTTGATGTAACACCTGTTATCATCAACGAACGCACAATGCTTCCGATACGTTTTATTGCGGAGAGCTTCGGCTTTGACGTGCAATGGGACGGCGCTGAACAAAAGGTAACAATTACTATTCACCAAGATGCTACAACTGACCCATCAAAACCCGAAACAACAGCTCCGCAAACTTCGGAAACATCGAATGGCTTACCTGTCTTGCAAGGACTTGAGTATAACAAGGAAGGCTCAGATGCTCCAACCGTGTATTTCACATCGGATATTTCTTCCGATGCTCTGATGAAAATTTATGATCAGCTCGAATTCAACGCAGAAGGCAACGTAGCTGTTAAGCTGTCAACAGGCGAAGCGGGCAATACGCATTACCTCGACCCGAATTTAATCAAGAATTTGGTACAGTCTGTAGACGGAACAATCGTTGAATGTAACACAGCCTATGGCGGCTCTCGTTCAAATACGGCAATGCACAGACAGGTTGCCGAGGATCACGGATTTACAGCAATTGCGGACGTTGATATTATGGACGCGGACGGCACAATGGATTTGGCGGTAAGCGATAAGGCTGAAAATATAACGCGCGATATTGTGGGTAAAAATTATGCGAACTACGACTCAATGCTTGTCCTGTCGCACTTTAAAGGTCACGCAATGGGCGGCTTTGGCGGCGCTATTAAAAACATTTCAATCGGTATCGGTTCAAGCAGCGGTAAAATGAATATTCATTCCGGCGGACACAGCACGACAAGCTGGAGCGGCGGAACACAAGACCAATTCTTAGAGGCAATGGCAGAAGCGGCACAGGCTGTTCATAATGATAAGCAGAACGATGGCGGTATCGTGTATATCAGTGTTATGAACCATTTGTCGGTTGACTGCGACTGCGATGGAAATCCTGCAAAGCCGGAAATGAACGATGTGGGCATTTTAGCATCATACGACCCTGTCGCGCTTGATCAGGCTTGTGTAGACATTGTGTATAACACGCCCGAATCGGAAAGCGGAGCGCTTCAAAGACGTATCGAACGTCAGAACGGCATACACACGCTTGAACACGCAGCAAAAATCGGTTTAGGAAGCCGAGAATATAATTTAGTAAGTATAGATTAAGGAGGAAATTAAAATGGCTTGTTTTGTAGTACCGGCAGCAGAAGCTGTCGTAACAACAATCGTAAAGAAAAATGCAGAAAAGAAAGGAATTAAGGCGGAAACTCATCCGTTCCTTTATAAAATGAAATGGCTCAATAATATGCTGTGGGGCGGAAGTGCGCTTCTCGCATTTGAGCATATATGGCACGGCGAGGTTACACCTTGGTTCCCGTTTTTAACAAATGCGGCAAATCCCTCAGACGCGGTTCAGATGGTCCGTGAAATGGCAACTTCGGGTGTTGGAATGGCTGTGCTTGTAACAGCGGCTTGGGTAGGAATGGTTGCGGTTACAAACGCAATCGAAAAGCGTCCGTCAGAAGTAAATATTGCGATAAGCGGAGGACAGAAATAATGACACTGCTTATAACTGTATTCGCGGCTGTTATTTCTACAATCGTCTGGTATACCAAACCTCAGAGCAATACGAGAATAGGTGCGTTGTGCCTTATGTATTGGGGCGCGTCACTGATGTGGCTTGTTGATGCGGCCCGAGAATACATAGAAATCGGCGCGGAGTATTTTACTCCCGCACCCATAGATATGCTTAACGATGCGTATCTCGGTTTCTCTGTTGTTGCATTGGGACTTGTTATATGGCTTGTAATATTGCTTGTAACAGACCCAAGCGGCAGAATAAAATCAGCATTAACGAGAAAAAAATAATGTGCATTATGCCGCCGTTTGAAAAGTGCTTGAAGAAGTATACCCCATTTTACCTCTTACGGCGGCACTTTGTATATAAGAAAGCAATAAAATGAATTTGTTGTTTTCTTATATACAAAATTTGGAAAAGATAAAGCGATATTTTAAGGCTGTATTTCTTGATATGGAGGTGCGATAAATGGAACAAAAAGAATTAAAAATCTTATTGGAAAAAACCGCAAACGGCGAAATATCCGTTGATAACGCAATGCTGAAATTTAAGGCTGAGCCATTTGAAGATTCAGGCTTTGCTAAGTATGATAAATCACATAGGAGGTTTAAATTATGTGGGATATAATACATCGTGAAGCAGTATATTTATGGTATTATTTTGAATTGCAAATCAGTCAAATACTTCCGTATTGGATACTTGGTATCATTATAGGCTCAATTGTATCAGTTTTTGGTAAGGAGCGTATACATAAAGCGGTATCGGCTATACAGGATAAACATCTCGGTATTTTCGGCATAATTCCCGCAAGTCTTTTGGGAATTGCGTCGCCGTTATGTATGTACGGAACAATACCGATTGCCGCGTCTTTTTCGCAAAAGGGACTGCGTGATGATTACATAGCCGCCTTTATGATGAGCAGCGTATTATTAAATCCGCAGCTTTTAATGTATAGCGCGGCGCTTGGAACAACTGCGCTTGTGATACGTTTTGCAAGTTGTTTTCTTTGTGGCATTGCTGCCGGGCTTTTAATACGGTTGTTTTACAAAAACAAGCAGTTTTTTAATTTCGCCGGATTTAGTGAAAGAGCAAGTCGTGATACAGATCCGAATATATTTATGCGGCTCTTGAAAAACATTGGCAGAAACATAAAGGCTACAGGACTTTGGTTTTTAATCGGCGTTATACTATCGGTGCTGTTTCAGCGTTATGTTCCCTCGGAAGCCTTTGCAAAACTGTTTGTTAATAATCGCGGTTTCGGACTTTTAATGGCGGCAACAATAGGTGTACCGCTGTATATGTGCGGCGGAGGAACAATACCGCTTTTGCAGCAATGGTTAGCATCGGGAATGAGTATGGGTGCGGCAACATCATTTATGATAACGGGACCGTCAACAAAGATTACAAATCTCGGCGCACTTAAAATCGTGCTTGGAATAAGGCATTTTGCGTTGTATTTGGTGTTTGTAATAGTATTTTCGCTTGTATCAGGATTTTTGGTTAATCTGATTTCTTGAAGCTATGGCAGAGGCAACGAGCGCCGTTGTGGATTATATGGATGGCAATGTCTTGCACTCGGCGGTGTTACTCCGACAGGTACATCAATTATAATGTCTCAGTCTGTAGACAAATTCAATGTAGACCTTGGCGGTGATCTTGTGTTCGTTCAGGAAAATACTCCTAATTTCCTTACTTATGACGGAGAATATTTTACAATAAACCGCAATGCTGTATCGGGTTCAAAAGTCAAGGCAGGTGTAATGAATGACGATGGAACTTACAGAACATTTGAATTTGTTTTCAATAAAACGGCACATACACTGTAAATTATAAGGACTCTGAAAAAACTACAGTTGGTATGGACGGAATTGATGTATTAGAAAATTTTAAAGATAAGCTGACTATTGAAAAGTCTTACGATGAAAATGGGACTGTAACTTTGACAATTACACCGACTGAAAATAATAGCTTGCCTGCTTTAAGACTTTATACAGCAATTTACAGTTCAAACGGAGCGCTGAAAAGCGCAGCGGTTACCAATTGTGAAATTACTGACAAAAAAGCTGTTTTGTCAGTTGCCGAACCGTCAATCAGCAGCGGAGAACAGTATAAATTAATACTGTTGACAGATGAACAAGCTCCGCTGATTAAAGCAATAAATAACAAAATAATAGGATTTTTTAATAAAAAACGGTTAAATTTATTGAATAAATATGTTAAAATACCGAGTTGAAACAGACTCGGCATTTTAACCAAAAGATATACTGTTATTTACACCTACCGCAATCGCTGCAACCATTACAAATCAACTTGCTTCCGCATTTATCGCAGTTTTTACCATAATGCGGTACATACAATTCATTTTGCGGAATATCCAAACCAAAGTTATCCGTCAGCTTAAATTCAATCGGTTTACCAACAAAATGCACTCCTGATTTAAGAGCCATTTCACTTTGCACGAGTTTTTTCGTAATATGATACATTTTACCGTCTTTTATAAAATTCGTTCCTGTTTCAATAAAGCAGAAAGTAACATTATACTTTTCACATTCCTGTCTTAATTTTTTTACCCATTCAAAATTACAAGGTCTTGCGCCGTCATAATTCTCGCCTCCGCACATAACCTGTTCAATTTGTCCATAGGATAAATATTTTTCAATACTAACTTCACCAATAAACGGCGCGCACATAATCCCTTTATGCTTAAACGGTAAATCAAGCAAAATAGGTATTCGCTCGTCTGCTCGTCTTTGGTTTTCACAAGTTACATTAAAAAAGATATTTTCCCAACCATCACCCCAATCATACGGCAGACAGTGTTTAACGCGTTCCGGGCGTTTCGTCAGAAGAAAAAATTTTACATCAGAGCGTTTTTCATAATATCCCACGCTTCGTCCCGCCATTCGTCCGCTTCCTCCAAAAAGAAATCAGATGTCATACATACTCGTATCAGTTCGCCGCTTTGGATTTTATATGCGCCGTTTTTATACTTTTGCAGCGGATAATTGAACCCTGCTCTTGTGCGATAAATTTCAGATCCGTTTCTGCCGTGAACACGGTCTAAGAAATACATATAGCAGTTTTGACAACCCTCACTGCATTTCACGCACCCGTGCCACGGATTCCATATATCGTGCATAAACAATTACTCCTACTTTTATTTTCCTTTCTTTTTTGCAGACGGTATAATTTCCTCGTGGAAAAAGTAATTTACAACAATAGGTGGCTCGTCAAACGGACGCTGCATTGAGTCGTCATTCCGAACATAAATAAGACCTTCTTCCGCTGTAAACCTTTTCATTTCTTCGTCCAAAGACGCCCAATAACTCCTATCTTTGTTGTTATAAATCGCCTCATATAATGGCATAAGGTGAAGATATTTGTCCGCAATATAATCCATTATAACAGTTTTATATCCTCCGCGCAGATTTAAGTTTTCCAGCCACACAAGATTACACTGTTCCTTTGCACGGTGAATTATGGCGGGAACATCTGTAATGCCGGGAAAGATTGGAGATATAAAGCAGGTAGTACGCACTCCTGCATTATAGAACTCTTTCATTGCATTAAGCCGTCGTTCAATACTTACAGCATTATCCATATCTTTTTGAAAGTTCTCATCAAGAGTATTTATTGACCAAGATACCCGCGCATCAGGAAATGATTTTATTAAATCCAAATCACGCAGAATCAAATCCGACTTTGTTGCAATGCTTATTTTGCACCCGCTTCCCTGCATTTGCTCTAAGAGAGTTCTTGTCCGTCCGCATTTTTCCTCTAACGGTTGATACGGGTCTGTTACTGAACCGATAAAAAGCTCTTTGCCCGCATATTTTTCCGGCTTTTTGATTTCCGGCCAATGCTTAACGTCCACAAATTCGCCCCACGGCTCTGTATGATTGGAAAATCTCTTCATAAATGAAGCGTAGCAATATTTACAGCTATGCTCACAGCCTAAATACGGGTTTACCGAATAATCACTGACGGGCAGGTTTGATTTTGTCAATATTCCTTTTACATCTATATCCTTAACAACAAGTTTCATATTAAGTTTTCTCCTTGACTTTTCTCTGTATATATATTATACTATATCTACAAAATAAATCAAGTACGCAGAAATTTGATATATAGTATAAAAAATATACTATGATATTCAATCAGGAGGATTTTAATTATGAGTGATTTTATGTCTTATGACGAATATTTGCGTGATGTAAAACAAGGTATTGTAACAGACCGCGGCAACTGCCCTGTTACACCGCTTTTGCGTATGCTTCAAGGCAAATGGAAAACGCAAATTTTATATGAGTTGTGCATTTATGATACAGTACGCTTCGGTGTACTTAAAAAGGATTTAGAGGGTATTACAAATACAATGCTTACAAACGCTCTGCGTGAGCTTGAGCAGGACGGATTTATTAACCGTGTGCAGTTTAATGAAATCCCGCCGCACGTCGAATATTCATTTACCGAAAAAGGAAAAGATTTAATGCCTGTTTTTTATGAAATTATGCGATGGGGGTTTAAGCACGACAATGATATGTAATACCGAAAAAATTTCGTATAGAGATGATGTTCTTGAATATGCGCACAAACAATATAACACACAAGCGGATTATCCGTGGTTATCGTTACCTGAATATGCCGTTTTGCGTCATTCTGACAACAGAAAATGGTATGGTATTATTATGAATATACCAAATGAAAAATTAGGTATTGCGGGAAGTGGCATGACAGATATTCTTGAAATAAAGTGTGACCCTATTATAAGCGCATCACTGACAACAGAAAACGGATTTATGCCCTCTTATCATATGCACCGGGAGAATTGGATTTCAATTCGTTTAGACGGTTCGGCGGAAAAAGAAAAAATATTTTTCTTTTTGGACATGAGTTTTAATATTACCGCAAGCCATGAAAATAAAAGGCGGCTTGCAGGTGGTCGGGAATGGCTTATTCCCGCAAATCCCCGATATTATGATATTGAAAAAGCATTCGCTGAAAATGATACTATTCTTTGGAAACAGAGCAGCCGCGTTTCCGTTGGAGATATAATTTATTTGTATGTTGCTGCGCCGATTTCGGCAATTCTTTACAAGTGCCGTGCGGTAGAGGTTGATATTCCGTATAATTATGATGATGAAAATGTGCATATGAAACAAGTTATGAAAATTAAACGATTGCATAAGTTTGACAAACAGCAATTTAATTTTGCAAAGCTAAAAGAGTACGGAGTATGCTCAATACGCGGTCCGCGCAGCGTTCCTGTGCGTTTGAGCAATGCCATTAAGAAAGTATGTGACGGCAAATAATATTTTTAGAATCCAAAACCCTCCGGGGCTGCTGCTTAACGCAGCAGCCCCATTGTTTTGATGGCTTTTTTAGTTCTTCATCGCCTTTTTGTATACGGCAGGCGGTTCGCCGAAATAGCTTTCAAACAGTTTATAAAACCATGATAAGCTTGAAAAGCCGCATTCATAGCAAATATCTGTTATGGAAAGGTTGCTTGTGCGCATGAGATTAACAGCATAGTTAAGCCGCAGCTCCGTCACATAGTCTGTCGGCGTCAGACCGTAATATTTTTTCATCATTCTTGACAGATGCTCTCTGCTTTTCCCGGACAAAGCCGCAAAACGATCTGTACCCGAAATAAAGTTTTCCGGTCTTTTCATTTTTTCATATGTAAGCTCAAGCCACAGCGGAATCTCTGTTTTATTTTCTGAGTATCCGTCGAAATATTTTGTAAAAATGTTCAGCAGAAGCCCGCGCATTTTTGTACGCATTATGTTTTTGTTCTCATATGAGTTAAGCTCAACTATAGAATAGAACAGTCTGTCGCGCTCACGGGAGGAAAGAGCTACGCATGGGGGCAGCTCCGCAGAGAGCAGTGCATCGGAGTCAAAGCCTTTTCCGAGGTAGTCAAACAGTCCGTAAAGTGTTTTACGGCTGAAGGACATATTGAGGAAGTCAAAGGGCTTGCCGTCACAGGAGGCATAATCATGTATATCAAAATCCCGTATAAACAGAAGATTACCCTCCGAAAGGCGCTGAATGCTGCCGTTAATCATATGCTTCACGTTTCCGTGCATAGTCAGAAATATTTCGTAATAGTTGTGATAATGCGGTCTGAAGTATTCAGTATCACTTTTTACATATCTTATCATACATTCAGAAACGCTGTTTACATGATAGCAGGCATCAAGCATTTTAATATCCAAAACAATCACCCTATATCACAATACCACAAAAAATGTATCATGTCAAGAGTAGCGTGTAAATTTCTTTTGTATTATTATATAAAAAAATAAAAACCGAGGAGTAAGGATTATGGACTTTATAAAAGAAAAAATTGAGGTATCTCTTGAAAATTTTAAAAAGCTCATGGAAACAAAGCTTAAGGATATTGAGTTTGAATATGTTAAGTGCGGATATAAGGACTCAAATGAATTCCCGGAGGATACTGCCGGATGGCTGCCTTTCCGGGAAGGAGAAAGGCTTTCCGGCATCGATGAGCATTTCTGGCTTCGGTTCACCGTTGACCCGGTAAAGAAGCAGGATGGCAAGGAGCTTGTTTTTTCGCTTAAAACAAGACGCGAGGGACAATGGGATGCAAGTAATCCGCAGGGGCTGATTTTTTTGAACGGGAAAACGGTTCAGGCTCTTGATATAAATCATACATGGGTCGGACTGGAGTTTGATACGGCATACAATGTATATATTTACTTTTATACCGGTATGGAGGGCGGATATTTTGATGTACTTCCGCAGCTCCTTATTCGTGACCTCCCTGTTTATAAGCTTTATTATGATATAAAGGTGCCTTATGAAGCTATGCTTGTTCAAAGCAGCAGCTCCTATGAATATATACAAATTAAGGATACGCTTGACAAGGCGCTTATGAGAGTTGATTTCAGAGATGCGTATTCCGATAATTTTTATAAGGGAATAAGCAGTGCGTCGGAATACCTTGAAAATGAGCTGTACGGAAAATTATCCGGCGGAAACGGCGCTCTTGTAAGCTGCATAGGACATACGCATATAGATGTTGCGTGGCTGTGGACGGTTGCTCAGACCCGCGAAAAGGCAGAGCGCAGCTTTGCAACGGTGCTGAACCTTATGAAACGATATCCCGAGTATAAGTTTATGTCAAGCCAGCCTCAGCTTTACAGCTTCGTTAAAGAATCAAACCCTGAGCTCTTTAATGAAATCAAGGAAATGGTAAAGGAGGGACGCTGGGAGGTAGAGGGTGCAATGTGGTTGGAAGCCGACTGCAACCTGATAAGCGGCGAAAGCATGGTAAGACAAATCCTTCACGGTAAAAGGTTTATGAAGGAGGAATTCGGCGTTGACAGTAAAATTTTATGGCTTCCCGACGTTTTCGGCTACAGCGGGGCACTTCCGCAGATACTTCGGAAATCCGGCGTGGATAGATTTTTTACCGCAAAGATTTCATGGAATGAATCAAACCAGCTTCCTCATGACACCTTTATATGGCAGGGAATTGACGGAACGGAGATATTCGCATCACTTATTGAAACATATGTTAAAATGCTTGACGCGAAGGAAATCCACAGAACATGGGATATATATAAGGACAAGAGCATGACAAACGAAACCCTTGTTACCTTTGGCTACGGTGACGGGGGAGGCGGCCCGACTCCCGAGATGCTTGAAAATTACAGACGTCTTGAAAAGGGGCTCCCGGGAATGCCTAAGGCGGTTATCAAAAAAGCAGGAGCTTATTTTGATGACATTGAAAAGGATTTTGTGAAGAACACGGCTGAGCTTCGGAGAACTCCGAAATGGATTGGTGAGCTTTATCTTGAAATGCATCGCGGAACATATACTTCTATTGCAAAGAATAAGAGAAATAACAGGAAAAGCGAGCTGCTTTATCAGGAGGCGGAGACGCTTTCGGTTATGGATATGCTTCTTTGCGGCGGGAAATATGACAGTGAAACCTTTGAAAGAAATCAGATAAACATTCTTTTAAATCAGTTTCATGATATTATTCCGGGCTCTTCAATCAAGGAGGTATATGATGTAACAGATACAGAGTATGAGCGTATTCTCCGTGAAGGCAGGGAGATTGCGGATAATAAGCTGGACTCAATCAAGAGCAGAGTAACAACCGACGGCGGTATTTTCGTATATAATCCTACTCCTTTTGAGATTTCTGATTTTGTAGAAGCTGACGGCAGTCTTTATTATGCGGAAAACATACCTGCACACGGGTTTAAGGTTATTTCCGGAACGCCGGTGCCGTGGGGAGTTGAAACAGAGGATAAAGCCATTGAAAACGATCTTATACGAGTTGAATTTGATGACAGCTATCAGATTATCTCGATATTTGACAAGGAACTCGGACGTGAAATCGTAAGCGAGGGATGCTGTGCAAATAGGCTTGAAATATATGAGGATTATCCGAGATGCTATGACGCATGGGAGATTACGGATTACTATAAGCAGAAAATGTGGATATGCGATGATGTCACAAGCTCCGAAAAGACCCCGCGCGGAGTAAAGGTTGTACGCCGATACGGCAATTCTGTTATTGAACAGGAGATTGCCCTGAGAAAAGGATCAAAGAGAATTGATTTTATTACAAGGGTTGACTGGCATGAGGACCATGTGCTGCTTAAAGCGGCTTTCCCTGTTGATATTCATGCCTCAAATGCGGTTTATGACATTCAGTTCGGTAATATTGAGCGAACAACCTGCCGGAATAATTCCTGGGATGCTGCAAAATTTGAGGTGTGCGGCCATAAATGGGCTGATATTTCCGAAAGCGGTTATGGCGTAAGCCTGCTTAATGACTGTAAATACGGATACAGTGCTGAGGAAAACGTAATTACAATTTCCTTGCTCAAATCAGCAACATACCCGAACCCGGAGGCGGATCGCGGAATAAACATATTTACATATTCTCTCTATCCTCATGAGGGTGATTTCAGGCAAGGAAAAACGGTGCGGGAGGGATATCTTCTGAATATGCCTCTTGAAGCAGGTGTGATTCCCGAATCGCACGGCAGTCTGCCGCCGGAGTTTTCTCTTGTTTCCTGTGACTGTGAAAATGTATGTGTTGAGACGATAAAAAAAGCAGAGGATGACAATTCGGTAATAGTAAGACTTTTTGAATGTTATAATAAGAAGGTAAATGCAAGCCTTAACTTCGGCTTTGATTTTAAAAGAGTATATTTATGCAGCTTGATGGAAGAAAATGAGAATGAAGTTGATTTTGACGGCAGAACTGTTACAATACCCGTAAGAAACTACGAAATAGTAACGCTTAAGCTTGAGATCTGATATCGTTACCGAACACAAGAGAACCGTCCCCTTGTGTTCGGTTCTCTTGTGTTCAGTGCTGTATTTCTGCGGCGGGTGATGTCTTGACAAACGGAAACCAATCTGATATAATATGAACCGAAGACAGGTAAATGAAAGGTGTAAATTATATGGATAAAAAATTTGAGTTTTATGTGGCGTCATGTGATGCGGAGGGTGGTATTTACCGATACAGCTTTGAAAACGGGACCGTGCAGCTTCGTGAAAAAATTGCGCTTGACAGTCCTATGTATATGGCAAAAAGCGGAGAGCGGTTATATGTTCTTCTGAGAGCGCCTTTTGAAGGCAGCAATGAAAGCGGTCTGGTGACGGTGGAAAACGGAATTGTAAGCGAACCGGAGACAACACACGGAGTTGTGGCATGTCATCTCTGCATTGACAAGGGAAGAGTTTACTGTGTCAATTATCTGTCCGGGAATGTTGTTCTTATGCCGGACAAAATTGATGTTCATTCCGGCAGCAGTATTCATCCCAAACGTCAGACCGTGCCTCATACTCATTATGTGAATGTATCTCCGGACGGTAAATATATTCTTGCGGTTGACCTCGGAACAGATACAATATATACATATGACAAGGAGCTTAATAAAATCGCTGAAGCGCGTGTTCCCGCAGGTCACGGTGCGCGCCATCTTGCTTTCGGCGGAGATTATGTTTACTGCGCAAATGAGCTTTCTTCTGATATTTCGGTATTTTCATATGGTGACGGAAGACTTACTCTTGTAAAAAATGTACCCGGGCTTCCGGCGGACTTTGCCGGCGAAAACATTATGGCGGCAATTCGCATTTCGGGTAACTGCCTTTTTGCTTCTAACCGCGGACATGATTCAATTGCTGTTTTCAGATTGAACAACGGAATTCCGGAGATAGACGGCTTCTATAGCTGCGGTGGAAGCTCACCAAGAGATTTTGATATTATAAATAACATTCTTATCTGCACAAATGAAGCAAGCGATAATGTGACCTTTTATGAGGTTGACGGTACGAGACTTACAAAGCTTGACGCTGAGCTTAAAATAAAGGCTCCTTTGTGCGTTATTCCTTGCTGAACACGGAAAAGTAAGAAAGACTCAATTCGTTTTTTGAAATTGAGTCTTTCTTTTCAGCAAATTATTGATTGTTCTGATTGTTTTTTTGGTTCTGCTGGTTCTGTTGATTTTGCTGATTCTGCTGGTTCTGCTGGTTCTGCTTGTTTTGCTGATTCTGCTGATTGTTTTTGTTTTGCTTCTGGTTATTGTTGTTTTCAAAATTCATGATTATTTCACCTCCAATATGTTTGTTCGTGTTTATTATTGAACAAAATGGGTTAAAATATTCATAAATCTTAATTTTTAAAAGCAGCGAAAGGTCGGGACAAGCAATGCTTCTGATTAAAAACGGAATTCTTCACACTATGGAAAAGCCGGGAATAATATGTGCGGATATATTGGCAGATAAGGGGAAAACATTGAAAATAGGTGAAAATATATGTGAGCCGGAGGCAGAGGTTTTTGACGCTCGCGGACTTCATGTTTATCCGGGGATTATTGATGCTCACAGCCATATAGGAATATCTGAGGAAAAGGTCGGTGTACAGGGTGACGACTGCAATGAAACAACATCGCCGATAACGCCGTGGCTTCGGGCTGTTGACGCGATAAATCCTATGGACAGTGCGTTTCACAATGCCCTTGCCGCAGGTATTACCGGAGTTATGGCAGGCCCGGGAAGCTCAAATCCCATAGGCGGTCAGTTTGCTTTTATAAAAACCTGCGGCAGAAGAATTGATGACATGATTGTAAAAGCTCCTGCTGCGATTAAAATTGCCTTTGGTGAAAATCCGAAAACAAATTACGGATCAAACGGGAACACACCGGCGTCAAGAATGACGGTTGCGGCGATGATACGCGAGGAATTGTTTGCGGCGAGGGAGTATTTTGAAAATGACAGCTCAGAAAAGGATTTCAGAAAAGAATGCTACAGGGAGCTTTTTGAACATAAAATTCCTCTTAAAGCTCACGCGCACAGAGCTGATGATATTTTTACAGCTATCCGGATTGCCGAAGAATTCGGACTGGGGCTCACTCTTGATCATTGCACGGAGGGACATTTAATTGCGGAAGAAATAGCAAAGTCGGGGTATCCGGCAATTGTCGGACCTTCAATGGCGTCAAGAAGCAAAATTGAGGTGGAGCAGTCTGATTTCAAAACGCCTGCAATTTTGCATAAAGCAGGCGTAACGGTGGCGCTGACAACGGACCATCCGGTTACAAGGATTCAGCACCTGCCGATTTGCGCAGCACTTGCGGCGAAGCATGGGCTGGGAGATGAGGAAGCGATGAAGTCAATAACAATAAACGCGGCAAAAATCTGCCGCGTGGATGACAGGCTCGGAAGCATCAAAGAAGGGAAGGATGCGGATTTTGCAATTTTTACCGGGAGTCCGCTTGAAGTCCGTACCAAGATGCTGGCTGCTGTGGTGGACGGTAAAATAGCGTATACTATTCATTGTTAAATCCGGAAATGAGCTTTAGCTTATTTTCACGGCTGAGCTTTTTTATTTCCCATTCCCTGTGCATAGCCTCCTGTTTGGTTTCATGGCATTCAAAATAAACGAGCCTGACAGGCCGGCGGGGCTTTGTATATTTTGCGCCCCTGCCGCTGTTATGGGCAAGCACTCTTTTCTTCAGATTGTTTGTATAACCGCAGTACAGGCTTTTATCAGCACATTCGAGCAAGTAAGTATAGTGCATATATGTATCAACTCCGTAAAGTACAATGCTGCAATTCGGCGCGGCAGGAATATTTTATCCGCCGCGCCGAGTCGTCTTATTTCAAATTCTTTTCGTATTCCTCAATCATTTTCTGAACCATTCTGCCGCCGATACTGCCGGCTTCTCTTGCTGTGATATCGCTGCCGCTCTTAAGGTTAAGTCCCAGTTCGTTTGCAGCTTCTGTCTTGAATTTCTCGTTTGCCGCTTTTGCAGCTTTGCTCTTTGACATAGTATATTCCTCCGGATATATATATTATTGAGGTTATCCTCAATAATAATTTACCCGTGCCGGTAAGATATATGCAATGTAAATTTTGTAAGAAATTAATCAGTTCAGTATTTCAGCTTTCTCTATTATTCTGTCAACACGTTTTTTCAGTGCGGAATATTCATCATTTTTTTGCAAAAGCTCATTTATACATATTTTTTTGGCGGCGTCCTGCGCCATTTTCAGAAGGTCTCCGTCCTTAAACAGGTTGGCGATTTTCATATCGGGAAGCCCATGCTGCCGTGTCCCGAAAAAATCACCGGGACCGCGAAGCTTTAAATCCTGTTCGGAAATATAGAAGCCGTCATTTGACGCGCACATTGTTTCCATTCTTTTTTTTGTTACCTCACCGCTTCCGTGTGCAAAGAGAATGCAGTAAGCTTGATCTGCACCTCTGCCGACTCTGCCCCGAAGCTGGTGAAGCTGTGACAGCCCGAAGCGTTCGGCGTTCTCAATTATCATAACATTTGCATTCGGAACATTAACGCCTACTTCAATAACTGTAGTGGAAACAAGAATTTTTATGCTGCCGCGGCTGAAATCCTCCATGACCTGTTCCTTTTCGCCGGGCTTCATTTTTCCGTGCATAAGACCTATGCTTATTTTCGGGAATTTTTCGCGCAGAGTTGCTGCAAGCTGTGTGGCGTTGCTGAGGTCAAGAGTTTCTGTTTCCTCAATAAGAGGGCAAACAACATATCCCTGATGCCCTTCCTTAATATTTTTTTCAAGAAAGGCGTAAACACGCCTGCGCATATTTTCTCCGACAGCAAAGGTTTGTACGGGCTTTCTTCCGGGAGGCAGCTCATCTATTACAGAGATATCAAGGTCTCCGTAAAGAATAAGGGCAAGGGTTCTCGGAATAGGTGTTGCAGACATGATGAGCATATGAGGATTGACGCCCTTAGCACAAAGCCTTGCTCTCTGGCTGACTCCGAAACGGTGCTGCTCGTCTGCAATGACAAGACCGAGCTTAAAAAATACCGCTTTTTCCTCTATTATGGCGTGAGTCCCGACAACTACATCCGCAAGACCGTTTGATATCTGCTCATATGCAAACCTTTTATCGGCCGCACAAAGACCGCCTGTGAGCAAAACCACATTAATTCCGAGACCTTTAAATATTTCATTCAGTGATTCGCAGTGCTGCTGTGCAAGAATTTCGGTAGGCGCCATCAGCACACTCTGATATCCGTTCCGGTGGGAAAGAAATATCGTCATTGCCGCAACGATTGTTTTACCGGAGCCTACATCACCTTGAAGCAGACGGTTCATTTGTTTCCCGGATTTCAAATCGGAAATAATTTCGGTCATAGCTCGCTTTTGTGCGCCTGTCAGCTTATACGGTATGTTATTTTTAAGAAGATTTCCGCCGGAAATATCTTTAAATACAATGCCGTCGTTTTTTGAAATTACATCTTTTTGACTGAAAAGCGCAAGCTGAAGCGTAAGCAGCTCATCAAATACAAACCGCTTTCTCGCACGGCTGTAGCTTTCAAGTGAGTCGGGGAAATGTATGTTTTTCATACTGAAATTAATGTCGGGAATTTTATATTCCTCTCTGAGTTTTTCGGGAAGATATTCGGGGATTTCACCTATGCTTTTCAGCGCCTCAGAGATTATGCTCTGAACGTTTTTCTGCAAAAGCCCTCCGGTCAGAGGGTAAACAGGTACTATTTTGCCGGTGTATTTAGCTTCGCCCGCCTTTTCGTAAATCGGGTTGACAATCTGAAGCTTTCCGCGGGCACGCTCAATTTTTCCGTACAGAACAAATTCCGCGCCGGGAGAAAAAACATTTTTGACAAATCTGTTGTTGTACCAGACCGCGTTCATGCTTCCGGTTTCATCGCTTATTGTCATCGTATACACAGCCATGTTTTTTCGTATGCGCGTTTCGTGAACAGCAGAAGAAACGGTAATGCTCAGGCATACCGTTTCTTCTGCTTCACAGTCATCAATATTTTTTGTTACGGAGCGATCCTCATAGCCTCTCGGGAAAAAATACAGCAAATCCTCTGCTGTTCTGATTCCAAGCTTTGAGAAGGCTTTGGCTCTTGCGCTTCCGACGCCTTTTAAATAGCAAATATCTCTGTCCATGGCTCAATCCCTTTTATTCAACAGAAATCAGATAGTAATACAGCGGCTGACCTCCGCGTTTCATAGATACCTCACAGTCCTCGTATAAATCGGAAAGCTTGTTTGCCATATCCTCTGCGGGCTGTTTTTTGGCATTCTTGCCCTGGTATATGGTGATGAACTCGCTGTCCTCATCCGCCATTCTTTCGATAAGCTTTTCAGCCACTCCTTCAGGGGATTTCCCTATTGCGGAAATTTTATTTTCTATTATTCCTAAAATATCGCCTTTTTTTATCATGTGCCCTTCATATTCCGTGTCGCGTACGGCGAAGGTTACCTGAGCGGACTTTACATTTCTCATTGCGCGGTTAAAGCTCTTTTCATTTGCTTCCGAATCCTTTTTCGGTTCAAATGACATCATTGCCGTTATGCATTGGGGAATAGAGGTTGTCGGAATAACGATAACGTTTTTATCCGACAGCTCTGCAGCCTGAGAAGCTGCCATAATAATGTTTTTGTTGTTTGGAAATACAAACACGGTTTTTGCCTGGACCTTGCCTATTGCTTTTAAAATGTCGTTTGTGCTTGGATTCATTGTCTGTCCGCCCTCGATTATGCGGCTGACCCCAAGGTCTGTCAGTA
Source organism: Clostridia bacterium (assembly GCA_017935675.1). GTDB lineage: Bacteria > Bacillota > Clostridia > UBA1381 > UBA1381 > RGIG9115. The sequence goes on along the minus strand of JAGBHE010000085.1, from coordinate 8,062 downwards.
TTCCCGACAAGCCCTTTCCGGCGCTTATGGCTACAAATCCATACTCATCAAGCTTTTCCGGAGCCTGTTTTTTAGGCTCGGAGGACGGCTTCCCGGAGTTTTCAAGAATGCTGTTGTGCTGGTGCTTCATATTATCGATTTTTACATCTATAAGCTCACCGAAGGCAACAGCCTTTTCAAGAACAAAGCCGGGGTGATTCGTATGAATATGTACCTTGATTATTTCGTCATCATCAATAACGAGCATGCAGTCGCCCTTTGGAGATATATCATCTCTGAAAGCTTCAACATCACTGTCTGAAGAATCTCTTTTTATAATAAACTCGGTACAATATTTAAATTTGATATCCGCGCTTGCGGTTTCAGGCTGTCTTACCGCAGCTTTGATTTTTTTTGTAACCGGAACGGAATCGGTTTTTATTATTTCACCGGTGCGCACATAATTCAGCGCTCCTTCAAGAATATACATCCAGCCCTGTCCTCCGGCATCTACAACACCGGCGGCCTTAAGTGCCGGAAGAAGCTCCGGTGTTTGCCTGAGAGCCTCGGATCCTTTTTCCGTGCAGGCTTCAAGCATATCAAGAAGCTGTTCGCTTTCCGATGCTGCGCTGACAGCACCCTCTGCCGAAACCTTTGCAACTGTCAAAATAGTGCCCTCAGTGGGCTTCATAACAGCTTTGTATGCTGCCTGTGCGCCTGCCTCAAAAGCTTTTGCAAGGTCGTCTGCGGAGCAGTCGTCCATGCCCTTAAGATATTTGGACATTCCTCTGAAAATCTGTGATAAGATAACTCCGGAATTTCCTCGGGCACCGCGGAGTGTTGCAAATGACATTTTGTCCGCTGCTTTTGTGACGCTTTGTATTTCCTCCTGCATAAGCTCGTTTGCCATAGCCATGGCGGTAAGGCTCATATTTGTTCCCGTATCTCCGTCGGGTACGGGGAATACATTAAGCTCGTCAACCTCACTTTTGTGATTATACAAATTGTTCGCTCCCGATATCATCATTGCGGAGAGCGTTTTGCCGTCTAACCTGTTAATTTTACTCACCCTCCGTCTATTCAGAAACTCTGATTCCTTCTACGCGAATATTAACGCTTCTTACCGGTATCCCGGTAACGGTTTCCAGTGTGTAACGGACGCGGTTTGCAATGCTTTTACAGGTTGAAGTTATATTCAGTCCGAATTCCACAACAATATGAAGCTCAACAATTGCTTTATTTTCATTAAAGCTTACCTTGATGCCGTGCGCTTTGTTTTCTCCGCGCAGGAGATTGACAAAGCCGTCGGTTTTGTTTCTTGCTGCCATGCCGACAACGCCGTAGCAGCTTTCGGTGACCTTTGCGGCGATATCTGAGATAAGCTTTGATGAGACATTAACGTTTCCCATCGTGTTTTTAAATACCATGCTCATTTTTCTGCCTCCAATTCTGGTTTCTTGTCGCGCGTCATAAGCGCATATACCGCATCAAGCGGTGTCTTGCCATTGTAAAGGATATTACAGGCTTCTTCCGTAATCGGCATCGAAACGCCGTATTTTTTGGAAAGCTCATATGCAGCTGAGGCGGTGTTAACGCCTTCAACAACCATATGTACTTCACTGAGTGTTTCTTCAAGTGATTTGCCGCGCCCGAGAAGGATTCCCGCACGCCTGTTTCTTGAGTGCATACTTGTACATGTGACAATAAGATCACCCACACCGGACAGACCGGCGAAGGTTTCGGGCTTTGCTCCCATGGCGATACCAAGACGCTTTATTTCTGCAAGCCCTCTTGTCATCAGTGCTGCTTTTGTATTGTCTCCGTAGCCTATGCCGTCGGAAATTCCGGCGCATAGTGCAATTACGTTTTTCAAAGCGCCGCCGAGCTCTACGCCGATTATGTCATCTGATGTATAAATTCTGAAAACATCCGTCATTATCGTTTCCTGAATCCAGAGCGCGGTTTCGGGCGATGATGACGCAACCACATTTGTTGTCGGAAGAGCGCGGCTGACTTCTTCGGCGTGGGACGGACCGCTCATTACCGATACATCTGCCTGAGGTATTTCCTGAGCATAGACCTGCGAAAGCCGCAGCAGCGTCCCTGCCTCAAGTCCCTTTGAAATGTTAAGAATACGCTGACCGCAGGCTGTGCAGGCAGAAAGCTGCCGTGCGGTTGTCCGTGTTGCGGGGCTGGGAACGGCTGTTATAATAAGCTCTGCACCGTCGGTGCATAAGCTCATATCGTGTGAGCATATAATATTGTCCGGGAATTTACAGCCGGGAAGAAATTCCTTGTTTTCCCTATCGCGTATAAGTCTGTCTGTTTCCTCCTGCTGCCATGACCACAGATAAACATCATAGCCCTTGCCGGCAAGCAGAAGAGCCATTGCGCTTCCCCAGCTTCCGGAGCCTATAACTGCTGTTTTCATTCAGATCTTCCTTTCGTCTTTGAGCCGAGCTTGCTTTCGCTTCCGTTCAGAAGCCGTTTAATATTGGCATGATGCCGCAGAATAAGCAAGCCTGAAATCGCAATATCAAATATAAGCTGAACTATTGAAAAGCTTCCTGTAAAAATCATTTGCGAAACATCTACGGCTATGTAAATCACGGCGGACATAACAGAGCCGAGAGATACGTATCTTGTTACAGCCATTATTATAAGCGCAAAGACAAGTACGATAAGACCAACCTGCCAGTTAAGAGTCAGTACTGCGCCGAGGCTTGTAGCAACGCCCTTGCCGCCTTTGAATCTGAAATACACGGGAAAGTTGTGACCGAGTATTACAAAAAAAGCGCCTAAAAATTTGTAGTAGGGAAGAGCTGTGCGTATTGAAGCGTAAGAGCTTTCAGACACGCTCAGACCCACACCTCCGCTTCCGGCGGGTATGACATATTTTTCGGCCATGTACGATAAAAAAATACCGATCAGTACGCCGGCTACGCCCTTCAGAATGTCTCCGAGAAGCGTTATTACGGCAAGTCCCTTCCCGTAGGTTCGCAGCATATTGGTTGCACCGGCGTTGCCGGAGCCGGAATTTCTTATGTCCTCGCCGCTTACGCCCTTAGAAATCAATATCGAAAAATTTATGCTGCCTGTAAGATACGGTATGAGACATGCAGCTGCAAGAAAAATAATATTCAATATATTTACTCCTTCCGTAAATGTACTCAGCCTGCCTGTAAAGTGTTATTCGTTCTTTTCTCTCAGTATGAATTTAAGAGGTGTTCCGCTGAAGCCGAAGGCGTCACGTATCTGATTTTCCAGAAATCTAAGATAAGAGTAGTGGAACAAATCTCTTGAATTTGTAAACAAAACAAATGATGGAGGGCATGTTCCGGCCTGAGTGCCGTAATATATTTTAAGCCGCCGCCCTTTATCTGAGGGAGGCTGCTGCTTTGCCATGGCTTCGTTAAGCACATCGTTGAGCATTCCCGTAGTTATCCGGCGCCTGTATTGCTCATTAACCTTTTTTATTTCCTCAAGCAGCATATCAACACGCTTGCCGGTTTTTGCGGAGATAAAGATAACTGACGCATAGGACATAAAAGCAAATTCTTCTCTGAGCCGTGCCGTGAAATTGTTCATGGTTTTGGTGTCCTTTGAAACAGCGTCCCATTTATTCACTGCAAATATGCATGCTTTGCCCTGCTCATGGGCGTATCCGGCAATTTTTGTGTCCTGCTCGGCAATACCCTCTGTCGCGTCAATCATTATAATGCATACGTCGCTTCTGTCAACTGCTCCGAGGGAGCGGATAACGCTGTAGCGTTCAACGGCTTCGTCTATTTTCTTTCGTTTTCTCATGCCGGCGGTATCAATAAAGAGAAATTTGTCCCCGTCCTTTTCATAATGTGAATCTATAGCGTCACGTGTTGTGCCGGCAACGCTGCTTACAATAACGCGTTCTTCACCGAGAATTCTGTTGATAAGAGAGGATTTTCCGGCGTTCGGCCGGCCTATAACCGCAACCTTAATCTCGTCCTCATCCTCCTGTGTTTCGGCATTTTCGGGGAACATGGAGCATACTTCGTCGAGAAGATCGCCTATACCCATACCGTGGATTGAGGATATGGCAATCGGGTCACCGAGACCGAGGTTGTAAAATTCATAAAATTCCATGGGCGGCTCGCCGGGCGCATCAACCTTGTTTACTGCAAGAACGATTTTTTTCTTTGCCTTGAGCAGCATGGAAGCCACCTCTGAATCATTTGCCGTAACACCGTCCTTTACGTTGGTTATAAGAACCACAACATCAGCCATTTCAATGGCAAGCTCTGCCTGGCGGCGCATTTGGACGAGTATTTCGTCCTTTTCGGCAGGCTCTATTCCACCGGTATCAATTAATGTAAAATGCTTGTCAAGCCAGGAGCCGTCAGCATAAATCCTGTCTCTTGTTACACCGGGTGTATCCTCAACTATACTTATTTTTTTGCCGGATATCTTATTGAAGAGCGTTGATTTTCCTACATTAGGGCGCCCTACAATCGCAACTGTTGGTTTCATAAAGCTGTCCTTTCTAAAATTCAAGCTCCTCGCCGAGAATATGTTCGGTAAACACATACCCGTCATTGTCTGTGGGAATGAGCTTCATGCCTGTTTTGGTCTCAACGTCTGCCACTGTCATGTCATCAAGGAATATATCCTCATCGCATTTCAGCATGGACGAGGAAATGAGAACCTCGCCGGAATACGGGATTCCGGAAAGCGTTTTAACAAGATCTGTTCCGCATATAAGCCCTGCTACTGTAACACCGCCGCCGAAAAAAGTGTTTTTGACGGTATAGACATTAACCCTGACCCCGGGAGCTTTGTTTTCTATCATCGTGCATATTTTTCTGATAAAGGGATATGCGATTTCACCTGTTGCAACGGCTGTGGTGCGGCTGCGATTTTTCCTTTTTATAAGAGTTACGGCGTGGCGCACTTCCTCCTCCATGCTGGCGATAAGACCGACGCCGTTTTCAAGCTGAGGAAAGCCTTCATAGCATTCGGCGCCGGGAACCGGTCTGCCGGAATTCATGTAAAATTCATCTGACAAATAAACAATCCGTGAGCCGAGAGCTTCAAGAAATTTTTTCTGAAGCCGCTCCACCCGGTCAATTACAGCCGCCGAGCCTGCACTGTCGAAGGTTTTCAGCTTGTAAAGACCGTCCCTGTATGCCGTAACGCCTACGGGGACAACGGATATACTTTCAACACACGGAAACAGAGCAGCCAGATCTGTCAGGCTTCTTTCAAGCTCCGCTTCGTCATTTATTCCGGGACAAAGTACAATCTGACAATTCATATGGATATTATTATCAGCAAGCTTTTTCATAATATCAAGGATTTTGCCGGCAAACCTGTTATTCAGCATGAATTCGCGAAGCTCAGGGTTTGTCGTATGCACCGAAATATTAATCGGCGAAACCCTCATTGAGATAAGCCGGTCAATTTCATCATCGGTCATGTTTGTCATAGTTACATAGTTGCCCTGGAGAAAGGACAGGCGCGTATCGTCATCCTTAAAGTAAACCGTTTCCCTCATTCCGGGCGGAAGCTGGTCAATGAAGCAGAAAATGCATTTGTTTCTGCAGCTTTGCGCTTCGCAGAGAAGCTCCTCGGTAAAAATAAGTCCCGGGTCTTCATAATCACATTCAATTAAGATATTTTGTATTTCGCCGTTTTTTTTCTGTATGCAGAGCTCAACCTCATATTCCGAGGTGAGAAATTTATATTCGAGAATATCATGAATTTCATGTCCGTTTACGGAAAGCAGGATATCTCCCGGCTCAATTCCCGCCTCGGCTGCAAGCGAATTCTTTTCCACATCAAGAATGGAGGTGTCGGCTTTATTCATCAGTAATCCCTTTCAAATAAGTGCGGCCCAAGCAAAAGCCGCTGTTTTCACAATATAATTTTACCACAAATTTAAAAAAAGTCAACAGTTATTTAAAATGTACTTATAGAATATGGTATATTTTGTGACAATAGCATAAAAAACAGACGGCTTCCTCAGCATACGATATTCGTAAGGCTGTGTTATTCACTGCCGGATATTTTCATATCCTTTGCAAGACGGTACCAGTACCGGTATCTCATCTCGGCAGCCTTAAGCTGAAAAATCAGCTGGTTCAGAAGAATCGGGTCAGTAATAAAATTAATGTTAGCGTTAAGATCCGATATTTCAACCTTTGTGCTTTCAAGATTTTTCATAAGATATTTGTATTCGGAAGAATACGGCGGCGGGTCCTCGCCTTTAATTTTATTAATTAATCCATGGAGCATTTGTATCACCTCACAGGTATTATAACGTTTTTTTTAGCTTTTTATTCCGGAAGTGTAACAAAAAATATATTAAACTCATATAACATAATAAGCAATCATGGGGAATATAATTGAATATGCGTGATGTTTAAAGGATAAACGCGCGGTTTCCGCGCATGGTTTGCTTCGCTCCCTGTCATGCCCGCGAAAAGGGTGCGGGCTGATTTTTTAAAATATGCGGGCAGAAAGGCGAAGGTATTTTATGAGCAATAATATAAGCAGAAAGGTTGAAAGTATACTTTCGGGAATGAATAGAAACGATCTTCAAAGACTTATGAGTCTGACAAAAAACAGCGGACTTACAAACCGGCTGAGCGAGGCAGATAAGCAGAAAATCATAAATGAGTTTTCAAAGCTTGATGCAAATCAGGTAAAGAGAAAGCTTGCCGGGCTGAATTCAAATGATTTAGCAAAAATGTCCGCAGACGATATAGTCAAAAGATTAAAAAAACTGTAGCTTTCAGCCGGACATTTCATATTCTGCGGAGTATCCCGGGCTCCGCAGAATTTTAAAAATTTCGGAACTAACAGGAGGTGTTTCATTATGGCAAACAATTCGGCTATGGATACTATAAAAGGCTTGCTTGGCGACAATGCCGATGAAAAAATAAAGGCGGCGCTGAGTACTTTGTCTAAAGGGGGGGACAGCAGCGGCGGCTTGGAGCCTGCAGAGCAAAGTGAGCCGTCAGCTCCCCGGAGCTCCGGAGGACTCGCTGATGTGCTTGACGAGGGGACTCTTGATTCCCTGATGCAGATAAAAGGGATTGTTGACAATCTGACAAACAGCAGAAATGATTCGCGCTCAAATCTGCTTATGTCTTTAAAACCGTATATGCGCACTACGCGTCAGGGCTCTATTGATACTGTCATCAGAATGCTGAATCTAAGTAAGCTTACAGGCATTTTCAGAATGAGGTGATAATACGTGTACCGCAAATTTTACAGCTATAACGACATGCCGGTTATAAAAACAAACCCGGCGCCGGTGCCGGAGAAGAAAAACCTTCCGGCACCGGATAAAAAGAAGGATGGGATAGGCGGTATTTTTTCAAACCTTGAAAATGACGATATAATACTTCTCGTGGTATTTCTTTTGCTGATAATGGATGACTGTGAGGATCGTCTTCTTCTGCTCGCCCTTGCATTTATATTCTTCTCTGACTTTTTTACATAATAAAAACGCCTCCTTCTGTCTCTTGCAAAGGGAGGCGTTTTTCTGCCGGGTTGTTATCGGTATTTGTATTTTTGCTCCGGATAATGCTTCGCTTCGTCCTGCCGTTTTTGTGCTGCCTTGAGGAGGTATTTTTCTTTGGTTGCCAGACCGCCTCTTATATGGCGCTCCGCTTTGTTCTCAAGGAGTACGCTGTGAACCTTATCCGCCAGAGATTTATTTATTTTGCTCAGTCTCTGGCTTACATCCTTATGCACCGTGGACTTTGAAACATGAAATACGGAGGCTGCTTTTCTGACGGTGGCGTTATTCTCGATTATGTAGTTGGCAAGGGCTACAGCCCGCTCCTCAATATAGTCCTTCATCAAAACACCCCTTATAAAATGCATATACTCCATACTATGCGCAAGTCGGCAAGGTTATGAATAAATATATGCTGAAATAAGACCCCTCGTTAATTTGCGCTGAAGTGAAAAGTTAAATTCCACTCCCGAAGACCTGTTTTGAATGAGTAGAAATTAGTCTTACAGGGAGTGGATTTTTCACAATAGTGGTTGCAATAAGTAGATTTTAGTGTTATAATTATTCTGTAACAGGCACGCT
>JAGBHE010000084.1 GCA_017935675.1 Clostridia bacterium | reverse complement strand
CTTATACTTTATCCGCCGAAAGGCTCGGGATTCAAAGCGGAAGAAAATATTATTGCAGGAAACGTTGCTCTCTACGGCGCAACATCCCTTTTGAGAAATATATTCACCAAAGGTATTTGTAAGCCTTTCAGGCTTAAATGCAACCTCCACATTCGGCATTGACGCATCATACTGCGTCATGCATACAAAATAAAGCGGGAAAAGCTCTCTTGCAAAGCCTGTAAATTCAGAGTCAACAAGCGTTCTCGTAAGCTCTCTCGCCCTGTCGGGGCGGAAGTTAAAGAATACAACTGAATCGTTTGCGGATATATGTCCGACAGGCGCACCGTCCTTTGTTACAACAGCCGGTATTATAAACTCGTCCGTAATTGCCGCACCGTTCTCGTCAAGGGTTTCATATGATTTTTTCATCATTGCCTGAACATCTTCCGTTTTAACTCCGACGCTTCTCACAATTGCATCATATGCTTTTTCAACACGGTTCCAGTTAGTATCTCTATCCATTGCATAATATCTGCCCATCACCGTTGCAATCTCACCTACGCCTGCACTGTCAAGCTTATCCTGAAGCTGCTTCAGATAATCGATTCCGCTTGTGGGAGATACATCTCTGCCATCCATTATGCAATGCACATAAACCTTTTTAAGACCTGCCGTTTTTGCAAGGTCAATAAGCCCGAACAGATGCTCAATGTGGCTGTGAACGCCTCCGTCTGACAAAAGTCCGATAAAATGAATTGCACTGTCATTTTTTCTGCAATTCTCAACAGCCTTTAAAAGAGCGGCATTTTCAAAAAAATCGCCGTCTCCGATTGACTTCGTTATTCTTGTAAGCTCCTGATATACAACCCTTCCGGCGCCGATATTGGTATGCCCAACCTCAGAATTGCCCATCTGACCGTCCGGCAGACCCACACTCATTCCGCTTGCATATAAAATCGTGTTCGGATAATCGGAAAAGTACGTGTCGAGATTCGGAGTTTTTGCTGCCTTTATAGCATTGCCTTTTACCTCTCCGTTCAAGCCGTAGCCGTCAAGTATTATCAAAGCTATTGGTTTTTTCATAGTTAAAAAAATCCTTTCTGACTCTAAAAATTGCGGGAAGAAGCTGAAAACTCCCTCCCGCGTTAAAAAGCTCATTTTGCTGCCGCAACAATTACTGCAAAATCTGCGGACTTCAACGAAGCGCCGCCTATAAGACCGCCGTCAATGTTTTCTTTTGCAAGAAGCTCTGCCGCGTTCTTTGCATTCATGCTGCCGCCGTACTGAATTGTAATTTCAGCTGCGCAGGAATCGTCATAAAGCTCTGTAAGAACATTTCTTATTCCGGCACAAACCTCCTCAGCCTGCTCCGCAGTTGCAGTTTTGCCCGTGCCGATTGCCCAGATAGGCTCATAAGCTACAACAACCTTTGCCGCATCTGTCTTGGAGATTCCGTCAAATGCCTTCTTTATCTGACCTGTGATAAGCTCCATTGTAACTCCCGCTTCTCTCTGGTCAAGGCTTTCTCCGACGCATATAATAGGAATAAGACCCTTTTCAAGAGCCTTCTTTGCCTTGAGATTAACTGTTTCATCTGTCTCAGCAAAGTACTGTCTGCGTTCTGAATGACCTATTATTACATAATCAACCTTAAGGTCGCAAAGCATATCCGCGCTTACCTCGCCGGTGTATGCGCCGCTGTCCTCAAAATGAAGATTTTCAGCTCCGATTTTTACATGTGTACCCTCAGCAGCCTTTACCGCCTCGCTGAGATTTACAAACGGTGTGCAGCATACAACCTCACAGGCAGCGCCTTTTGTTGCTTCTGCCACTTCCTTTACATAATCATATGTTTCGGAAGGAAGCTTATTCATTTTCCAGTTTCCTGCAATGATATATTTACCCATTATCTTTCAATTCCTCTCATTTTTATCTTATTGTTTATCGCTGATTGCAACTATTCCCGGAAGCTCTTTGCCCTCAAGGAATTCCATTGAAGCGCCGCCGCCGGTTGAAATGTGGCTCATCTTATCACCGAGACCTGCCTGATTAACAGCCGCAACACTGTCGCCGCCGCCGATTATTGTTGTTGCGTCAATATCAGCAAGAACTGCCGCAATCGCATTTGTACCCTTTGCAAAATTCGGCATCTCAAACACACCCATAGGTCCGTTCCATACAACCGTCTTTGCGCTCTTTACAGCCTCTGAGAAAAGCTTTATTGTTTCAGGTCCGATATCAAGTCCCTGCCAGCCGTCCTCAATTCCGCCTTCGCCCACTACTTTTGACTCAGCGTCATTTGAGAATTCCTTTGCAACAACCGTATCAACGGGAATAAGCAGCTTAACTCCCTTTGCAGCAGCCTTTTCCATCATTTCCTTTGCATATTCAATATAATCGCTTTCAAGCAGCGAATCTCCGACTCCCATACCCTTTGCAGCCATAAATGTATATGCCATACCGCCGCCGATTATAAGAGTATCAACCTTTTCAAGGAGATTATTTATAACAGAAATCTTGCTCGAAACCTTTGAACCGCCGAGAATTGCCGCAAGCGGTCTTACAGGGTCATTTACAGCATTTCCGAGGAAATCAATTTCCTTCTTTATAAGATATCCGCAGGCAGCAGTCTTTATATATTTCGTCACGCCGACATTTGAGCAGTGTGCTCTGTGCGCTGTTCCGAACGCGTCATTTACAAATACCTCAGCAAGAGAAGCAAGCTCCTCACTGAAGGAATCCACGTTCTTTGTTTCTTCTTTTCTGTATCTTGTGTTTTCAAGAAGAACAACGTCTCCGTCCTTCATTTCGGCAACAGCCTTTTTCGCATTTTCACCGACAACACAGTCATCAGCCGCAAAAACAACCTCACGTCCCAGCTTTTCACTGAGGCTTTTTGCAACGGGAGCAAGTGAAAGTGAAGGTACAGGCTCGCCCTTGGGCTTACCCATATGAGAGCAAAGTATAACCTTAGCTCCTTTATCAATAAGATACTTTATAGTCGGCAATGCGCCTACTATTCTGTTTTCATCCGTGATATTTCCGTTCTCGTCCAGCGGAACATTGAAATCACATCTTACAAGAACCTTTTTTCCTGTAACGTCAATATCTTCAACTGTGAGCTTATTAAACATTTTTTCCTCCATTCCTGTGCCATCGGCACAATCGGTTTATTTTAAGGCGGCGCGGAATCAAATGCGCCCTGCCGGAAGGGGCCGGGTGTGTAAAGCTTTGCTCCTGCCATGCTGCCCATTACTTATATTGTACCTCATACGGTAAATTTTTTCAAGGTATTTTTTAAAATTCGGCAAACTAAATTTAAATTGATTTTTGTCATTTTTTTGTCAATTATGCACTATCAGCCCCTGCTTCAGAACCCTTATGGTATCTTCAGCGGATATTTCAAGCTCCGCACCTCTTATACTGGTGCGTACCTGCTCCGTATTTTTACAGCCGATAATAGGCACGGTAATAAATTCCGGATTAGACGCTGTCACCGCCACAACCAATTCCGTAACGCTGCAGCCGTAATCAGCGCTCATAGCCTTCAGAAGCTTGTATATTTCTTTGTTCGTCTCATTATCATATCTGCTCTGCGCTTTCGGGCTGAGCGGAATACCCATATCAAGCTTAGAAAAATAGCCCTTCGCCTGTGCGGAAAATGCAAACACATTCATTTTTTCACGGGAATAAAAATCAAAAGCGTCCGCGTTCATCATCTCAAGAGTGCTTTCTATACACTCAAGGTTCGGCCGTGCCGGGCTGAATTGTATCTGGCTTACAACAGGCATATTAAGCCCGTGCTCACCGCAGTATTTTTCAGCCTCCGCAATGCGCTCAGCCGACCAGTTTGACAAGCCGAAATATCTTGTTTTTCCCGCCGCTGTAAGCTCGCCGAGAATTTCCATAAGCTCTCCTGCGGCAATGGACTTATCATCACGGTGAAGGAAATAAATATCAACATAATCCACACCGAGATTCATAAGGCTTTTATCCATATCCGAATTGATTTCTTCACGGGACAGCCTTGAGATATGCATTGTATTACGGTTCGGACATCCGCCCTTTGTTGATAAAACAAGCTTATCCCTGTTATGCTTTTCCTTCATCCAGCGTCCGATAAGCTTTTCGCTTCTGCTCTTCTCCCCCGGCACCCAGTCCGCATAGGAAACAGCTGTATCAATAAGATTTCCGCCGAACTCCGTAAAAGAATCAAGGATATTCTTGGATTCGGTCTCGTCAATATATGTTCCGATAGAATCCGTTCCGATGGCGGCGCGGCTGACGAAAAGCTCGGTTTTATTAAGCTGTACGTATTTCATAAAAACCCCCTCAGAAAATAAGTATTTCAAGAACCGCTGCCAGAACAACAAGCACAGCAGCAGCTATTCTTAAAGGCATTGGAACGGCAAAATATACCCTTCTGATAAAGTGAGAAACCGGCGCGTGAACAATTCTTTCCTTAAGCTCCTCCCTATGCTGTGCGGTTTTTCCTTTAAGTCTTTCAAGCTCTGCCCTGACAGCAAGCAGCTGTTCATGATAATCGGCAGATTTAAGCTTTGGGAACGCGGCAAGAAGTCTTTTCTGCCCCAGCCCGATTTCCGAAAGCTTTTTGTCATACGCTGCCCTGAGAGACGCGGCATTTTCCGTAACCTTGTCTCCGAATTTATTACCTGTCTCCCTTATTTTCTCAGACAGCTCCGCAAGGCTCATAATCTTTCTGTTCAATCCGATCATAGCGGAAACCGTATTGCATAAATCGGCAATCATAAGCCCGATAAGCGACAGCTGAGCTATTATTCCAACCCTTTGCGGAATCTCGGCAATGAGCAAATCGGTAAGCGGGATAAGCAGCTTTACAACAACTATACAAGCGGCTCCCCACACAAGAGAAAAGGACAGACATACATATCCGTTAAGATTAAAGGGTATATCCGAATAATCCCACCACTTATGATGGAACACCTTTTCCATAACAAAGCCCGTAATCCATTCAAGGGCAGAGGTTACAACAACGGAGCTTATAAAAAGCGTGAGCCATGTATCCCTCAGGGGGCTTAAAATATAATATACGATTGAAACGCCAAAGCCGTAAATCGGGCAGACCGGTCCGGTAAGGAAGCCTCTGTTTACAAATTTCTTCTCACAGACAGCGGCGAAGCATACCTCGCAGATATATCCGGCAACCGAATAAATCAAAAAGTACCATATATAGGTGTACATTTATTCTCCTCCGTTTTCCTCCGTATTATTCCTGTCAACAGTAGGAATGAAGTTTTTTGCAAATTTATTTTTCCCGCGGCTTCTGACATAGAAAAAACCTATTATACTGAATACTGCGGCACCGACAAAATTTACAATAAGGTCCTTCATGGTGTCGATTATTCCGATATCAAGATATCCGTTGATTTCAAGAGGCACACCGTTTACCGCCGTCGATGTAATGCCCTTGATAACAACCGGCTTATTAAGCCCGTCAGGATTCAGAGCAACCGAGGATATGATATCCACAACAAAATCCTTCTGCATATCCGTATGTAAAACCATATCGCAGAAAAATTCAAAGAATTCCCACAGAACACCTATTGTCATGGAAAAGCAAAAAGCAACAACGGACAGATAAAACGGGGAAAGCTGAAATTTTACTCTTGTATTGGTATTTAATATATCCACCATTGCAAATCCGATCGCCGCACACAGGAATCCGTTTATTGTATGAAGCATCGTATCCCATAGGGGAAACCTTGTATAATAGCTGTTAATTTCACCGAGAATTTCCGCTGCAAAGATAAACAGAAGTATTATAACCTCAAGGGCAGTCGGCAAGGAAATGGCAAACTTTTTTTCAACAAACGGCGGAACAAGAAAAAGAACCAGCGAAAGGGAGCAAACAAATAAGTTTTCATAATTTCTGTTCAGTGCCGAAAGAACCATAGCAGCAATAACGAACGCACGGAGAAGAACAAAGACGGTAAAAGTAATCTTATCCGTTTTTATCTGCTCAACAAGCTCAAATATCATACCGTTTCTCTTTTTTTTCTTCTTCATGTGCATTCACGTCCTTTATTCTTTTATATAAAAATAAAACGGAGACTTACCCCGTTTTATTTTTTTATATATATTATTCTTCTGTCGGAGCTTCAGCAGGCGCTTCTTCCTCAGCAGGTGCCTCTTCCTCGGCAGGTGCCTCTTCCTCGGCAGGTGCCTCTTCTTCAGCAGGTGCTTCTTCTTCAGCAGGTGCTTCTTCTTCGGCAGGCGCTTCCGCAGGCTCTTCTGCAGCCTCAATTTCAATAGGCTCCTCCACCTCAACCTCCGGGTCAGTTGAATAAACAAGTGCCTCACCGTCAGCCGGTTCCTCATCAGCCGTAGGAGCGGGCTCAGCAATGGGTTTTGCCGCCTCGATAAGATCTCTTATGCTAAGGCTGATTTTCTTTGCTTCCCAGTTGATATCCGTAATTAAAACGTCAACAACCTGTCCGATTTCAAGCACATCCTCAGGCTTTTCAATACGTCTGTCAGCTATCTGTGAAATGTGTATAAGACCGTCAACTGTCGGCATTAATTCAGCAAATGCACCGAAGGGCAGCATTCTTACAATCTTAACGGAAACAATATCTCCGATATTATACTTTGACTGAGCAAGCGTCCACGGATTGTCCTCAGCTCTTCTGAAGCCGAGAGAAATTTTCTTGGTTTCGGGGTTAAGATTCTTAATATAAACCTCAACAACGTCACCTACGGAAACAACCTCTGAAGGATGCTTTATTCTGCCCCATGAAAGCTCGCTGATGTGAACAAGACCGTCTACTCCGCCAAGGTCAACAAACGCGCCGAAGCTTGTAAGCGACTTAACAGTTCCCGTATATTTCTTTCCAACCTCAGCAGTTGACCAGAAAGCGTCTTCCTTTTCCTTCTTCTCAAGCTCAAGCAGTACCCTTACAGAGCCTACAACACGTTTTCTTCTGTCGTCAACCTCAATCAGCTTAAGCTTAACTTCATTGCCCACAAGCGTCTGCAAATCCTGTACAAATCTCTCGGAGGCTTGTCTTGCGGGAATAAAAACCTGAGAATCAAGAACCTGAGCAATAACTCCGCCCTTAACGGCTTTTATAATCTTGCCGTCCATAATCTCCTCATTTTCATATGCTTCCTTAATTTTATTCCAGCTCTCTTGCTGAACAATCTTTTTGCGTGAAAGCACTACCTTTCCCTCGCTGTCGTTTACTCCGACAACATACACCTTGATATCGTCGCCGGGTTTAACGATATCTGAAGCCTTTGCAGCAGGATCATCTGTCAGCTGGTCAAGAGCCAGCTGTCCGTTATACTTAAATCCACCCAGGTCAACAATAACCTCATTGTTGCGAACCTCAACAACAACACCTTCAATAATGTCACCGTTGTTAAGGGTCTTTCCGCCGTACTGTTCAAACAGTTCTGCAAAATTTTCTTCGTTCTTCAGATTTTCATCCATAGCTTTAACTACCTCCTCGATAATACGTCCGGGCGTCGACGCTCCCGCCGTAATACCTATCTTTTTATTATTTTTATATATCTCCTGAGGAATATCCTCAAAAGTTTCAATGTGATAAGTGCAGGGGCAAGCCGCTTTTGAAATCTCAAAAAGCTTCCTTGTATTTGAGCTTTCCCTGCCGCCGACTACAAGCATAACGTCACTTTCGGCGGCAAGCTCCGCTGCCTCCTCCTGACGACTTGTTGTCGCATTGCATATTGTATCAAAAAACAGTACATCTTTGCAAGTTTTTTTTAAAAAATGTACGATTTGTACAAATTTTTTTTTATTTATTGTGGTTTGTGCTACAACACAACACGGATTTTCAACAAATTTTTCGGGAATTTCCTCATCGGTGCCGTAAATAACAAGAGCATCATCCTCGCACCAGCCGTTTATTCCGATTACCTCCGGATGATTTTTATCACCGACAATTATTATTTTGTATCCCTTTTCAAAATGCTCGCGGACAATATGGTGAATCTTCTCAACAAAAGGGCAGGTAAGATCCGAAAAAGGTAGCCCTTTCGCTTCAAGCGCATCATATACGCTTTTTGCCACTCCGTGAGTTCTGATTACAACCTTTGTTCCCTCAGGCACCTCATCTACACTGTTATAGGAAAACACGCCCTTTTCTTCAAGGTCGCCCACAACCTGTCCGTTGTGAATCAGCTTTCCTAAAGTACATATTTTTTCTCCCGCCCAAGCAGAAGCATAAACCTCATCAACTGCCCGCTTTACGCCGTAGCAAAATCCGGCTGTTTTTGCAAGCCTGACCATTGCGCCGTCCTCCCCTGTCTTATGTATCATTCGTCCGGACTGTCCTCATCACCGGATGAAGACTTTACAGGAATCTTTGTCGTTGCCGGACTTTCACTCTTTTCGGGTGTTTCGTTTTTAACAGGCGCCTTTGTCGATGCGGCAGGCGTTTTTTTCGCTGCCGGCTTTGCCGTTTCGGAAGCGGGCTTCTGCGTGCTTACAGGCTTTTCTTCAGCATCCTCTTCATCGTCATCAGCGGATGATGATGATGTTCCGGTTGACGGTTTTTTAGGAGCGCTGCTGCTTTTTGATGTTGCCTTCGGCGCTTTTGTTGCAGCAGAGCTGTTTGTCTTGGGCTTCTTTGTTGCCGCGGCTCCGTCCGATGACGCTTTTGTTGCTTTCGGAGCTGCGGAAGCCACCGTTGACGAGGCTTCCTTATCTATGGTTATTCTTGAAGCGTCATATCCAAACTCAGTTTCAATAAGCGTTCTTGTTTCTTCAAGATCGCATACGAAATAAGATGTCTTGTCAATTGTTGCCGAATCTCCCGGAAGTGAAAAGGTTTTAAGATTCTCACTGCTGAAATCAGTCAGGTATTTTGAGTACTTTATTACATCCTTTACAGAGAAGTTTGTTTTAATTGAATCGGAAAGCTGCTTAAATAAAGCAGGAAGCTTTAAAATCAGAGAAGCGTTAAGCTTCTGGTCAACAAGGGCCTGCAGGAACTGCTGCTGAACCTCTATTCTTCCTATATCACCGTTGGCATACATTTTTCGCACACCGTTCACCCGGTTTCCCTTTCTGTAGCGAAGCAGCTGAACAACCTGGTCACCGTCAAGCTCCTGAACTCCCGGCTTAAGATTGATATGCAGATCCTGCACAGGGTCATCATAGACCATTCCGACTCCGTCATTATACAGGTCGGGTATTTCAAAGGTTACCGGGCCGAGCAAATCAATACACTCGGCAACAGCGGCAAAGGGCAGCTCAACATAATAATTTATAGGAATACCGGTAAGTCTTGTTACAGCCTCAACAGTTCCCTGTGCACCGGCAATCCCTCCGCCTGACGCGCTTATGGCATGAGCCGCATTTATTTTCTGATATCTTGAACCGACATACATTCTCGTATCACGCGGAATGGAAAGAAGCTTTGCTTCTTTAGCCTCTGTATCATATGAGCCTACCATAATACAATCTGTCCGCAGTCCGCCCTCATCAAGACCCATGAGAAGCACGTTGATTTTTCCTCCGGAGGTTTCCACGGTAGCTATTTCATCATCTGAAAGTCCGTCTTCATTCGTCTGCCAGAAGCCGAATCCAAGGCCTCCCAGCAAACCAATTAATAAAACCGCAAGGCATATTCCAAGCACCTGGAAATACCTTCTCATATTTATTTTACCCTTCACTGCATCTCCTCCAAAACCATTATCTATTATGCAAGGATTTTATCCGTTTTATTCAAAATTCAAACTATATTTCGACATGCTAATACATTATATCACCTTATGTCCGATACGTCAAGTACATTATATATATATTTAATAATTTGTACATAATTTTTGTTACAGTTGGCGGCTCGCATGTCTCGCACACCTTGACAAACAATCCGCGATATGATAAACTTAGCTCTGCAGGAGGCATTGCCCCGAAAAGAAAAAAAACAGCGGAGACGGAGGATTTTATGCATAAGCTTCAAACACTTGTTGATTTACTGACCTGCGGAAGAAATCTGCACATATGCATTCATGACCTTTCAGGTATTCTGAAAGCAGAAAGCAGAGAACTCGAATTTGAAAATAAAATTCATTCAAAAAAATTCTGTTCCATTGCGAAGGAGACAAAAGCAGGGCTTGAGCTTTGTTTGCGCTGCAAGGCGGCAGCGAACACAAAGGCGGTAAAGGAAGGAGTCCCCTTTACAGGGCACTGTCCTCTCGGAATATGGGAGGCGGCATACCCGGTGGTACACGACGGAACGGTTAAAGCCATAGTATATGTGGGAAATTATATTGTCAATACCGCGGATACCGAAAAACGTATAGAAAAAACATGCCGGCTCACAGGTGCCGATTCTACGGCTCTTAAATCACTGCTTTCCGAATGTGAAATTACGGACAACATATCGGAAGCTATGAAAATCGCCGGGTTCACAGGCGATTATATGCTTATGCTTCCCGATGCGGAGCCTTCCTCCGACAGTCTGCATTGGGCGGTAAAAAACCTTAAAAACTATGCAGATACATGGTATGAAAAAAATCTGTCGCTGAAAAGCCTTGCCGCGCTGTATTTTATAAATGAAAAATATATAGGCCGCCTTTTTAAAAAACAGATTGGAATGAGCTTCCGTGAATACCTCTGCAGCGTCAGACTGCACCGCGCAGAGCAGCTGCTTGCATCCTCGGACAGACAGGTAATCGACATCGCCCTTGAATGCGGCTTTGAAAACGTCACCTACTTCAACAGGGTTTTTGCAAAAAAGCACGGAATGACGCCGCTGCAGTACAGGGCAGAGAAAATCAGGTTAAAAAAGCAATAAATTAACGGAAAAAAGCTATTGCTTTATATTCATGTATCTGTTATAATTCGCTTGATAAAAGGTTTGGAGTGCCGCGCTGGGGCACACCGTTCAATAAACCGGAAAGGAATGCAATTTTATGAATGTATTGATGAAAGAAAATGAAAAGTGGGTTGACGAGGTATTTGACAAGATTCATAAAAAGCTCAGAAAAACAGCTGAATCGTCATATGATAAAATTCCTTATACAACCGTAAACGGAGTCCATGACAACAAAGCGGAAACTGATATCTCCTGGTGGACAAACGGCTTTTGGCCTGGTCTTATGTGGCTCATGTACATACACACAAAAGACGAGCAATATAAAAAAACAGCGGAGCACGCAGAGGAGCTTTTGGATAAGGCTCTTGCAGATTATGACAGCCTGCATCATGATGTAGGCTTTATGTGGAATATGTCAAGCGGTGTGAACTACAGGCTTTTCGGCGGCAAGGCTTCCAAAAATAGATTTATGTTTGCGGCAAATGTGCTTGCAGGCCGCTTCAATCCAAAGGGAGGCTTTATCCGGGCATGGAACGGAAACACCGACGGCTGGACAATAATAGATTCAATGATGAACATTCCTCTCCTTTACCGCGCCTCCAAGGAATGCGGAGATACAAGATTTGAAAATGTCGCAAGGATTCACGCCGACACACTTATGCGCACGCATATGCGTGAGGACGGCTCCTGCAATCATATAGTAAAGATTGATACGGAAACGGGAGAAGTTCTTGAAAACTTCGGAGGACAGGGCTACGAGGAAGGCTCTTCATGGTCAAGAGGTCAGTCATGGGCTTTATACGGATACATTTTAAGCTATATCCATACGGGAGATGAAAAATACCTGAATACCGCAAAGCGGGCGGCAAACTACTTTATTGCAAATGTTGCTCTTACAGATTATCTGCCGCTTACAGACTTCCGCGCTCCGAGAGAGCCGTATGTAATTGACACAACGGCAGGGGCCTGTGCGGCATGCGGGCTCATAGAGATTTCCCGTGCCGTTCCCGAAAATGAAGGAAGAATGTATCTTGACGCCGCCTTCAGAATGCTTCATGCTCTTGAAAAGCACTGCGACTTTACAGATGATACCGAATCACTGCTTCAGGACGGTATGGAAAAGTATCACGACAGCTCTGAAATGCCGATAATCTACGGCGATTATTTCTTTGTTGAAGCTTTGTATAAGCTCAAAGGTCACGAGCTTCTTTCCTGGTAATTGTTTTCGAAAAAAATCAGAGAAAAAGACATTTTTCCTTGGAAAAATGTCTTTTTCTCTGATTACTCATGTTGCCGGGAAAGATTTCATATTTGCCAGCTGCTCAGCAAAAATATCCGTTTTATTAACCTCACTTTAATATAAACCGATATTTTTTCTGTCAATTTTTTTATTGCTCAAAAAATTGACAGCACAACACAAGGGGACGGTTCTCTTGTGTTCATTTTCTTTGCTTATTATGCATATTTTTTAATATGCTGAGAATACTGATACAGATGATAAATTATCGTCTTAATCT
>JAGBHE010000083.1 GCA_017935675.1 Clostridia bacterium | reverse complement strand
TAAGTAGATTTTAGTGTTATAATTATTCTGTAACAGGCACGCTATTACATTTACCTTATATATTTTATCCACGCAAAATAAGCGGAAATTAGGTTAACTTTTTTTAGGTGTAAGACTAATTTCTACTCATTCAAAACAGGTCTTCGGGAGTGGAATTTAACTTTTCACTTCAGCAAAAATAATGAACAAACTGTAAATTCATCCGGTGAGTTTGATTCTCTAAAGGTTATACCGGCTATTTTTGATGAAATGAATAAAAATATTACGTAAACAGAATAATAAATCAATATTAAAGGAAAGACCGCCGAATAAAAATTTTTTCGGCGGTCTTTATTGTGAGCGGCTACATAGGCAAGGAAACGCCTGACGGATATGTGGTTGACGCGGAGGTGCCGGGAGAGATAGCAAGACCGGCGGCAGTTAAAATAAATAGAAAAAGCAGCAGAAGTCTCGGCTGACGCCAATGTGAAACAAAGTCACAAGGACGGCTCAACAATGAGATCTTCTGCTACCGTGTATATTGTATCTGATTTATTCTGATTTGTCAAGACTTTTGATAAAAAAATTAATCCGAAATCTGCAGGCAGGATTGCAGATAAAGACAAAATACCGAAAAAAGTATATTGCATAATTCCGGATAATGAGGTTAATATTATCATAATAAAAAAGATGATGTTTCTTTCAAGTCCAAGTCTGAAGCTGCTAATGATAGCAACTCACTTGGGGAAACATCACCCACTGACAGTATATCACAAGAAGCTGAAAATGTCAAGGGCTTAAAAGAAATTCTGTTGGAAAATAATGTATAAAATGCAATATTACTTGATACCGAAACACATGAACATCATAGTAACAACGCAAAAAGGATTTAACAATCTTAAATATATTGAAAAAGCAGCCGAAGATGCCGGCAGACGCTCTTTTGGTTTAAACAAAAGCCGCGGCTCTACAAATGACATCTTGGCTACCGAATATAATATATCACAATTATTTGAGGTTGTCAAGAATTTTGTAAAGAATTTAATACGAATATGCTTTATATAAATAAAAGCAAAACCTCAAAATTGTTATCTGATAGTGAGCTCCAATTGCTCACCCGTTATAACAACCTGAGGTTTGATATTATTATACACAAAAGCAGAAATATTGTCAACACAAATTTTGAAAAAAGTTATGAATGAACTGTAAATTCCTTAAAAATTCAATAGTATGTTTTATGCAAAAATATGACTGATGAAAAAGGCATTGCTCTGCTTTAAATAAACTCAAAAAAAAGAATTGATGAGGGCGTCGTGCCCTCAATTCGTAAGAAAAGGGGCTCGCACACTAACCATCAATTCTTTAAAAACGATTATATCACAACCCGACCCCAAAAGCAACTCAAATCCGAAAAAAATAATGAACAAACTGTAAATTCTTCCGGTGAGTGTCACAATGCAGATTGCCGATATTGCTGAAGATGCGATTGCTGTAAATGAATTATTACCGAGAGACAATACTGATGGCGGTTATGTTCTTATAGGTATAGGAGCTGATGAAAGCGGGAATTTTTATCCGGCGCGAATAATGATAACAGAATATGTCATACAGGAAATTATATCTTTGGATAAAATATATGCCGTAAGAGCAAAAAAAGATAGCCAGTCTCCTTACGGAGCAGGGTTTTCCCAAAAGAGGGTACCCCTTTATAAAGGCTATCCTAATATTATCATAGCAGGTTTTCTCGGTGTTGTCAAGAAAAATTTTGCAGATAGTTTGCCAAGCAAATATAAAATGCACAAAATATTGTTGCCTGATGGTTCTGTATTTGAGCTTCCGGACAATAAAAAAACAGTAGCTACAACGATGGGACGGCTAACAATAATGTTAACGGTAGCCCATCCATCACTACTGTTTCTACTAATATTATACTCGAAAATAAAGCGTTTGTCAAGTCCTTTGACATAAAAAAATAATGAAGCAATAGAAAAAAGAGCTTATGATTTAACAAAAATAGAAAACATCACTGATGGTACAGAGGTTCGGGAGAATAATCTCACACCCCTCAACGCTTTCAATGATGTTCATAATAAAATTATATCATATTTATTTGATTTTGTCAATCTCTCCAAAAAAAATCATGAACAAATTGTAAATTCTTCCGGTGAGTTTAATTCTTTAAAGAATTTTGAGAGTAAAGAAGGAAATGCACGGATTAAAAAGTCACTTTTTTTGCCCGAAAGTCACTTTTGTCTACTGTTTTTGCTATTGGAATTACGATATAATAAAAAAGTAATAAAGCGAAGCTTATTATTCAAGAAGGAGTGAAGCATATGAAACAAAAAAGGCGCACAGGACTCTGTGCAGTATTGGCAGCGGTGACAGCAGTTGGGGTAATGTCAGGGTGTTCTACACAGACGAAAAAAGCAACTGAGGACGGCATAGTCGAAATATCGATTGGAGGCTGGCCCGAACAGGATGCCAACGTTAGCTATGCACGGTATGAGAATTGGTTAACCCGCTATAACGAATTGTATCCCAATGTCAAAGTGGAAAAGGATAACTGGTCATATTCATATGATACGTTTTTGGCGAAAGCTGCCAGCAATATGCTGCCGTCGGTATACACCACTTTCTTTACTGAAATAAAAAAGATTCAGTCAGCAGGCTATGCGGCCGATATTACCAAGCAGGTTGAAAATTATCACTATCTGGAAAATTTGAATGAGGATTTAATATCTATCTGTAGGAATGACGGGAAATTCTATACAATTCCCAAAAGTGCCTATGCATTGTGTCTGGTAGCAAATAAGTCATTATTTAAAGAAATCGGTCAGGTAGATGAGAACGGATATGCTATTTTACCACAGACTATTGAAGAACTGACGGAGACAGCAGTCAAGATAAAAGAAAAAACCGGAAAAATCGGATTTATTATGCCGACTATGCAGAAACAGGGCGGATGGATATTCAGTAATCTTGCGTGGGAGTTCGGTGTGCAATTTATCAAGCAGGAGGGCGACAGCTATGCAGCTGCTTTTGATAGTC
The DNA here is from genome assembly GCA_017935675.1 of Clostridia bacterium. Lineage (GTDB taxonomy): Bacteria > Bacillota > Clostridia > UBA1381 > UBA1381 > RGIG9115. The sequence goes on along the minus strand of JAGBHE010000083.1, from coordinate 127,615 downwards.
AGGAAATGCGTGATGCGCTCCAGTGGCTTTATGATATGAAATGGAAACATAAAGTGCTGGGCGACAATGCGTTTGTTGACGCAAACGAAGTTATAAAGCAGTTTGGAAGCGGAAACGGAGCAATGTTTGTCGGACAACCGACCGAGGGTAAAATAAAAACTATGATACACGGCTATCAGTTTAATAAAGACAATTTAGTGCTGGGACAGGTGCCGGGCGGTCCCGGAGGACGATATTCTCTGATCGGCGGTGACGTATGGGTGCTGAATAACAATTTAAACGAGGAACAGAAAAACGCTGTCTTCGACTGGATTAATCTGATTGGCAGCGGTCCGGAGTTGAATGATGATTCGCTTGACAGTATTGACAGCTATTATAAAGATTTGAATCAGCTTGGTTCGGTGGTTGGATATAAAGGACTTGAAATCTGGAAGAGCGGTCCGATTTGCGATGCATATGATGAAGCACGAAAAAAATATTGCAATGTGGATGCAAGTAATTTCCGGGAGTATGATACTTTTGATAATACTACTTTAAGGAGCGAGGAGCCGGTTCATTGTCAGGACTTGTATGATGTGCTTGACAGTTTGGTGCAAGAGGTATTGTCAAACCCCAATGTGGACATTTCGTCTATTATAAGCAATGCCGCAGATAACTTTCAACGGAATTTCCTGGATAAATAAGGTGTGAAGGAATGGAATATAATGAGCAAAATAAAGGTTAAAAGCTTAGATGCAGCAAAGGGTGTTTTGATTAAAGACGGAAATACGGGAACATATAAAGGAGAGCTTTTTCGGTGTATAAAAAGTACCGTTAAGCATTCCTGGAGCGGTTGGCTTTTACTGATACCATTTTTCTTCCTTATGATATTTCTGCTTTGGAAGCCGCTTATTATGGGGATTTATTGGTCATTCTTTGAAATGAAAGGCTATGTGGTTGGTGAGTTCTGCGGATTAAAGAATTACATAACGGTTATGTCTGACACTGCATTTTTGCAAACTCTTGGCAACTGTATTAAGTATGTAATCTGGTCATTGATTATCGGATATATGATACCGGTGGTACTGTCAATTGTTTTCAATGAGTTGGTTCATCTTAATAAGTTTATCACATTCAGCATATATTTTCCGAGCCTGGTGCCGGGAATGGCAGTTGCATTGCTGTGGTACTATGTTTTCTTCCCGAACATGACCGGTCTTTTAAACCAGATGCTTTCGATTTTTAATATAGCCCCGAAAACATGGCTGCAAAATTCAGATTGGACAATTATGCTGATTGTTCTTACGGCTACGTGGGAGGGCTTCGGAAAAACAACCTTGTTTTATATGGCAAACCTGCAGAGTATTAATCAGGAGCTTTTTGAGGCAGCGATGCTGGACGGAGCCGGAATACTGCATAGGGTGAAGTATGTTACAATGCCGTATTTATATCCGACAATGCTGTTGTTTTTTGTCAATCAGTGTAAGGGACTTTTCTGTATGTTTGAAAAGCCGTGGGTTATGACCGGCGGAGGACCTAACGGTGCCTCCATGACACTGGCTCTGAAATCTTATTATTATGCGTTTAATGATTTTCGGGTCGGAGAATCACTGGCGGTCGGTGTTATTACATTTGTTATTTTGCTGACCTTGACATTTGTTTATAAGTATATTGAAAAAAGAAACAGCTATGAGCTGTGACAGATGTCTGAAATGGCAGATTAGCCGCAGTCAGCACTGACGTTTTGGCGGCAGAATGGAGATTAATATGAATTTATATGCGAAAAAGAACAAAGGCTTTCTTAATCAGGTAGAGTTAAAGCGTACACGGTACAAGCTGCTGTACTGGAGTCTTTTTGCACTGGCTATGTTTGTGTGTATGCTCACTTTGCTGCCGCTGCTGTGGATGATTACTTCGGCGTTCAAATCAACAGAGGAGTTTTTGCAAATTCCGCCGACAATTATCCCACGCAGTTTTGAAATAGGAAAGCTTGGCAAGGTGTGGGAGCAATCCGGTATTTTACAGGCATATACATCAACGCTGATTCTGGCAGGCGGATCTCTGGTGTTTCATATCGGCATGTGCGGTATAGCGGGATATGTGCTTGCTGTAATGAAGCCCGCCGGAACAAAGCAAATTCTGACGATTTTACTATGGTGCTTGATGATACCGGGTACAAATTCTTTAGTGCCGTTATTTATGACATTTATTGATTTCCCGATTCTTCATGTGAATTTAATGAATACATATTGGCCTATGTGGCTGCTTGCGGCAGTTAATGTATTTGATGTAATTTTGTTTAAAAATTATTTTAATACTATAAGCGGATCGCTGTCAGAGGCGGCAAAGCTGGACGGATGTAACAATTTACAGGTTTTAATGAAGATTATGCTGCCCCTTGCAATACCGCTTGTAATTACGCTTTCAGTTTTTTCGCTGACTAATTCCTTCAGCAGTTATTTCTGGCCGAATCTGGTATTGAAGGATAACTGGAAAAAACCGATTGCACTTAAGGTTATGAATATGAAGGCGGGGCTTACGACAGACGAATATATGGTTGCGCTGCTGTATGTTTCCGTTCCGCCGATTTTCTTTTATCTTGTATTTCAGAAGCATATTACTCAGTCAATTAATATCGGCGGAGTAAAGGGTTAGTTTAAAAAAAGTTAAAAAAAGAAAAGGAGAAATTATTATGTTGAAAAAAATGTTGTCCGCATTATTGGCTGCTGCAATGCTGGTGAGCTTTGCAGCCGGAACTGCTCTTGCTGTGTGTGAGGGGCATGCAAAGGAAGAAACCATTTCTATGACTACAAAGATAAATGGTATTGACTACATTGACCACCTCGGATTGTTTGTAGCATGGGGAGGAAACAGTAACTCGATTCTGACCTCTGCAGACGGTTTGAATTGGGAGAACCGTGTTTCATACGGAATGACTATGGAGTTCGATCGATTTGAATACGGCGGCAGTGATGCAGACGGATGGATAGGAATAGGACATTACGCCCAGCGTAACGGTAATTTACTGGAGTGTACCGATGAGTTTTTCTACGAGCCGGTGCATCCTTGCTATGCTCAGGTAAAAACAGAGACGGGATATAATCCGATAGTTATCAGGGGACAGATTACATATGACTCATATACCGGGTTCTTTTACGCGGGAGCGCATGAAATCAAGGTGAATGAGGATTTAAGCTATAATACTTATCGTGCCGGAATTTACCGTACAAAGGGTAAAATTGAAACTTTAGATAACATTTACGTAATGTCCAGTGATAAAGAAACAAAAATCAACGAATACGGCTGTTTTGACGCAATGGTATGGGAAAAGGTGGACACCTCATACGCAGGAAAGGACTGGAATGTATATGCCAATATTCCCGCAGGAAGTACGACAGAAGCTGATTCCGCATTGACTGTTGATGTGTCCGTATACGGCATTATTGAAGCAGACGGAAAGGGACATATTGCATTTACACAGGGTTCGGAAACAACAGCGACAAAGGCTGTTATCAATAATAATACTTATGCCGACTTAGGGACTGCATGCAGCACTATTGTGATGGCAGATTTTACGGGAGAAGAACCAAGGTGGACTGCTTGCTATAATGGCTGGGGGAAAAGACAGATTTATTCCATTTCCTATGATCAGCAGGGCGGTCTGATACCATCGGCACAGTGGGGAAACCTGAATCAAAGAGTGATTTACCGTGTGGATTTTGAAAAAGCACTTGCAGGAGTTGCAAATATTCAAAATCATGAGTGCTTCAAGACAAATACAAATACTACTGCAGATGATGCTTTGCTTGCAACGGGTGCGTATGTCTCCAAGATTAATAACATAGGTCTTTATTATGTGCCGGTAACACTTGGAGGAAAAAGTTATATGCTTGCAGTACCGAATACAGGAGGAAAAGTCGGTCAAAGCGTTATTGTAGATCGAAATGGTAAAACATATTCCTATAATGATATTCTTGTCTGGGAAACGGGAACAACAACCGGTTTTACACCATTTATAGGTAATGACAGTGTATTGGAAACAATTTTTGGAAACAGCTATACAAATACTTCAGGATTTAAAGGAATAGCAGGTGCAGCATATTCTCCGGATAAACAGATTTTAGTAGTTGCAGGAAAAGAAGGAAGCGCTGCAGCTCCGGCGGCTATACATATGTTTGATTTGTCTGAGGTGGGAGCGGTTAATACCGAAACCGAAAAGGCATATCTTTCAGTGAACGGCCAGGGTATTGCGGACGCCGACAGCAGATTTGTATATCCTGTGGACAGAAGCAGCGCCTATAAGGGAGCGGCAAAGGCGCATAAACGTCATCAGCATGATGCTCTGACCTTTAAGGACACATCATATACCGTGCTTCCGGGTCAGAAGCTGAAGCTGCGCTTTACCGCTGATGTGCTTAATACATATGACAACGGGAGCTTTAAGCCGTGGAAAGGCGGAATCTGCGAGCTTTTGGCAGAGGAGGTGCCAATCCGGATTCTTTCAGCAGATGCTGAAGCTGCAGATATTCTCGATGTAGATACTTATATGGAATCGGAGCAGTTTAATGATATTGAGATATATGGAGAAGCACTCCCGGGAACTTATAAAATGCGTGTAAAGGCAGCCGTACCGGGAACCGCTACACGGTTTACTGTTTCGGATATTACTGTAACAATTCCCGAACCGGAAGTAATTATAATAAACGGAGAAACCGTTAAGGCGGGATTTGGTAATGCAATTACAGGATTGACAAACGGAGCAAATACAGTTAAAATTAATTATAACAAAATTGCTGACAAGAAGTATGACAACATAAATATTTTTGCAGCTGTTTATAAAGATGAAAGACTTACAGATGTTTGTGTAGAGCCCAAGACTGTGGAAGCGGGAGCGCAATTCCCCGGTGCAGAGTTTGTCTTAAATATTGACCCGTCGGAAACAGAGATTAACAGATATGAGGTAAAAGTATTTTATTGGAATGCGGAGCTTATGCAGCCGCTCTGAAGGATACTGAGGTTCAAAGCTGCTCAGCCGAGCTTCGTTGCGGCAAATACTGTCCGTATTGATCAGCAAATGCTTGCTCTGACCGATAAAGCTCAGCATTTTTATGCGCCGCAGATGATTTATGCGGATAATGGAATGGGTTATATCTTTTTAACCGAGAATAATGTGCGTGTAACGCGTGAATCAAGACCGTCGGACAGTACATATCTGAACATTTCCATTGAGCACGGAGCTGCTCCGCAGGAGGAAAGCTATGCGTATATTATGCTGCCCGGAAGTGAATATGAGGAAACGGCAGCGCTTGCGGCAGAACCGGACGTGGAAATCATCTCTATGACAGACAGTCTGCATGCTGTACGTGATCTTTTAAACGGCAAGGTGTTTGCAAATGTATTTGAGCCGGCTGAATTGGACGGGATTTCGGTTCTGACACCGTGTTCTATTATGTATCAGTATGATGAGGCTCTGAAAACATATGAGCTTACAGTCTCAGAACCGTCTGCTGACCTGGATTTTGTGATTCTGGAATTCGGCGGGAGTGTGAGCGCGGAGCCGCAGACGGATATTTTGACGGAGGAAAATCGCGTAACAATTGATTTCCGATCTGATAAAACGGAGATGAAAAAGCTCAGGGTAGCTTTACGGTAGGAAAATGGAAAATACTGATTTCAGGGAGAAAGAAAATGAGAAAGAAAATTTTACAGGTAATTGTTATCTGCTTTGAAATTATAGCGTCATCAACCGTATTTGCAGCAGAGTGCGAAATATGGCCCATCTCGGAACAGCCGTCGCTGCATCGCCTGAGTGCGGAGGAAACAGAAGGGTGGAGTGCCGCAGCAAATGGCGTATACGGATATACACTGTTAGATAACGGCCGGCTTTTTACATCAGACAGATTAAAAGGCAGCACGATAACATTTTCGAACGGCGATTCGGAGCGTACTGTGAAATTTGAGAGTTCAATCCGATATGATTTTGAACAGCAGCAAGCCTCCGAAGACACTTTTTCGTCTTTTGAAGGAGGAACGGGTATTTTTCCTGACGGAACAGACGGTGATTATATGGCGGCAGATGCCGGACATCCTGCTGTATTGTCTATAGATTCTCTGTCTCCGGGAGGCTGCTGCACCATTGAATTTGATGCAATGAAATCTGTCAGTGAAGCATCAACTCTTTTAGAAGTGCTTAACTCCGAAGGAGAGCGGAAAGCACTTGCCGAAATGAGAAGACGCGGTTCTTCCGCTTTCTATCTGCGGAGTTCTGACGGTACTGACGGAACAGTGACAGACAATTCAAATCTGATTAATATAAATGATTGGTTTCATGTCTGCGTCATAATTGATTTTGACAGCGGAGAATTTCAAGCTATTGTGAATGATGGCGTACTTGCCACCAAATCAAAGCTGTGCAGCACAGAAGACAAAACTGCACCGGCGAAGCTGGTGTTTGAACTGAATATTGATAATTTATGCGTGTATCGCGGAAAAGCGGTCAATACCGATGATGTTAGCTTCTCTATAGAAGGCGGAGATTATGCGGAGGCGCCGGAGGACGGATTTCGTTATTCCGCACCGGCCGGCGGTGTTCTTGACTATAATGGTATCTCCGGAAGAATTACGGCTTCCGGAGATTTACGGCTGGAGGCTGACGGCGCATCCATTGACAGCAGCGGAATGCTGTGCTATAAGCGTACAGACAGCCCTGTCAGGGTGTCCGGTATTCTGAATCTGGGCGAAGCCCGATACAGTGCGGAAAAGACGATTACGGTAAGAAACAGCGGAGAGGCTCCTTTAATAGAGCAGACCGTTATTGATCCGCCGATATTGACCGGCGGCGGAGCCGTTTCTGCAGGAAAGCCTGTTGAATATATTATTAACGGATATAATCCTACCGAAAGCGACTATGAGTTTTCAGTTATTCTGTGTTTGTACAATGGTTCACGATGTGTGGAAATTGATGTAAATCAGGTGTGTTTAAAGGCGGGCTCATATGAAAATAGTTTTTCATTTTCCTATACCCCGAAATCAGGCGATGAAAAATTAACAGCACATGTTTATGTTCTTGACAGTCTGAATCGTAGTATATCCGGGTAAAAACCGGACGAAGGGAAGAATAGTTTATGTCATATGAAAAAAGCAGACTTTATCCAAATCAGCTATTGCAGCCGACCGGAGCCTTAACAGGCAGTCCGCAGGGCAGAGAATGGCTTAAGACCCAGCAGACACAGGTTCTTGTTGATCAGCTTTGGAGAGAAAACATTGCTTTTGCTGACGGAGCTTCCGGAATGTGGGTAAAAAATCATATTGAGGATATTGAAACACCTGCGATAATGGAGCGTGAACACCGCCGCTTCAGAATACCGGCTCAGATTGCCGGACGTGTATTCAATATAAATACGTCACAGGATTGGATATCTTCCGATGAGATTGCGGCAGAGAAAGGGCTATATACTTTTTTTGACCCCCGCGGATTTCTTATGTTTTCGCAGTGTGAAAATGCGGTGGATACAAATGACTATGACAGTATTTTTAAAAGCTATCACGACAGCTTTAATGTGATTGCAGCCATCGGAACCTTACATTGGCATGATGTTTGCATGACAGACGCAGAGCTTGCTGTTTATCGCGGGAACTGGCTTAAATCACTGCTTGGAAAAGAATATTTTAATGACCCCCGCTTTCATGAGGAATTGGGACGGATACCGGAGCGTGCTGCCGAGTGGCGGAGCCTGTTGTATTACGGTGAAAATAATCGGGGACCGTTTACCGACGCCTTGCTTGACTGCGATCCGAATGAGAATACGGGAAAGGCAAAAATGCAGACAGTATTGACCCGCCTTGTGGATATGGCAAAGGCATGGCATATAGGAGACAGGAAGGACAACGGTCTTTTAGAGGATATTTTTTCGGCTTTTGAATATGTTTATTCCGCTTATAGCCGGGAAATCAGACTGATTGACGGAACGCCCTCGTGGCCGGCTTATACAATTAATGCGCCTCATGCTTATGCAAATCTTTTGCTGCTTTTATATGATGTGATGATTGACGCGGAAATCAAAAAGCATACAAATGCTATCTTTGATCGTTTGCCTGATCCTACAATTACGCGCGGTATTCGTGTAAGCGAGAGTATTAACCCTCTGACATTTGTAAACAGGCTTTGGGCAACTCAGGCATATCTTAATGCGGCAGTGCTTGCAAAGGATCATATACGCATTAACTATGCAATGCGTTATATAAATGAGGCTTTTGAACCGTCTTATCGGTATAGCTGCGATTATCTTCTGATGTCGCCGGACGGCTTTCATGAGGATGGTTCAATGATATTTCACGGGATGAATGCTTATAATACAGGATATGGCAGAAGCTATGCAATTATGGTGACAAATTTTCTGCTCCTCAGTGAAAACACGTCTGTCGATATAAGAAATGTATATAATTTTAAAAATGTATATGATTTTGCGGAGTATGGATTGCTGCAGTTTACTGCCGACGGAAGCATTCTGAAAATGACTACGGGCCGCCATTTCCCAAATGAAGCATATAAGCTTTTGGTAAATGTGATTCCTATTATAAACAGAGCGGAGCCGCAGCGGAGAAAAAAACTTTCCGAGCTGATGCTCTGTGAGATTAAAAATGATATTGATACTTACAAAAACTGTCCCGGGCTTGGAGGCTGGTCCTCCGGCGGCTTCATACGGGCGGTGGAAACCGACCGTTTTCTGAAGTCGGCAGAAGGGTTGTCTGAAAAGCAAAAAAGGTCTGACAGTGTATATAACGCCATGAATAAGGCGATACATTGCGGAGCCGGTTTTAAAGCATGTATAGCTATGAGTTCAGCTCGGATTAATAAGTTTGAGTATTTCGGCGGTGAAGAAGGAAAGAACGATTGGTACATAAATGACGGTGCAATGCTTATTTATAACGGTGACTGCAGGCAGTTCACAAGAAATTGGCTGGAAAGTGTAAATCCGTATTATATTCCCGGAACAACTGTGGATTCAACACATAGGGAACCGGTGCTTACCATTGACTGGCGGAATGCAAGAGCTGACAATGAATGGGCAGGCGGCGTAAGCGACGGGGAATGCGGAACAGTATCTATGGTACTTGGCAATAAATTTGTTTCGGGACTCAGAGGGAAAAAGTCATGGTTTATGTACGGTGATAAGATTTTGTGCATGGGAAGTGCAATAGAAGGCGGATTTGGACTTGTTTATACAACGCTGGATAATCGTATTGCCGCTGAAAATGAGAGTATTTATACGTCGGAGGGTAATCTTCATCCCTATGATGAAATTAAAAAAATCTGCGGCAGCTATGTGAATTTTAACAATAAAATCGGATATACCGTTTTAAAGGGAGGAGTAATTCAGGCAGAATTTGAACGAACAGACCGTTTGTTCGCAAAAGCATATATTGTCCATGGAGAAAATCCTGATGACGGGAGCTATGCCTATGCGGTGCTGCCCGGCTGTGATGAAAAGCAGACTGCTGATTACAATGCTTTCTCCGATTTTACAATTATGGAGCTTTCAAATGATCGTCACATTGTGCGAATAATGGAGAACAATATAATTATGGCATCCTTATTTGCTCCGGGAGATTTAGAGGGCTTTCGTTTTTTAACGCCGTGTCAGGTTTTGCTGGATATGAAAAAAATGAGATTATTTATCAGTGATCCTGCCGTGACGGGAGAAGCAATCCGTATTGGACTGCCGGACGGTATAAGAGTAAAAAATGAAGCTTACACGAAACATCAAAGCAGTACAGTTTTAATAGATACAAGTCAAAACCGATGCGGGATTTATCGGTTGATACTGGAGAGTGCATAAGAACTGAGATTGGAAGAAAGGAAGGAACTGTTTGAATGAAAAAGTGGAAATTATCGGGACTGCTTATGATTTTTGTGTTCTGCATATCTGTAAGCGCCTATGCATATTTAGAGCCGACAGGTCCAAGAACAAGCAGCAGAGAAGGAGAAAAGTGGCTGAGAGAAAATCAGACGGAGGTGCTTTTGAGCAATTTTTTGGCGGGAAATTATGCTTTTGCCGATGGATGTACCAGAGCATGGGCAGGTGATAAATATGTGGAAATGAGCCTGCCGGCAGTGATGAATGAGAGCAAGCGCAGTTTTTCGGTTCCGGCAGAATTCGCCCGTGAATATTTGGGAATAAATCGTCAAGGCGATTATGTTTCTTCGGAGGAAATCGCAGCTGAAAAAGGAATGTATTCCTTCTTTGATCCGCGCGGATTTTGTATGCTGTCAAATCAGGCAGACGCGGTTGATACGAATGATTACGGTACGGACAGCTATCAGGACAATTATCTTGTTTTATCCGCGATCGGTGATATTAACTGGAATCCGGTTTTTATTTCGGAGGAGGACTTTAAAAAACTGAGAAATAACTGGTACAATGCGCTGATTGTTCCTGAGGATCATCCTGATGCGGCGAGCCTTAATAAAAGCATTGCAAAGGAAGCGGATACGTATTTTGCTTCAGTAGCTTTGGGTGAGGATAAAAAAGGACCGTTTACCGATTTGCAGTTCGGAGAAACGGACAGAAGCTCTTCGGCAGGCATGAGTACTATGCAAACGGTTTCTGAGCGGCTGTACAATATGGCGAGGGCTTATGTTGCCGGAGGCAGAACAAATGAAGAACAGAAAAAAAAGATTTTGGGTGTTATCCGCTATTCGTATGATAATCAGCTTTCACTTGACAGAAGCCTGTTTGATAAGGGCACTTCATGGCCGGCTTATCAATTTGTAGTTCCTTTTTATTTTGGAAACACACTCTGCCTGATGTATGATGATATTTCTGCAGAGGACATGAAAAAATATACAGATGCACTGTTTGATTTGGTACCTGAACCTACTATAAAAACGGGAAATCAAGTCGGAAGTATCGGAATACGAAATTGGATGACAGGAACAAACAGAATGTGGTCGGGCACAGCATTTTTAAATGTGGCAATTTTGGCAGGAGACAGCTACCGTGCACAGTATCCGCTGCGTTTTCTGAACGAAACGCTTACAGAGGCTTATCAGTATAAATGCAGTTATCTGAAAATTCCGGCTGACGGCTGGTATGAGGACGGTTCCATGGTTTTTCATTCGTCGGTAGCGTATAATACTTCCTACGGTGCGGATTTTCTGAGAACCTGCAGCAGTTTGCTTGCGATTACCAAGGATACGGTACTTGACGTCAGAAAAACTCTTTATTGCTGGGGACAGCTTTATGAAATTATAGAGAAGAATGTAGTTCCGTTTTTTGTTGACGGCAGGCCAATGAAAATGACAAATGGCAGACATGACCCTACGCAAACAACTGCCAGTGTGTTTAGCAGCTGTATATATATTTCCTATTATGCTGATGAAAGTGTAAGAAATAAGCTATGGCAGCTGATGGCAGATGAAGTGATTACCGAAAATGATATTAACTCCTATGGCGGATCGGCGGGCGGAGGATATGCAACGCGGGGGTATGTCGGCTGGAAAGCGGCGGAGGATTTTAAGAGCTTCTGCGAAAAGAGAAAGGATGCGGGGCAAGGTAAAAAACGCTATAACGGTGTATACAATGCAATGAATAAGGCAGTGCATCAGTCTGATGACTTTAAAGCATCGGTTTCCATGTCCTCCACAAGAATTAAAAAATATGAAAACTATTCCGTTTCCTTTGCAGATACTTCCTCCAGACAATGGTATATAAACGATGGTTCCGTGTTTGTCTATACGGGGGACCGTCTGCAATTTGAGAAGAATTATTTCGTAAACATGAACCCATATTATGTTCCCGGGACTACGGTGGATTCTATGACCAGAGTATATGAGTCCACAGAGGGAAATATAAGGGCACAGGCAACCAACGCTTGGGCCGGCGGTGTGTCCGACGGAGAGGACGGGGTTGTCGGCATGATTATGGGAAATGACAATCTTTCGGGACTTTCCGGAAGAAAGTCATATTTTATGCTGGGTGACAGAATAGTATGCATGGGTACGGGAATCACAGGAGGTACGGGCGAGGTACATACTACAGTAGATAACCGTCTTATTACCAAGTCCGGAAACATTGCACAGACGGAGGTGTTTGTAACTCCGGTGTCAGTAAGCTTTTCTGAGGAAGGAGCAGCACTTGTACCGGAATCACTCTTTGACGGTGATCTGACAAATGGCTTTGCAACTGATAAAACAGGAGTCTACCTGGAATTTGATTTGGGAGAGAGCTGTGAGCTGTCGGGAGCGGCCATCGCATGGTACAACGGAACAAAACGTATAGAATATTTCAGTATTGAGGCTTCATCGGACGGCAAAAATTTTGTGCCTGTTTATTCGGGACAATCCGGCGGAAACACACAGAAGCTGCAGCTGTTTGATTTCACAGCAAAAGGACGCTACATACGTCTTTATCTGATGGGGAGCAGTCTGGCGACTTCCACATGGCAGTTCTATTCGGAAATAAAGTTTATCAAGGCAGGTACCTCGGAAGAAGAGCTTGCACGGGCGCTTTCCATGCCGGAGGCAGGTTATGACGAGATTGTGGTAGACGGAGAAGAAATTCAGGTGGCTTTTAATCAGGTGAATTGTTTTGAGCCGGATTATGTACATTTAGACAGTAATTCGGGATATGTATTTATGGGTGATGAAACCGTAGGCATTGAACGCGGCGTATCAGAAAGCTCGGGACAGGTATTTGCAATAATTTCGGTTATGCACGGAGAAAATCCTTCAGACAGCTCCTATGTTTATACAATGCTCCCTTCTGCAACTCGGGAGGAAACAGAGGGCTTTGCAAACAATCCGGATGTGGAAATTCTGAAAAAAAGCAATGCCGTGCATGCGGTAAAGGATTTGAAAACGGGCATTGTATATATTAATTTTTTCAGCCCCGGGGAGTGTATGGGAATCCGTGCTTTGATGCCGTGTGCCTTAATGCTTGATTCGGAGGGAGGACGCCTGTTCGTTTCCGACCCCTCAAAAGAGAGGAAACAGATCAAACTGGCGCTTCCGGAAAATCTGAAGCTTTTGCCGCAGGAAAACATATCTGAGGAAAATGGAGTGTATGTTTTTGACATTTCTTCAGATAACAGTCTGATTTACGGTGCCGAGCTTATAGGAGAAAAGGAACACAAAAATGTAAGAACGATAAATTATAAAGTTGAAACAGCACTGCAAAGTGTTTATATGAGACTTTTTGCTTACGGCGGAAGCTCCGACGGAGTGCAGTATGAGGTGGCAGAGCAGCCTGAGTATGGCGAGGCAACCGTGAAGGGGGATATGCTTTACTACACAGCGCGGCAAACAGAGGGCAGAGGAAAAACAGACATTATCCGTGTTCGTGCGCTGACCGGTGACGGAACAGAAGCGGAAATACGTGTAGAGGTCATTTTACGCTGACATGTAAAGTTGCACAACTGAGAGGCGGAAACGAAAGAATGGGCGTATGCTATAAAGCTGATCCGTCTTGTTGCGGAGAAAAATGAAGCTATTATTGCAAATCGGCTTGCTTACAATATTTTCGGAGATGAAAAATATCAAAATAATTATGAAATGATGCTTAAATACGCATTTGAAAATTTCTCGGATAGTATATTTTAACGGAGCACAAGAGGGGAGGACGTACCGGTTTTGGTATGATGTGGATATGATTAAACGTTTATTGGTGATTATGGCTTCAATTTTTTTGTTTGGTACTATGGCTTATGCAGCAGAATTCAGGGTAGATTATTTGGAAACAGACGGGGATTTATTAAAAGTTGAAGGCTGGGCATCAAACAAAAAAATAACATTGGTGTTACAGGATGCGGTAACAGGAGAAATTTATGACGTAAGAATCTTAGACTCGGACTACGAAACGGGATTCTCAGCGTTAATACGTCCGAATCGAAACGGTACATTCAGAATTTCCGTAATTGCAGAAGACGAAACAAATCCCTCTGAGGTGGAAATTTATTTTATGGCAGAATCCGACAGAAGGAGAATTGAGCAAGCAGTAAGCAGCGGTACAATGGAGGAATTAAAGGAAGCATTTGCCGGAACGGACGCAGTGAAGCTTTATGAGCTCACAACCGAAGACGGTATGGATAATAGTTTGATTGGTGAGGCGCTGTATTATTTCCGTGAAACGATGAATGACGAAAAACATCCGGAGGAGCTGTTGACGCTGGCTGCAGCTGTGGCATCTCTCAAACAAAAGAAGGATATTGAAAGCTTAGACGTTATTCTTGCAGAGATTGAGAAATTTGGTACGGAGATTGACTGCCGCGTGTTATATGAGGGTATGGACAATGCCGGCAAAAAGGCTGTTGCAGAGCGAATCGCCGCACAGCAGCTTGATTTTTCAAATATTAATGACAGTTTTAAGGAAGCAGTGATTTTAGGAGGTTTGGAAAGCTGTACCATGTGGTCTCATGCTGCCGAATATCTGGCGGCGGCAGAAATTACAGCATACGATGATGCAAATCAAATTGATAAGGAATTTATAGAACAGAATACAGCGGGAAAAAAATTTTTAAGTCTTACTGCGTTGGAAAAAGAAACGGAGCGTCTGCTCAGTTTAAAAAATTCTGCTTCTGCCGGCGGTCATTCCGGAGGCGGAGGCGGCAGCAGCGGCAGAAAAAGCCCGGTGCAGAGCGGAGTACCGTATATTCCGAAAGCTGAAGAGCCTGAGGGTACAGAGGAAACAGAAAATAAAACAAAGATTGTCTTTGAGGATGTCAGTGAAGAACACTGGGCATTTGAAGCGATAAATTTTATGCACTGGGAAGGAATTGTACAGGGTTATCAGAATTGTTTCCGGCCTGACAATTTTTTGACTCGTGCAGAACTTGTACAGATGTTATGCAGAGTTTTTTCATTGGATGGAGGTAAGGAGTGTACCTTTGATGATATAGAAAGCACCTCATGGTATTATCCTGCTTTATGCACCGCACAAGAACGAGGGTTGATTCTTGGGGATGGAAGCTGCTTCAAGCCTGATATGAACATCACAAGACAGGATATGGCAGTTATTATATACAGATTTGCACGTGAATGTGGATTTGAAATTGGTGATAAGCAAATGTATTTCGCTGACGATGATGAATTCGGTGAATATGCAAAGGAAAGCATACATCTTCTTGCAGGATGCGGAATTATCAATGGATATGAGGATGGAAATTTTTATCCGATGGGCAGTGCGACCCGGGCGCATGCAACGCAGATGGTTTACAAAATTGTATCAAAAAGCAGGTGAGGACAAAGGGCTTTTTTGATTGAACGGAGGAAGGATAATGAAAAAATATTTTCTTGTGTTATGTCTGTTTTTTGCTTTTTCGGCAGGAATTTTCTGCATGAGGGCAGGGGCTGTAAGCATAGGCACAGATGAACAGGCTGAGCTGCTGCAGACATTGGGGATTTACAAAGCAGATGATTATTCTGTATCGGATGGGGATACATTGATTACAAGGGGGGCTTTTATCTCAAAAGTGATTCGCCTTATAAAAGCAAAGGATTGGTGCTATACAGAGGAAACACCTGCATTCACAGATGTTCCAAAAGCACATTTGCATCATGATTCAATTCTCATCGCCTCCGGTTTGGGGATTATTTACCCCGATTCATCAGGGCGTTTTTGCCCGGATGATCCAATCGAATGCCGTGACGCTCTTTTATATCTTGTTCGGGCAATGCTTCACGGTTCTTTCCGTGAAAACGGAAAGGATGATATTGACGGCGCTGTTATTAAGGCATGCCGGTTAAAAATCGCGTCTGATGCTGATGCAAATGGTTTTTTAAGCAGAAATGCGGAAACAGCATTTCTTTATAACTGTCTTAATGTCAAACGCATGGTGCAGGAAAACAATGATGGAAGAATTCATATCAGGGAATCGGCAGAAACTCTTTTGACCGAGTTATATGACGCAAATTATACAGAAGGAGTTGTGCAGGCAGATCAATATAATGCAATCGGAACTGTAAAGGCTGATTTGAATAATATACGAGTCAACGGAGAACAGTATGAGTTTTACGGCAGGGAATCATATCTTGGGTATTATGTGCGTCTTTATTACAGTGAGTCTGAAAATGAAAAAAGCGTGATGGCAATATATCCTGTTCGCAATACTGTTATAACATTAAAAAATGAGGATATAAACGGCATTGATTCTAATAGAATATCCGTATATAATGAAAATGGGAAGTTAAAATATTACACTTTTTCTGTGTCAGGCAGTGTGCTTTATAACGGTTCTTTTGTATCAAGTAAGGATGATGTTAAACGCTTGATTTCAGATTCCGAAACAGGAGAAACAACGCTGATTGACAATAATCATGACGGTGCTTATGAGGTATGTATAATCAGCAGTTACCGGAATGTTCTTATCAATTCCATAGATGAGAAAAATGAATGGATTTACACAAGCAGCGGTGAAAAAATAGTTGCAGAGGATTATGAACATTTCCGGCTTTATGATGAAGAGGGAAATGAAACAGAAATCGGGAATCTTCAAGTGAATAATATTCTGTCTGTTTATGAACCCCTGACTTCGGAAGAACCCATAATTATTTATTGTTCGGGAATAACCCGGGAAATTACGCTGAAGGCATGCAATGAAGTTCTGACAGCTGATGATGGTCTGAGTTATGAGGTATCGAAATCGAATCTTTTTCCTATTGAGAATTTTGAAGCCGGAACAAAATATAAGGTTTACTGTAATTTCAGGGAAGAAATTGTTTATGCCGAAAAGTTGGGAGGAAAACAGAAGCTTGTCTATCTGATTAATTTTTATATATCCGATGATGATACGGAAAGTATTAAATATCTGAGTAAAACAGGGGGAGTAAGAACCGATAAGCTTGCAAGCCGGGTATCGGTGCGCAATAAGAACGGAACATGGAGCAGAAGCGTTGATAAAGAAAAGCTTAAGTCAATGCTTTCAGGCACAGGAGGAAAAATATTAAGGCAGCCGATAATGGTAAATCTTAATGCCGGCGGTGAAATCAACCGAATATGGTTGCTGGCAGAGGATGAGAATGTATTTTTTCATAAATATGAAACTAATGTAAATACGACAGGTTTAGGACCACAATGGCATTTCAGAAAAGCTCCTTCATCCTTTAACAGTACATATGTGGTAAAACGCGATGCAGAAGTGTTTGCCGTTCCGATGAGTACCGAGCAGAATGTAAGCGATAAAGCATACGGAGCCTATTCTCTTTCATATTTTCCTGATAATGAAAAATGGCTTATGGACAGATATTTTCCAACCTTTATTGTTATGGAAGAAAACGGTCTGGAAGCTGATGCGGTTGTTTGGGAATGTGATTCAACTACGGTACGTACTGTAAAGTCCGATGCATTTATTTTAACTGAGATTTTTATGTCTTATAATGAAGAAGCCGGAACAGCAATGCCGCGGCTCAGATTATATTCTCTCAAGGACGGAAATGAGGTATTACCGTATTATGACGGTGAGGAAAACATCATTACAGATCAGTCGGACCGTTTGCTGGGATGCGGAGATATTATTCGGTATGAGCTGAATCCGGATGGTGTTACCGAAAAGGGAAAAGTTAAAATTATGTATTCCCATGAGAATCAGAAGTTGATTGAAACAATAGGCGGAAGCCAATACCGGCATGATTTTAATCGTCTGAGTCAAATCAATATCGGTAAGAAATCCGACAAATGCATAAGAGGCATTGTTAAGGCAGGATTGCCGGGAAACGAGGAAACGACGGAAAGCTTTAGTCTTGGTTCCTGCAATATAATCAGAGTGGATCTAAAACATAAACAAATTTCAAGGGAAGGAAGCGCATTTATAAGAGAAGGCGATGAACCGCTTCTTTATGCACAGGAGGGAATATTGAAAAGCTTAATTTATTATAATTAAAATCAAGATGGGGCTGTATCAAAACTCGTTTGAATTAACTCAGCCGAGTTTTGCATAGCCTTTCTCAAAAAAATCTAAAATAACAAAAGGGGGTGTAGCAAAACGCAAGTTTTGCTACACCCCCTTCTGAAATGGAATCCGCCGCCGAAGAATCCGGGGGGACATCTGCGCTTGGGTTATAAAGAAAAAGTTAACTCCTTTATACATGAGTTTATTCACAAAATGAAAGGTGTGGGTTTCAGAGCGAATAGTAGATAAAGTTTTGAAAAAAGCAACCATAATACGTTGCGTTTTTAAAAAGCAACCCTAAAAGGTTGCAAAATAAAAAATCAACCTTTCGGGGTTGCTTTTTAGAACTATCTGTGGTATAATGCTTTTGAGGTGATCGTATGGATAACTATGCTGCATTGATTGTCGACTTGAAAAAATCAAGGATGTATGGAAAAGATGACAGGAATTCTATACAGGAATATATTTATAGAGTTATTAAAACACTTAATGTTATTTTTAGAAGGGCCATTGCAAAAAAAGTGGATTTTAGTGGTGGGGATGAAATACAAGGACTTTTTCGTTCTTGTGAGTCAGCTTATCTTTTCTTTCGAATGTTCAATATGCTCGTTTCGCCTGTTGAAATGAGAGCGGGAATAGGTGTGGGAGAATGGGATGTTATCATAAAAGATGCCAGCACTACTGCACAAGACGGAAGAGCATATCATAATGCACGTTACGCGATAGAAAACGCAAAAGATATAAACGGATATTCAGTATTATTGTATTCTGGTAATAAAAGCGATTTTATTATTAATTCATTAATCAATTGCACAACATTAATACTGAATAAACATAGTGAATATCAAAACGAACTTATGCTTCTTTCAGAACTTTTGTATCCGATAGACGTGCACGAAACTATAGATGAATTTGAGCTTAAAAGAGTTTTGGATCTGTTGGTTTTTAAAAACCATATAGATTATTATAGAAATTATTTTTTAAAACGTAGAATTTTCGCAAAGCCATTTCTATTTGAAATGCTAAATAATTTTGATTTTAGAAGTTATGTTGTTGATGCATTAAATGAAAGTGATGATTTTTTTGTGACAACAGGTAAGAAGCGCGGATTATCAAACGAATTATCCGAATTAATCGGAGTAAGCAGACAAAGTATAGAAAAAACAATAAAAACAGCCAATATATATGAGGCTCGCAATTCTACAGTTGCCACCTTAAAATTTATGAATATGTATCTATAGGAGGTTACAAATGATAACGAATATACTTATAATTGCCCATATGCTTTTAGATTTTACGTTTCAATCCTCTGCTATGGCAGAAAAAAAGAAAACAAGTTTTAAGCATTTATTTATCCATAGTTTAATTTACCTAATTGGTTGCGGTATTGTATGTGGCTTCTTTCTTGAACCCAATTATGCTCTGATTACATTTGCAATCTTATCAACATCTCATTTTCTTATTGATTTGGCCAGACAGAGGTTAGAGCTAAGATTTACCAATAATACTTTTAAGTTCATTGCGTTTATTTTAGACCAAATGGTACATATAGCAATTATCATTGCTACTTCTTCATTACTTAAATTAAATGTACAGACTGGATTTTTTTATCCAATTATATCAGGTTATGAACATCTGAAAGATCTGATTTTGTGCATATTCTTATTTGTAGTAATTTGGGATCCTGCATCAGTTTTTATAAAAAAGTTATTTGAATTCATATTAATCAACAATTCATCTACAAGTGAAAACGATTTAAAAATGGGCAATTTAATTGGAAAGTTGGAACGAGTTATCGTAACAATATTAGTATTACTGAATCAGTATGGAGTAATTGGGTTGGTATTAACAGCTAAAAGTATTGCTCGATTTAAACAGTTAGAGGATAAGAACTTCGCTGAAAAATATTTAGTGGGGACATTAGCAAGTTTATCAATTGCTCTCATTTCTACAATAATAATAAAAAGTTTTTTATAATTAACTCAGCCGAGTTTTGCATAGCCTTTCTCAAAAAAATCTAAAAAGGGTGTGCAGCAAAACTTGCGTTTTGCTACACACCCATCTTGATTTTATCAGCAGCAGAAAATTACCGTTATTTGTTCTCTATGGGCTGCGGTTTCACACGCAGAATTACAACAGTGCCTTTGCCGGGCTCACTTTCCAGTTTAATTCCATAATCGCTGCCCCAATATAGCTTAAGCCGTTCGTTTACATTATACAGTCCGTATCCGCCAAGATTTTTTTGGGAAACCGGTATTTCGTTTTCGCGAAGATCAGGAATCCCTACGCCATTGTCCTTTACCGTGAATATAATATCTCCGCTTTCAGAAAGCATGCCGGTAATAAGTATTATTCCCCTGTAGTGAATATTTTTAAAGCCATGACGTATGCAGTTTTCTACAATCGGCTGCAAAATGATTTTCGGAACTCCCATATTCAATATATTTTCGGAAATATCAAAATGAATATCGAACAGGTCGGGAAAACGATAGCTTTCCAGCTGCGCATATTTTTTAACATGCTCACATTCGGTATTTACGGAAATAACATTTTGTCCTCTGTGCAGACCGATACGGAGATAATTGGCAAGAGAGCATATCATGTCATCAATATGGTCTTGGTTTTGTGACTTCGCCTCCCATGCGATAATATCCAGAATGTTGTAAATAAAATGCGGGTTTATCTGAAATTGCAAAAGATTTATTTCGAGGTTTTTTTGGAGCTCCTTCTCGCTTTTAACTTGTGTTACAAGGTTGTTAATCTGTAAAATCATATAATTAAAATTTGCTGCCAAATTATTAATTTCATTATATGATTTCAGCACCTGTGCAGGTGCATTGCTTGTAATAAAATTTGTTATGTTATTGTTAAGATTTATTATACAGGTCAGCAGCTTTTTTGAGGTAAGAAAGGCTATTGTTATAGAAATTGCCACCAGCACTATCAGCATTATGTATGTTATTGCCATAATACGCTTAAGCATGGCAAGGGATATGCTGTCGTCCAGTGCACAATAAATGCTGATCGGGGTATTTAAGGTGTCAAATTCAGGTTTATACATTACCACCGATTGATTGGATAATCTGCCGGGGCTTTTTATATCAAAAATATTTTTCTTTGGAATATATATTTTTGAATTTATGTATTCCGGATTGGAATGGTACAGAATTTTTGAGTCCAAGGCAGGGAAAAACACGCCATAATTTTCTGCAACGCTGAAATAGTCAAATGCATTGCTGTCAAGATAAACAATTATAGATCCGAGATTTATTGATTTTTTATAGTTGTAAATTTTTTTACAAAAATAAATATAATTTTTTTCAAGCTCCGGTGATTGCGGAACAGTGCCTATCGACAGCTGTGATAAGGATAAGGATGATAGATATTCCGATGAAAAATGAAAGTTATCAGCATCAAAATCCGTAAAACGGTATGAAGTTCCGTTGGAAGTAATAATTTCAATACCGTGAAGCTTATTTGAGGTATAAATAAGATTTTCAAAGTAGGTGTCAAAGTAGCTTTTTTTTTCTGAATATTCGGTAGTGTTATCCATAAGTATGGAATACAGCTCAGTTTGGTTAGATAAATCGCCGATTAAGAAGTTTATATATTCAAGAAGAATATTTGTATTTTTTTCGAGTTCTCCGAAAGCGGTTGACAAATAGCCGTTCAGGGAAATCCTTTCAATGGAATGGCGAATGCCAAGATATGAAAATACCGTACACAGAGCACAGGGAATTATAGTAAAAGACAGTATAAAAAGAACCAGAAATTTCTTGATTGAAAGCCGATAAAGAAAATTCATTTTTATTGTCCCCTTTCGAAAAATGCAGAGGCAGAGTGATTGGAGGTGTACTCGGAAGGAATCATGCCGGTGCATTTTTTAAAAATTGTTCTGAAGTATTTGGTATCATTAAAGCCTGTGATATATGCAATATCATTAATTTTGTAACGTCCTGAGGTGAGCAAAACCTTTGACGCTTCAATTCTTAAATCAGTCATATATTTATTTATTGTTGTACCCAGTTCACTTTTAAAAATTCGCATCAGGTATTTTGAGGAAATCATCTGTTGTTTTGCAACGTCCTCTACCGAATTTTGTTTATAATAGTTGTTCAGCAAAAAAATCTCAGTGCTGCGGATAAAAGGCTGATTCGATGAGACTTTTGTTTCTATGCGCAGGTCTATTGCAGATGTTATAAATCGTGAAACCGTCCTGATAAGCCGTTGACTATCCGAGGTATTCAAATCATTGCTCAAACCGTGCAGCACGATTTTCAGACGATCGTCAGAAAGAATTTCGCAGGACGAAAGAACATTTAAAATCATCTGCGGAACAGAGCGTATTGATTGCAGAGCGTTTTCATTAGATAAATCCATTGCATAAGCATTAAGCATTTTAAGAGCAAGCTCCTTGTGATGAATACTGATTCCATCTGCAATGCCGTAAAATGCATTGTTAAAGCGGCAGTATTTTATTCGATTGATTTCAGACATCCATGTGTGTGCCTGAGCAGGTGATGTAAGATGTCCGCTTACAAAAATCATATCCTCCGGAATGACTTCGTGCCGTTTCAGATAATCTGCCAGTTCTTTTGTAAATTCAGGGAAATCAAAGGTTGCAAGTATAAGCTGATTGTCCTGAAAGCTTTTTATCAAATGGTTTCTGTGGTTGTTGGTCTGGCGGGAAATCAGCTCATCGGTAAGCTCCTTAACACGCGGCAGTACAGCAGAAGAGGGGGCAGCGACTAACAGACGAATATCCGTTCCCGAATGGTAGACGATACCGCATTTTACGGCCTGCGCAATCAAATCTTCCTCTGTCATCGGAGTATCGGCATAAAGGATATTCTGAAGCAAAGAATCTCTTAAAACAAGCTGTGCAGACGATATAAGCACGCTGCTTTCTTTTCTTTCATCCAGACGTTCGGCAAGCTTCGTAATAATTTTATAAAACTCATTTTTTTGAATAGGCTTAAGCAGATACAGGAATGCACCATATTCTATTGCTTTTTGTGCATAATTAAAGTCCGCATAACCTGACATAAAAATAAATTCAATCAATGGATTTATTTCTTTTGCCTCTTTAATTAATTCAAGACCATCCATCCTTGACATACATACATCACTGATTACTGCGTCCGGCTTAAGAGTTTTGATCAGCTCAAGTGCACTGTCACCATCATCGGCACAGCCGACAATTTCAAAACCATACTCTGCCCAGTTGAATACCCGTCTCAGACCAAGACGTACAGACGGTTCATCGTCAACGATAATGATTTTATACATTATAATCTCCATTCTGCCGCTAAAGCGTCAGCGCAAATAGGAATGAAAGTGCTGATTTGCGGCTATTTTTTTTCATTATTATTAATATAATACTGCATTTGCGAATCCAAGTCACTCAGAGAGGACTCAAACATATGTGTATACCTTATGACAATGAAGGCAGCCAAAACAGAAAAGATAACGAAAATCACAAAGGATTTTATGGCAGCATTAAGCAGCATTGATCGCAGCCCCGTGTATTCGGTATATACCAGCACCGAAGTGTTTAACGCTTCGATATAATAATTGGTGTAAATACCGCCGGTGTTGCTTTTGGAGAAGTTTTTTTGATAATTTTCCCGGAAGTATGCTTTTTCCGTATTGTCAGCGCCATGTAAATCAAGATACAAGCTGTTGCCGTTTGCCGAAAGATGAACTATGGAATTATTAAAAAACATATCACGTTTATTCGCTTTGTAAAAATCGGAATAGTTAGGAGTATTAATCTGACATAGCAGATAAGTAGATTCGGTGTTCGGAATTTTTCGCACATACATATTATATTCTGTATTTTCCGCGCCCATAAAGCTGATTATTTTCCGGTCGCTGTTATCTAATGTTTTAAAAAAAGAATCTTTTTCTATATTGCTGAAATACTGATAAAAATATGTAGAAGGATAATAGTTCAGGGAACCCTTACTGCAAAGCATCACATAAGTATTATTTTGATTTATCAGACTGCTCATTGCTGAATTCAGTTCATACAGCGAAGAAGATGAGTTATCTGTAAGAATATCGGAATGATTAAAAATAAAGAAATTAATGCGTTCATCCACAAAAGAAATATATAATTCTAAGCTTTGGGCATACTGCTTGCAGAAATTCATCTGTCTCTGGTTAAAATCGTTTAGCAAAACCTTATTATACAGATTTGAAATCACAAAGAAAAACAGGCTTAGCGTAAGCAAAACCAGGAAAATCAAAGTGTATCGTACTTTGTTTGTCAGGGTCTTGTAAATCATGATTTTATCTCCTTTTTACTATTATTTCTTTGTCTGCGGTCACGTTTGATATTAGAATATCACATCCCAATCACAAAGTCAATCCCAATCCCGAAAAAATAATGAACAAACTGTAAAATCGGCTGAGACGGCATGACTGTAATGTCCGTCATTCCGGAGCGTAGTCCGAAACCGTTACATTTCCCGTATTTAAAGCATATAGGCACAATGCACAACAAACACTTGCGCAGGGCGTGGATTTATTGTGGTTCATTTGCAAGTTCGCGTCATATAGGACATAATATGAGCCAAAAGCCCTTAATTTGCACGAAAACATGCGAAAAAAGCAACAAAAATATAAAAATCTATTGAAATCACGTGATAAAAATGGTATAATAAAATAATAAAGGTCTTGAAGCCAATATTGAATAAGTATCAGAGGTGAGCATATGCGGGAAAGACGCTGGATTTACAGAAACCGGGAACACAACAGGGAAGAAGTAATGGAAATGTCCCGCAGACTCTCCCTGTCGCCTGTTATTCTGACTGTTCTTTTAAACAGAGGCATATCCGGTGACGAGCAAATTAAAGCGTTTTTGTCAAAATCCATGCAGATTGTTCACAATCCGATGGAGCTTCCCGATATGGATAAGGCTGCAGAGCGTATTTACGAGGCTGTTGAAAATAAAGAAAAGATTTGTATTTACGGCGACTATGACGTTGACGGAATTACATCAACCGCCATATTATATCAATATCTTATGTGTCACGGCGCAGATGTTGATTATTACATTCCGGGCAGAATAACCGAGGGTTACGGCGTTAATATAAAGGCTGTAAATAAAATTTCGAAAACAGGCTGCCGGCTTCTTATAACTGTTGACTGCGGAATTACGTCAGTCGGGGAAACCGAGCTTGCCAAGGCGCAGGGAATGGACGTTATTATAACGGATCACCATACCTGTAAGGCGAAAATCCCGGCAGCTGTCGCTGTTGTAAACCCGAAGCGTTCCGATTCTGCCTATCCCTTTCATGAGCTGGCGGGAGCGGGAGTGGCTTTTAAGACGGTGCTGGCGCTTTCGCTTAAATTCGGCGAAAACACGAAGGAGGTTTTTTACAAATATGCCGCCTTTGCCGCAATCGGAACGGTTGCCGATGTTGTCAGCCTGACGGATGAGAACAGAACAATAGTAGACAGAGGTATTCTTGCACTTTCAAAAACAGAGCATGCCGGTCTTTGCGCTTTGATGGAGGCGGCGGGAATAAAGGAAATTACCGCCGGCGGAATTGCTTTCGGGCTTGCGCCGCGGCTTAATGCTGCCGGAAGGCTTGACAAAGCGGAGGCGGCTGTTGAGCTGCTTTTGTGCAGTGATAAAAACAGAGCCGGTGAAATAGCGTCAATGCTCAATACTGCAAATGACCGCAGACGCTTATTTGAACAGAGAATTTATGAAGAAGCCGTTGAAATGTGTGAGAGCGATCCCGATTTTGATTCAAAGCGGATAATTGTTCTGGCAGGTGAGGGTTGGCATCATGGAGTGATAGGTATTGTTGCCTCGCGGCTGCTGGACAGATTCTACCGCCCGGTAATCCTCATTTCCTATGAGGACAATAAGGGCAAGGGCTCCGGAAGAAGTATTGAGGGCTTTAACCTTTTTGACGGGCTTACATACTGCAGCGAGCTCCTTGAAAAATACGGCGGTCATTCCATGGCTGCCGGAATAACCATTGATATGGACAATTTTGAGGGGTTTGCCGATAAAATAAATAAATATGCGGCGGAGCAGATAACAGATGAAATGCTTATTCCCTCCGTTAAAATAGACTGCAAAATTTCGCCGGCGGCGCTTACTGCCGCAAACATAAAGGCTCTTGATATCCTTGAGCCGTCGGGCGCCGGAAATGAAACGCCTGTGTTTTGTATAAGCGGCGTTCAGATCCTGTCTGTTATGCAGATGGGAGAGACAAAAAATCATCTGAGACTTCAGGTCAGCAAAAACGGAAGCACCATGACCTGTGTGGCATTTAAAATGGGTGAGCTTTATGAAAGCCTGCCTGTCGGAGCGCTTGCCGATATTGCATTTACGCCTCAGATTAACGTATATAACGGACGCGAGAACTTGCAGCTGCGTCTTTGCGATATTAAAATTCTTTAAAAGAAAGGAAGTGATTTTCATGGATAAGGCTATATTGGAGGACGAAAAGTTTGCCGGTACGGGTGAGGATACCGATGCTGCGGTTGACAAGATAATCAAGATGATACAAAAGAATAATCCCGGCGCAAATACGGATATGATTTACATCGCATATAAGCTTGCAAAGCATGCCCATGAAAATCAGTTCCGAAAATCAGGTGAGCCATATATAAATCATCCGGTTCAGATTGCGTATATAGCAGCGGAAATGTCTGTTGATGCCGTTGCGGTAACCGCCTGCCTGCTCCATGACGTGGTTGAGGATACTCCCTACAGGCTTGAGGACATCAAGGCGTTCTTCGGAATGGAGGTTGCGGAGCTTGTAGACGGTGTTACAAAGCTCACAAAGCTGCAGTACTCAACTCTTGAGGAACAGCAGGTGGAAAACCTGAGAAAAATGTTTCTTGCCATGGCAAAGGATATACGCGTTATAATCGTAAAGCTGATAGACCGTCTGCACAATATGCGTACCCTTGCCTCAATGAGCCGTGAAAAGCAGCTTGAAAAGGCGAGGGAGACTCTTGAGGTATATGCGCCGCTTGCGCACAGGCTCGGTATGTCAAAAATAAAAATCGAGCTTGAGGATCTGGCGCTTAAATACCTTGACCCTGTCGCTTATGATGAAATCAGGGAAAGCATAAGCCAGAAACGCAGTGAGCGCGAGGAATACATCGGACGGATAATAGAAAATATAAAAATCAAGCTTGAGGAAGCCGGTATAAAGGGTGAGGTGCGCGGCAGAGCAAAGCATTTTTACAGCATTTTCAGGAAAATGTATACTCAGAACAAAAACATTGATGAAATCTATGATTTATTTGCCGTTCGTGTGATTGTGGATTCTGTTGCGGACTGCTACGCCGTTCTCGGTATGGTTCATGAAATGTATACCCCCGTTCCCATGCGTGTAAAGGATTACATTGCCATGCCGAAGCCGAACATGTATCAGTCTCTGCATACTACGGTAATCGGTGACAACGGCACTCCTTTTGAAATTCAGATACGAACCTGGGAAATGCATAAGGTTGCCGAAGAGGGTATAGCCGCACACTGGAAATACAAGGAGGGCATCTCCGGCGAAACATCAATGGATTCCAAGCTTGAATGGGTGCGTCAGCTCCTTGAAACTCAGATGAACAATGTTGACAGCGATGATTTTCTGAGCACTCTCAAAATTGACCTTTTTGCCGATGAGGTATTTGTGTTTACACCGAACGGCAAGGTGATTTGCCTGCCGGCTAAAAGCACTGTTATTGATTTTGCCTTTGCCATACATTCCGAGGTTGGTTATAAAATGAGCGGTGCCAAGGTAAACGGAAAGATTGTTCAGAACAATTATATTCTGAAAAACGGCGAAATTGTGGAAATCCTTGCGAACAATACCCACGGCCCGAGTCTTGACTGGCTTAAGATAGTAAGAACAAATCAGGCTAAAAGCAAAATTAACCAATGGTTCAAAAAGCAGAATCGTGACGATAATATAATTCACGGCAAGGAACTTATAGAAAAAGAGCTTAAGCGGCTGGGCTTTACCCATTCACAGCTTTTCCGCGATGAATGGGTATCAAGGCTTCTTAAGCATTACGGATATCAGAACATTGATGACCTGTATGCAGGAGTGGGCTACGGAGCTGTTACTCCGCAGAAAATTGTATTGCGTCTCCGAGATGTTCTCCGTCAGGAGCAGAGGGAGCAGCAGAAGCGTTTGGACCCCCTGCCGGTTCAGGGAGGCGAGAAGAAGAAAACGACCTCAGGCAAGGGAATTGTCGTCAAGGGTATTGATAACTGCCTTGTGCGGCTTGCCGGGTGCTGCAGCCCTGTTCCGGGAGATGAAATAGTCGGGTTTATAACAAAAGGACGGGGAGTTTCGGTTCACCGTGCCGACTGCCCAAACATGAGACCGGAGGTGCTGCCGGAGGAGGATTTGGCGCGGTTTATCGAGGTTTACTGGAGTGATGAGCCTACAAGCTCATATGTTGCCAACATACAAATTGAGGCGCCTGAGCGTGCAGGACTTATGTTTGAGGTTTCAGCTCTTTTGAATGATATGCATATATCCTGTAAAACGGTGAACGCCTTTGTGAATAAAAAGAACATTGCCGTGCTTCAGATAGGAATTGAAATTACAAGCGTCAGTGAGCTCTCCGGAGTGGTTAAGAAAATCCGTCAGCTTCCGGACGTCCTTAATGTGACAAGAATTTCAAACTAAAAGCTGCATAGGAAAGGAAAATATAAATGGTTCACAGCGAAATAAAAATAAACACGGAATTTATAAAGCTGGATCAGCTTCTTAAATTTTCCCGGGTTGCGGAAAGCGGCGGAGATGCAAAGGAAATGGTGCTGTCGGAAATGGTTTTTGTAAACGGGGAGCCATGCTCTATGCGCGGGAAAAAAATAAGGGCAGGGGACGTGGTCCGGGTTGAGTTTGAGGACGAAACGGTGGAGCTGAAGGTTTTGTAATATGCGTGTTAAAAATCTTACACTCAGAAACTTCAGAAATTATCGGGAGCAGAGCATATCCTTTTCGCCGGCAACAAATATAATCTGCGGGAATAATGCCAACGGCAAAACCAATATTCTGGAGGCTATATATATTTTCGGCTACGGGAAAAGCTGCCGTGCAAAATCCGATGATGAGATGATACGTTTCGGCTGCGGGAGCAGCTGGGTTACGATGGAATTTGAAAGCGGAGGCAGAGAATTTACTGCCGTTATGAATTTGAGCGGTGACGGGCGGAAAAGCTTTACGGTGAATAATATTCCAGTCAAGCGGCTCAGCAGGCTTATGAGCTATTTCCATGCAGTTCTGTTCAGCCCTGATGACCTTACCCTTGTAAAGGGTTCGCCCTCTGCAAGACGAAGGTTTATGGATGCCGCAATATGCAGGCTTTACCCCAATTATTTCTCTGCTCTTTCCGAGTATCAGAAGGCTGCGTCGGAGAAAAACATACTTCTGAAGCAGCTTAAAAAAGCCGGAAAGAAAAGTGATGAATACTTGTCAGTCTGGAACGAACAGCTTGCAGCCTCTGCTGAGAGGATTATGGAATACAGACGTTCCTTTGTGTCTGAGCTTGCCGGTTTTGCGGCAAAAATCCAAAAGGATATTTCCTCGGAGGAGCTTAAGACAGCATATGAGCCAAGTCTTAAGCAGGACGATAAGGAAAGCATCTTAGCATTTCTTGAAGAAAATCAAAGGCGGGAAATTGAAGCCGCGTCTATGCGCTACGGTATACAGCGTGATGATATTTCCATATTTATATCAGATCGGGACGCAAGGCTTTTTGCTTCCCAGGGTCAGCAGCGTACAGCGGCCCTTGCTTTTAAAATAGCGGAAGCAGATTATGTCTTTTCCAAAACCGAGGAATATCCGGTGCTGCTTCTTGATGATATACTGTCGGAGCTTGATATAGAACGAAGAAAATACTTATGGGAACGAATACTTGACAAGCAGGTAATGATAACCTGCACGGATACCGATATTTTTGAAAACCGGCGCGGAGCAAAGCTGTTTACCGTAAACAGCGGTACGGTGACAGTCTCCGGACCGTAGGGGAGTGATTGAATGTATCTTCATTTGGGAAACAGCTTTTCCGTTAACGGAGATAATGTAATAGGAATTTTTGATTTTGAGAATACGACCGTATCAAAGCGCGGCCGAGGTTTTTTGCCCGGTGCGGAAAAAAAGGGGCAGATTATAAATGCCTCTGAGGATTTGCCGAAATCCTTTGTTGTTACTGCGGAAAACGGTGAGACAAGGGTTTATATTTCCTCAATCTCAACGCAAACTCTTTATAAAAGAACAAAATTCGATAACTCCGAAGAGTTTATCTGATAAAAATATTCAACCAAAAGCAATCAATGTGAAAGGAACAGATTTTTTTATGAGTATGGAAAAAATAGAAACTAAGTACGACGAAAATCAGATTCAGGTTCTTGAGGGTCTTGACGCTGTAAGAAAAAGACCGGGAATGTATATCGGCTCAACCTCGTCACCGGGTCTGCATCATCTTGTTTACGAAATCGTAGACAACTCTATTGATGAGGCTCTGGCAGGCTATTGTACCGAAATAATTGTAAATATCAATCCGGATAACTCCGTTACGGTTATAGATAACGGACGCGGAATTCCTGTGGGGATTCATCCTCAGCAGGGTATTCCGACAGTTGAGGTTGTTCTTACGATACTTCATGCCGGCGGAAAATTCGGAGGCGGCGGATACAAGGTTTCCGGTGGATTGCACGGTGTTGGCTCGTCTGTAGTAAATGCCCTTTCGGAGAGGCTTGAAATTGAGGTTTCCAACGGTGAGCATGTTTATTATCAGAGCTATGAACGGGGCAAGCCTACGTGTCAGCTTAAGATAATAGGTGATACGGATAAGACGGGTACAAAAATAACCTTTAAGCCCGATCCGGAAATTTTTGAGGTACTTGTGTTTGATTACGATGTCCTTTTAAAGCGGCTTCGGGAGCAGGCTTTCTTAAACAAGGGAGTAAAGATTATTTTATCAGATTTCAGAGATCCGGACATTAAGCCCGTCACACTTCATGCTGAGGGAGGAATACGCGAGTTTGTAAAGTACCTGAACAGGACAAAAGACCCGATTCATGATGATATAGTGTATTTTGAAGCAACCCGCAATGATATGGAGGTTGAGGTTGCAATGCAGTATACCACCTCCTACAGCGAAGTGGTAATGAGCTTTGCCAACAATATTCATACCATGGACGGAGGTACTCATGAAACCGGCTTTAAGGCAGGTCTCACAAGGGTTATCAACGACTATGCCAGAAAATATAATTTCCTTAAGGAAAAGGATCAGAATTTGTCGGGAGAGGACACGCGCGAGGGTCTTACAGCCGTTATCAGTGTTAAGGTTCTTGACGCGCAGTTTGAGGGACAAACAAAAACAAAGCTCGGCAACAGCGAAGCCAGAACTCTTGTGGAATCCGCACTGAATGATAAGCTGTCCGCCTTCCTTGAAGAAAATCCCAAGATTGCAAAAACAATTATCGACAAAACACTTACTGCCTTCCGTGCAAGAGAAGCCGCCAAAAAGGCGCGTGAAGCAACGCGCAAAAATTCAGGAATGAATAACGCATCACTTCTCGGGAAGCTGGCAAGATGCACTGATGAAAATACTGATTACGCAGAGCTTTACATTGTCGAGGGAGACTCGGCGGGCGGTTCCGCAAAGCAGGGCAGGAACAGAAGATTTCAGGCAATACTGCCCCTTTGGGGAAAAATGCTGAATGTTGAGAAATCAAGGATTGACAAGGTTTACAGCAATGAAAAGCTTCTTCCAATAATCCAGGCTCTCGGCGCCGGAATCGGAGATGAGCTTGATACGTCAAAGCTCAGGTACGGCAAGGTAATAATCATGGCGGATGCCGATGTTGACGGAGCTCATATCAGAACGCTTCTGCTAACCTTTTTCTTCCGGTATATGCGGCCGCTGATTGACGGCGGGCACGTATATTTAGCTCAGCCCCCTCTTTTTAAAGTATTTAAGGGAAAGAACAAAAATTATGTTGAAAAGTATGCCTTTTCCGATGAGCAGCGTGATGTTCTTCTGGCGGAAATGGGACAGGGTGCAAAGGTTCAGAGATATAAGGGTCTCGGAGAAATGGATTTTGAGGAGCTTTGGAATACTACCATGAATCCGGAAACAAGAACTATGCTTCGGGTAAGCCTTGAGGATGCACAGCTTGCGGACGAAACCTTTACCATTCTTATGGGCGAAAAGGTCGAACCGCGCCGTGATTTTATTGAAAAGCACGCCAAGTACGTTTCAAACCTTGACATCTGATAATACGGACCGGTGCGGCTCAGGAATTGCCCGTATCGTCCATACCGGACGAGCCCTTGAAATGCTCCGGCAGTTATTATAAATTTTATTGCGTTGCATCGGCGTATTTGCCGAGTGACAGCAAGGAGGAATTTTTTATGAAAACAACACAAGCAAAGAATGAAAACACCAAAACCATGGTAATGGGTGCCATACTCACTGCATTGGTAATAGTTTTGCAGTTTATGGGTGCTTTTATTCGTCTGGGGCCTTTTTCCATTTCTCTGGTGCTGATTCCGATTGTAATCGGTGCAGCAACCTGCGGCAGTAAAATCGGAGCATGGCTCGGATTTGTTTTTGGTATGGTAGTATTGTTAAGCGGAGATGCCGGTGCTTTTTTAGCAGTTAATGCTCCGGGCACTGTAATCACTGTTTTGCTGAAGGGTACTATGTGCGGATATCTTGCCGCTCTCGTCTACAAATGGTTGTCTGAGTATAATACATATGTGGCGGTAATCTGTGCAGCAATTGTGTGTCCTGTTGTAAATACGGGTATATTCCTTTTGGGTTGCCTTGTTTTCTTTATGGAAACTGTAGAAAGCTGGGCGGCTGCGGCAAACCTCGGCGGAGGTGTGGCACACTATATGATTTTTGGACTGGTGGGTGCAAATTTCTTGGTTGAGCTTATTTCCAACATTGTACTCAGCCCCATAGTTATAAGACTTCTTAATATAAAAAAGAAAATGTAAATAGATATTAAGAGCCTATCCGTAAATTAAATTAAGCGCATTTTGCATGCACTTCTTTAATTACGGGTAGGCTCTAAAAATACCGAACGGAATTTATTTAAACCGCTCAGTATTTTTACATTGTTGGAGGAAAACCTTAAATGAACAGAAGAAGCGTAATAAAAAAATCTTTTTTTGCGGCGTTCCCGCATACGCTGCCTATATTTGCCGGATTTTGGTTTCTCGGTATTACATACGGGATATATATGAACACCTCAGGATTCAGCTTTCTTTATCCGATGTTCATGAGCCTGCTTATATTTGCCGGTTCAATGGAATTTGTGGCAGTCAGTATGCTGCTCGGCGTTTTTAATCCCGTTCAGGCATTTATAATGACCCTTATGATTAATGCAAGGCATTTATTTTACGGCATTTCAATGCTGGATAAATACAAGGGTACGGGACTGAAAAAGCCTTATCTTATATTCGGAATGTGTGATGAGAGCTTTTCCATTAATTACACGGCGGAAATACCGATTGGTGCCGACAAGGGCTGGTTCATGTTTTTTGTTACGCTGCTGAACCATTTCTATTGGTTTTCCGGTTCAACCCTCGGCGGTGTTTTCGGCTCGCTTCTGACCTTTAATACAGAGGGGCTGAGCTTTGCAATGACGGCAATGTTTGTTGTAATCTTCATGGAGCAGTGGCTTAAGGAAAAAAATCATATAAGCTCACTGCTTGGGCTTTCTCTTACGCTTATATGCCGTCTGATTTTCGGAGCTGAGAGCTTTCTCATTCCGGCAATGGCGGCAATATGCCTTACGCTGATGCTTTTGAAAAAAATATTGTCGAAGGGAGACTGTGCGCAGTGACGCTTACGCAGAAAATCATAACAATAGCAATGGTTATTCTCGGAACGGTTTTAACGAGATTTCTTCCGTTTATTATCTTCAAATCCGGAAAGCCGACGCCTGCCTGCATAAAATATTTAGGGGCAGTGCTTCCGTCAGCGGTTTTCGGAATGCTTGTCATTTACTGTCTTAAGGACACAAGCTTTCTTGGCGGAAGTCACGGTCTGCCGGAGCTGATATCAATAGCCCTTGTGGTGCTGCTTCATATGTGGAAAAGACAGATGCTTTTTTCCATTGCCGGAGGAACGGTATGCTATATGCTGCTTGTGCAGCTTGTATTTTAAATTAATCAGTGATCCCTTAAATCAGAATGAAAGGTGGCGTTTTTTATGCAGCAGATAAGCCTGCTTGACAGCCGCGGCGCGGGATCGCCCCTCGCCAGCAGAATGCGGCCGGAAACTCTTGAGGAATTTGCAGGTCAGAAGCACCTTCTCGGTGAGGGTAAGGTGCTGAGAAAAATTATTGAAAGCGACAGAATAAGCTCCATGATATTCTGGGGTCCTCCGGGTGTGGGAAAAACAACTCTTGCCAGGATAATTGCAGGTATGACTCAGGCGGAATTTATTGATTTCAGTGCCGTTACAAGCGGCATTAAGGAAATTAAGGAGGTCATGTCAAGAGCGGAGTCAAGCCGGAGAATGGGCGTCAGAACGCTGCTGTTTGTAGATGAAATACATCGCTTTAACAAGGCTCAGCAGGATGCATTTCTGCCATATGTTGAAAAGGGAAGCATAATACTTGTGGGTGCAACAACGGAGAACCCTTCCTTTGAGATAAATTCCGCTCTTTTATCACGCTGCCGCGTATTTGTTCTTAAGGCTTTGACCGAGGAAGAAATGACGTGGCTTTTGGAGCGGGCGGTACACCATCCTGCCGGCTTCGGAAATCAGGAGATAGAAATAAGCCGTGAGCAGCTTGGCGCTATTGCGCGCTTTGCCGGAGGCGATGCAAGAACTGCGCTTAATACCCTTGAAATGGTGGTTCTGAACGGAGAGCTTCAGGACGGGAAAACCGTTATAACAGACGAGCTTATGGAGCAGTGCATTACACGAAAATCCCTGCTTTACGATAAAAACGGTGAGGAACACTACAACATTATTTCCGCTCTTCATAAATCCATGAGAAACAGCGACCCGGACGCGGCGGTGTACTGGCTTTGCAGAATGCTTGAGGGCGGGGAGGAACCCCTTTATATAGCCCGCAGGCTTATAAGGTTTGCAAGTGAGGACATAGGCATGGCTGACTCACAGGCATTGCAGATTGCGGTGGCGGCGTATCAGGCATGTCATTTTAACGGTATGCCGGAATGTGACGTTAATCTTACCCATGCTGTTATATATCTTTCAATGGCGCCGAAATCAAATTCATCATATGCTGCCTGCGAACAGGCAAAAAAAGATATAAGACGCCGTCCGGCAGAGCCTGTTCCTTTATGGATAAGGAATGCGCCCACAAAGCTGATGAAGGAGCTGCATTACGGCGAGGGCTATCAATACGCTCATGACACCGAGGAAAAGCTCACAAAAATGACCTGTCTTCCCGATTCTGTTAAGGACAGAGAATACTATAAGCCCGGCGTGCAGGGCGTTGAGAAAAGAGTTAAGGAAAAGCTTGAAAAAATAAAGGAATGGAAAAAAAGCAAGTCATAAATATGCAAAAAGGGCGGAAATATCCGCACCTTTTTTGCATTAAAATCAGCTGCTTAATCAAGCACAAGGTGTTTCACATTACCTGATACCAAAATGTCGTTTTCATTGTTTTTGATTCGATGTCCGTTATAAGTAATATTTTTTAAAGTAATGCCGTTTATTTCCCTGTCCTTTTCGTTTTCGGAAAAATCGGCCTTAAACATGCTTGGCATAACATTGCCCGGGCAGTGCAGGCAATGTATATTTTCAAAGCTGATATTTTCTATCCTGTATCCGACGCTCTCCGAATAGGAGGCGTCTTTTGCGGTTCTTACTTCAACGTGGATGAGCTTTCCGGCATAATACCTTGTCCAGTTTACGTTTAAATCCCGGAATGAAACATTTCGTACTATTTGCTCAGTCTGAGACAGAACGCGGAGTATTCCGGACCAGTACATTCTCTGTTCATACGGCTTTTTGTTCCTATTTAAGGTATCAATAATCTCACAGTCATGAACAGACACGTTTTCAACGACGTCCCGCGGATTTGTATTTCCTGTGGAATGACCGCCGATCATAAATATTCTTGCATAGGAGGCAAGACAGCAGCGGCGTACCTCAACATTGGACGATACGGACTCAGGGGAGGGGTAATCGCTGTTTGCCAAAGTCGGGATAGAATCACATGATGTAAAAAGAGCAATGCAGTCGTCAGACGATTTAATAAAGGATTTTTCAATAAGTACATTTTTAACATTCATCATATTTATTCCATCGGCGTTCACGCTGCTTGAAAAAATTTTAACGTCCGAAATGTGAATATCGCTGCTGTTTCTTATTGTAATGCCTCTGAACTCGCAGTTTAAGGTTATTCCTTCTATTGTAATTGCCCGGCAGCCGCTTTTTATGTATATACTCGGCAAGGCATTCCGGCGAAAGCCTCCCCACATCTCGCCCTCAAAATTTTTATCAGCTCCGTGACAGCGGTCAATAAGGCTCAGAACGCCGTTTCCGGAAATCTTTATATTTTTTGCGCCCGAAAGAGCTATTGCCGCACGGACAACCGCACCGGAGCGGATGATTATATGGGTATTGTCGGGAATATGTCCGATTATCGGAATCCCGTGTTCATTTTCCGTTATGCAGCTGCTGTTTTCCTTTGTGTGAAGCCCCGGGCTGAATTCGATTATATTTTTATATGAAGAATCCTCCTCATAGAGCCTATTGCAGAAAATTGACAGGGAGCTGAACACCTCGCCGTTTATTTCAAGTGTTATGTATTCGCCGGGACATATTTTAAGGTAAAGAGCATTGTCCCGAAATTCAAAGCTCTTATTAAGAGACTCCGGTTTTATCCTGACGGTTTTTATTTCTTGCTCATATTCAATGCGAAGCTCGGTTTCGGCGTCTGTTTCAAAGGATGCAAAGTACGTCCTTACGGTTTTGTTTACATGCTCAAGGCCGTCGTATATCTTGAAAAGCTCGTCAGGTATCGGGATGTAATTGCCGTTACCGTCGCTGAACAGTGCTGTGTAAACGCTGAGCCTGTTTCCTGCGGCATATACAGAATAAAGCTCAGAGGTAAATGCTCCGTCGGGAGCGTGGTTTACTCTTATCATATAAAATTCCCCTTCCTGAAAATACAGCGGTTTTTT
Source organism: Clostridia bacterium (assembly GCA_017935675.1). Classification (GTDB taxonomy): domain Bacteria; phylum Bacillota; class Clostridia; order UBA1381; family UBA1381; genus RGIG9115. Next base: position 90,584 of record JAGBHE010000083.1, on the reverse strand, counting down.
ATGCTGTTCCATGAGAAATTATAGCATTTTGCCGTATGCGGGTCAAGGACAATTTGTTTATTAAGAGAAAATGTCCTTAAGAAAACCGCGGCAGGATGCGCACTTTTAATAAAAAGACTCATTAATTTAAGAAAATGTCTGTATACGCGGATAATTATTTTGTGATATAATTTAATCATTGAATACGGACAATGTCCGATTAAAAAAAAGAAGGGAAAGATGGAAACATGAAAAAATTAATTTCCGTGCTGCTGACGGCAGCAATGTCATTTTCATCGGTCGGAATGATTGCAGGTGCTGAGGGGAGTTTTGTAAGCGAGCCGTTGGGACAGCTGGATTTTCAGGATGTGAAAGACGGAGATCTTGTTCCGAACCCGCCATGCTGGCACAGGAACAAAGCTGAAGTCTGGACAGACAATGCACTTAAGCTTATAGGCAGAGTAAGAGCAATATTTGATGAGCCTGTGTCCGCCGGAAAGCTTTTTGTGGAGTTTGAAGCAGCAACTAACTCCGGATGTCTCGGAGTTGGTTTGATGAACACAAAGGAAACCAATTCAGGGGTCTGGGCTTTTGGAATGAGCAATGCCGGAAATCCGGTATACAGATATTTTAACAGCGGCGGATATCCTCCGGCAAACGGAACATATACGGAATATAAGGACGCGGAGGGAAATAACCTGACTATGCCGGCAGGTGCAGCAAATATAACATATAAATATAAGCTGACAGTAGATCTTGACAAGGACACCGTTCAGCTGCAAATAACCTCGCCTGACGGAAGTGTAGCTGTTTCTTCCGAAAGTGCGGTATATGAAAATTTAAGAGATAATGCTAAGGAAGTTCACGGTTTGGTTTTCAGAAATGAAAACGGAAAAACAATCATAATTGATAATGTAAAGGTATACACAGAAGACGAGTTAGGTCCGGTTGTGATTTATGCTTCAGACTTTTCCGATGCCTTTGTTGCAGCTGATGCAGAAGGCGTTCCCACCAGCGTATGGGGAAACGCGAAAACTCTTAATACTGCGGTAAGCACCACAAAGGATGCTGCGCTTGTAAGAGGCGGCACCGATAAGTATGCGCACATGACAGGACGTTTTGCATACAGATTTGATAAGCCGGTCGCAAACGGAGCCTTTTGTACAGAGTTTGACGCTATGTCAGGGAACGGCGCTTTAGCGGTGAGCCTTGTATATGATGCGGATTTTGAAAATGGATCATATAACAGAGGTAAATGGATTTTTGCGCAGGGCCATACAGCGGGAAGACTCGGAAGGCTTAAAACATGGACGCAGTCAGGGGCAGTTCCGCCCGGAGATACAGGCAAAGGTCTTGTAAATCTCAGTGCTGCCGACGGCAGTAACTTGAATTTTACTGCTGCTGTATGGGAGCATTACAAAATAACGGTTGATATCGATAACAAGTGTGTAACAATAGAAGCAACAGATTCCTTCGGCGTTACAAGATCGTCCGGGAGAATTGAAGGTTATGAATATTTCGGCGGAGAAAATCCGTCAATCGGAGGACTTTCCTTCAGAGTTGAGAACGGCACAAACAGCGCCTTTATTGACAACATAAACTCATATACTGTTGAGCCGCAGGCAATTGACAGAGATACGGAAATAATGCTTTCGGAAATTGTTTCTGATGGAGGCATTGCGGAGGTTACGGCTTATTATACCATTTACGATACAGACGTAAGAACAATATATCTTATATTGGCATCATATGATTCAACCGAGGGAAAGACATTAAATTCGGTAAACATTATGCCGATAAACCTTGAGCTTGCAGCCGCAGGCGATCACAGTCAGGCAGTGACGCTTGATGTCGGTGAAAATGACAAATACCTGAAGGCATTTGTGTTTGATGAAAATTTGAAGCCATTATGCAGCACGGCAGAATGGAGATAAGTTTGGAAAAAGATAAGCGGCGCATCTCACCGCCATCAGCGACTTGAAGTATAACCTACGCGCAGATGTCCCCCGCCTATAAAGGCGGGTCCCATCTCAGGGTTTCAGTGGGAGTTATAATCTCCCACTGAAACCCTGAGGAGCTGACGCTTCCTGCGCTTGCTTGCAATCTGTCGCAAGCTCTGCTCCTTGCAAGCAAAGCAAAGCATTGCTCAGATTTAAAACATACGTCGTCGTCGCTTCCGGCGGTAATCTGCTTGCTTCTCTTTCCCCAAACGGCATTGGTGAAAGGAGTTCGGAAAATATGAAGTTCAAAAAAATTACAGCTATTGTTCTTTGTGCAGCGGCAGCAGTCGGGATTTCGGGCTGCGGCGGCCAAAATAAGGAGACGGCCGGAACGGAAAAAAAGCTTGAAATATGGATGCCTCTTAACAGCAGTGCGGCATCCGTTATGAAAAGCTTTAATGAGAGCCCCCTTGCAAAGGAGCTTGCGGAGAAAACGGGAATAAATGCACAGTATGTTCATCCGCCTCAGGGGCAGGAGCTTGAGAAATTCAATCTTCTTGTTGCCTCCGATACTCTTCCGGATATTATTACATACAACTGGCTTAAATATCCCGGAGGCCCTCAGAAGGCAATACGCGAAAAGGTTATAACGGACCTTAATCAATATAAGGATAAAGCGCCTAATCTCATAAGCTATCTTGACGCACATGAGGACTTTAAAAAGCTTGCTCTGACCGACGAAGGACAGCTGTTTGCTTTTCCGTTTATCAGAAGCGAGGAGAGTCTTTGTATTTCAAGCGGACTTGTAATCCGCAAGGACTGGCTTGACGAGTTGGGTATGGCGCTTCCTGAAACAATTGATGAATGGGAAACCGTTCTGACGGCATTTAAAGAAAAAAAAGGTGCATCTGCGCCGTTTGGAGCAACCAGCTTATCATATTTTTGCGGGGGCTTCGGAACCTGGAATGATTATTATGTTGATAACGGAGAAATAAAATACGGTCCTTTTGACGAAGGCTATAAGGATTTTATTGTTACAATGAACAGGTGGTATAAAAACGGATTGATAGATCAGGATTTTGCGACGCTTGATTCCAAAACAGTGCATTCAAATATATTAAACGGTGTGAGCGGAGCCATGACCGGTTCCATCGGCTCAGGTATAGGCGCTGTGGCATCGGCAGCTTCCGATATACCCGGCTTTAAGCTTGCCGGGGCGCCGTATCCTGCACCTGTCAAGGGGCAAAAACCGGAGTTTGGTTCTTATCAGCTGCCTGTGCCTGCCGAAACCCTTGCGCATTCGGCAATAACCACAACCTGCTCTGATATGGACAGCGCATTAAAGTATCTTGATTTCGGATATTCCGAGGAGGGGCATATGCTTTATAACTTCGGAATAGAAGGCGAAAGCTATGAAATGATTGATGGGTATCCCAAGTATACCGAAAAGATTACAAATAATCCGGAGGGCCTTTCAATGACTTCTGCGCTTGCAAACTATACTCTTTCTTACCGTGCGGGCCCGTTTGTACAGGACGTAAGATATATGGAGCAATATGCTGCTCTGCCTGAGCAGAAGGAGGCATGGGAGAACTGGTCAGCATGCAATTCCGGAGAGCACACCCTGCCGAATCTGTATATGAAGGAGGATGAGCTTTCAAGATTTGCCGATATAAGCAATTCTGTAAGCACGTATCTTAACGAAAAAATGCTTAAGATGATAATAGGAACCGAACCGATAGAAAATTATGACCAAATGCTGGAGGAGCTTCGTGCGCGCGGCGCTGAGGAGCTGCGGGAGATGTATCAGTCTGCATATGACAGATATGCTGCAAGATGATTTAACTGCGCGGTGCGGTGCGTTCGGCTTTTGCCGTGCGCACTGCCGTGCGCTTGTGTCAGATAGGATAATGTGAAAATTAAGCGGCGCTCTGTGGATGTGCAGCCTGCCTGCTTTTTTTCCGCACTGCAAATTTAAGCCGCCCGAAGGCGGCATGGAGGATTATCATGAAAAAAAATGCCATTGCGATTGAATGGAAAAAGGACTTCAGAAGAAACGGGACTTTGTATTTAATGCTGCTGCCCGTTATTGCCTTTTATTTACTGTTTTGCTATAAGCCTATGTACGGTGCGATTATAGCGTTTAAGGATTATTCTCCGAGACTGGGGATAATGGAAAGCGACTGGGTCGGCATGAGGCATTTCAAAGCCTTTCTTACATCTTCCGATTTTAATCGCGTGTTTGGAAATACGCTGAAAATCAGCTTTGCGAATCTGATATTTAATTTTCCCGTTCCGATTATTTTTGCGCTTCTTCTTAATGAATTTAAGGACGGACCGTTTAAAAAAACGGTGCAGACAATTTCCTATATGCCGCACTTTATCTCACTTGTTGTTATTTGCGGAATGATAAAAACCTTTGTGGGAAGCAACGGAATAATCGGTTCTTTGGTGAACAGAGTAACAGGCAGTACCGGCAGTCTGCTGATGCAGCCGGATAAGTATGTGCCGATTCATATACTGTCAAGTATATGGCAGACAATGGGCTGGAGTTCAATAATATACCTTGCCGCACTCAGCGGTATTGACCCGCAGCTGTATGAGGCAGCGGAAATTGACGGAGCGGGCAGATTTAAAAAAATGGTCAAAATAACCATTCCCTCAATCAGCATAACTATCGTAACACTCCTTATTATGCAGGTGGGGCGAATTATGAGTGTCGGCTATGAAAAAATAATACTTCTTTACAATCCTCTTATATATGAAACGAGTGACGTTATATCGTCATATGTATACAGAAACGCTTTTGAAACACAGAACTGGGGTTACAGCACGGCTGTAGGGCTTTTTAATTCTTTTATTAATCTTTTGCTTTTGATATGCGCAAATACGGTAAGTAAAAGAATAACCGACAGCGGACTGTGGTAATAGGGGATTGAAGCTAAAAACGATAATACCGGTGCATTAAGCGCCGATGCCATATTTCAGTAACATTTTCCGGAGGGACTTATCGTGGAAATAAAAATACGCAGCAGAAATAACATAATAAAAAAGAAGGCCGGGGACAGATGCTTTGATTTTGTGAACTGTCTGATAATGCTTGCTATAACAGTGGTTATGCTTTATCCTATGCTTTATGTGGTTTTTGCCTCTTTTAGCGATGCGACGGCATTTATGAAAAGCAGCGGCCTTTTGTATAAGCCGGCGGGGTTTTCCCTTGAGGCGTATAAGCTGGCACTTGGCTATCCCATGCTGCTCCGCGGCTATATAAATACAGTATTTATAATATTTTTCGGAGTAATTATAGGGATTATTCTGACATCGATCGGCGCCTACGGTCTTACGCGCAAAAACGTAAAGCTGCAGCAGTTTCTTAACATCAGCATAATTATTACGATGTTTTTCAGCGGCGGCATGATTCCTTTTTACATAACCGTAAAGGATTTGGGGCTTACAGACAACATTTGGTCGCTTATTCTTCCAAGCGCTGTATCCACCTTTAATCTTATGATATTGAAGGTGAGCTTTGCTTCAATTCCGGATGGTCTTACGGAATCGGCTACTATAGACGGAGCGGGACATTTTACGCTTTTGTTCAGGATAATCATGCCTGTTTCAAAGGCTACTCTTGCTGTTCTGGTGCTGTACTATGCCGTAGGGCACTGGAATTCATGGTTTAACGCCATGATGTTCATAGATGACAGGAATAAATACCCCTTGCAGCTTGTTTTGAGGGAGGTTCTTATAACCTCGGATACATCATCAATGACAGCAGGCACATCGGATCAGGAATTTATAGGAGAAACCATAAAGCATGCGGTTATCGTAATATCAACCGTTCCGATTCTCTGCGTCTATCCTTTTTTGCAGAAATATTTTACCAAGGGTGTTATGATAGGTTCTGTTAAAGGTTGAGTATGAAAGGATAACGTGAATTATGAAGAAAATAATAATGCTTCTTACGGCAGCGGCTGCTTTTGGAATTTTTTCTGCTGTATGCTTTGCCGCAGACGCCGTATATGATGCTCAAAGCGGTCTTCTCGGTATTTCCGGAAAGGGAGATGCGGACAGCTTTGTTACAGTTACCGTTTATAAGGACGGCTCTGCACCGACGGTTTCCGCTGCTGACGAAAATGTTATATATAAAACAGTTCAGGCAGATGAAAACGGATTCTATAATATTGAGCTGTCACTGCCTGAATTTTATAAAAACGGCAGGTATGCGGCGGAAACCTCCGGAGGAACCGCAAATGAGAAGTTTTATATAGGCTTTGTCGGTGAAGCCGTATCGGCGTCGGAGGTTAATTCCGCATCTGACGAAGCGCAGCTTGCCTCCGCTCTTGCAGCTTTTTGTTCGGAGCTTGGAATTGATTCGGAGCGTTATGAAAGCTATAGGCAGGAAGCCGCAAAATCCGTTTTTAAAAGAAGACCGCCGGAGGGCTACAATACATACAGCCTTGCGGAGGTTTATTATTTCTCCGAGGGAGCGGCATCATTTCTGAAGGGAGACATAACGCTTGATGAATTTCTTATGCTGTACACAGCATATACGGGCGTTAAATATTCAGAGTATTCAGGTCTCGATTCCGAGGTGAAATCAATTCTTTCTTCTGTGATGAAAAATGTACTTGCATCAGATTTCGGAAGCTTTTCCGAGCTGTATAATGAAAGCCGTACGGTGGCATGGCTTCGTTCCTGCAAATCCTTTGTACAGCTTAAGCAGCGGTTCCCGGACGCAGCTGCGGAGTACGGCATCAGCCTTTCGGAGTATGAAGGACTTGGCAATGAGTATTACCGCGATGAGGCGTTTAAGTCCTTTTATGAGACGGTAAACAGTGCAAATACAATGGAGGATATGAAGGAGCTTTTTGATGACGCAGTAGACAAAGCCAGGGAAAAACAGAAAGCGTCGAATGATAAGACCACGGGTTCGGGCGGCGGCTCGGGCGGTTCAGGCGGTGGAGGCGGCACGGGAGCTTCAGCCTCCGGTGCATTTGTTTCCGGCGTTCTTCCGGAGCTGTCAGGAGAGGTTCAGACACAATCAGCCGCATTCCCCGATATCGCATCCCACTGGGCGAGGGAATATATAACGAGTCTTTATAAAGAGGGCATTATCGATGGCTTTGAGGACGGAAGCTTCCGCCCTGACGGGCAGGTTACAAGGGCTCAGCTTACGAAAATGCTTCTTGGAGCAATGAAGCTTGAGCCGGAGGGAGAAAGTCCGTTTGCGGATGTTCCGGCAGATGCGTGGTATTGCGGATATATTGCCGCAGCAAGCAAAAACGGAATTGTTACGGGGATTTCCGAAACGGAGTTTTTGCCGGATAGCTTTGTTACAAGGCAGGACGCCGCAGTTATGATTTACAGAGCAGCTGCTCCTAAAGCGGCAAGCGGTGCGGAGTATTCGGACTTTAATGAGGTTTCAGACTATGCGAAAGCTGCGGTTTCATCTCTTTCCGCCTGCGGGGTAGTAAGCGGATTTGAGGGAAGGTTCAATCCGTTGGGTCTCCTTACAAGAGCTGAGGCGGCGGCAATGCTGCAAAGAGCGGCAAAATATTTTTCCGAGAGGAGGAGCGCTTAAATGAAATCTGTAAAAAGGTTTGCCGTACTGCTTGTGACGCTGATATGCGCTTTAATGGCGGTGACGGCAGAAGCGCGGGAAGAATCCGCTGTAAGAGCCGAAGCCCTTACCGGATATCTTCTTGGGGAAAATAAATTAAACGGAGAGTCGGGAAATGCAGTGGTGACCCGGGGCGAGTTTACAGCTGCGATTACTGAAGTCTTCCGTGTTTTCGGCGGAACGACTGATATAAAATTTAATGATGTTCCCGATGACCATCCCCACAGCAGAGAAATTTATGCGGCGGCAAATGCCGGATTGGTGAATGCAGGCGGAGAATTTTACCCGGATAGGGAAATTACGCCGATGGAAGCTGTTAAAATTGTAATAGGCTGCACCGGCTACGGTAAAACCGCGGAAATATACGGCGGCTGGCAGAAGGGATACAGCAGAGCCGCAGCAGGCATGGGAATATTAAAGGGAGTTGATACAGCCTCCGGCGTTCTTTCACCGGAAAGTGCAAAGCAGCTTATATATAATGCTCTTATTTTTGTTCCGGAGCTTGATATGCTTGACGGTCATGAAACATATATGGCGTCAGAGGGCAGGACAATTCTGTATTGTCTGTACAAAATGGAAGCGGTAAGCGGAGTTGTAAGCAGAACTCCGCATTGCTCTGACAGCGGCAAGGATATAAGCCGTGATAAGTTTATTGAGATAAACGGAGTACACTACGATTATGAGGCAGTGTCTGAAGAGCTTTTCGGAAAAAAGGTTTTCGGATATTACATTGACGGAAGCGCGGAGCTTTGTTTTGTCGTTGGGGAGGACAATGATGAGCTGAGCTTTGATATGAAGGATTTTGAAGAGCTGACCGACTCCGTAATTTCATGGTTTGATAACGGAAAAACAAAAACCCGTCCAATTTCAAGAAACTGTGTAATGATTTATAACGGCCGCGCCGCGGAATTTGCCGACGGGGAAAAAATAAAAGGTGATGCAGGAAGTGTTCGTATTCTTGATAACAACAATGACGGGAAAACCGATTATATATTTGTAACCTCCTACAGCTACATGGTGGTGGATAGTCTGTTGTATGATGAGATTATCATAACCGACATAAATGGTAAGGCGCCGGTAACAATCAATACGGAAAATACAATACTTTCTGTTTTTTCCGATTCGGGAGAAGAGATGGAGACCGATGACCTTGCAAAAGGCAATGTAATTGCGGCAGCTGCTTCCGATGATGGAAGTCTTATGCGTGCCGTATGCTTTACGCAGGCGCAGACTGTTAAAATCTCGGGAATAAACCTCGGTGAAAAAAAGCTTTTTACCGATAAGGGCGAGCTTGAGGTTTCCGACTACGCTTTGGCAAGCTATAAGTATTTAATGACGGCAGGAGCGGAATGCGATGTGATAACCGGCTTTGACGGAGAGGTTATATATATGAGATCGGCACGCAAAGGCATAAGCTACGGATATCTGATGAAAGCATGGATGTCGGACGACGGCGACGGCGTAAAAGCAATGGCTCAAATCTTCACTCAGGACAGTGAAATAAAAAGCTTTTCGGCTGAGAAGCTTTGGTTTGACGGTGAAACGAAGGCAACAGACGGCGAGAGCGCGGCAGCAATACTGAAGTCACATGAGGGTGAGCTTATAAGATACTCCGCCGATGAAAACGACGTGCTTAAGAATATTGACCTTGCCGAGGTTACGGCAAATCCCGCCGACTGTTATGATAAGCCGGATAAAAACAGCTTGACGAAGGTGGAGCTCGGAGTGACATCTTTTATTTACAGAAGCAATACAAAAACATGTTCTCCGTATTTTAATGTTGACGGCAGCATTATTTTCAAGGTCCCGCAGAATGTTGATGCAGGTGAGGATTTTTACTCAATGTGTACGTATTCAAGCCTTAGTGACGGCGGAAATTACGGACAGTATTTTACGGTGTATGACATGAATGAAAAGGGTACTGCGGGAGCGGTTGTATGGAGATATAACAGTGACAATCCAAGCTATACATCCGGAGATCTGAGTTATGTTGTGGATGAGGTTACATATGGGATAGATCCTGACGGCACGGCTTCAAAAATTGTTACATGCGTAAACGGAGGCGAGTATACGGATTTTTATATTGATGATAAAATCTGTCCCGCTTATCTGAGCGCCGGAGATATAATAAGAATAAAGCATAATTCGAGAAATATGATAACAAATATTTTGCTTGACTTTGATTACAGTCCGGGCAGCGGGGTGCCGGCTGCCTCCCTCGAACAGAAAGCAATGAACGATCTCGTAGGCTATTCCTTTGGCAGAGCCTATCGGGCTTCCGACGGATATATATATCTTTCGTCTCAGACCGAAAGCGGAGCCTCCGACTATTCACCGTCCGCGCTCAGAAATTTCAGTATAAATACAACGAATATAACAAGAGTAAAAAATGACGGCGGGAAAATTTATATTAATGCCGGAAGCTATAATGAAATAAGAGATTACAAGAATTTTGCCGATAAAAATGATTTTATTGTAATAAGGCAGCGTTATCAGTCGCCGGCGGCAGTGTTTATTTATGAAGCAAGGGAGGATTAAGAGAAAATGAAGAAAGGCAGATTTACCGCATTTATTACCGCGCTGTGTATTTCCGTTTCGTATACATCCTTTGCAGCAGATATTCCCGAAACAATGATTGCGGGAGAACGCTTTGATTCCGTTGCAACTAATTCTGCCGCGGCATCCGTTTCCGTAACCGGTGCTCCGTTTTCGAGGGTAATCAAGGAAGATGACGGCAATAAGGCTTTTATGGTAGACGGAACCGGCGGAAACGCTGTTGTTACTATGAAATATACAACAGCGGAGAAAAAATACATAGTATCCTTTGACCTTAAGGGAGAAAATACCGTGAACGGTCAGATAGGACTTAAGTCGGGCAGCACCGTTACAGGCATTTTAAAGGTTACAGACGGCAGGCTGATAACCTCTAAGGGTGAGAAGATAGCCTTCTTAAGCAAAAAAGGATATTCGGGAATAGCTCTTGTGATTAATAAAAAAAGAGGCATCTACAGCGTATATCTTGATAATAAGCTTGTGCTTGAAAACAGAAGTCTTCCGTCAAATGCCGCATTTGACGCTTTGCAGCTTAATTTCAACATGACTGCTGAGGATAAGCTTTACCTTGATAATATGTATATATATCCGGGTACTGATGTTATAAAGGATATTGAACGCAGCGACAGCAGCGGATATAACGCTTCGGGAGTGGAGTTTGTTCCGATAACCGATGATCTTGGTGATTATACGTTTTTCGACAGCAATTGGATTATTGAAAACGTAAACCCGAAAGCATTTCAGAATGCAACTCTGAATGAAAAGACAAACGAGATTATTGCCGAAAAATTTGATTATAAAAATCCGGAAAAGGGAGACAGCATAATTTTAAAAAAATCAACCTCTGACGACTGTTATATTGACATTTCAACGACGATCAGCAACTCCTTTAAAACAGGAAAGAAATATAAGTATTTTCTTATAGGCGGAGACTTTACATGTGATTTTAACGGCGGAGTCGGCGGGTACATAATGCTGCGCGATTCAAAGTCAACTTCAAAGCAACAGAATTATAATTGTGTAACCTTTGAAAATACCGGGAATTTAACCGTATCCGGAGGAGGCGCTGCGGCAGGGGTATGCCGCGACGGGAACACCTTCAATGTAAAGGTGTTTGTAAACCTTGAAAATCATACTCTTGATTTTTATGTGGACGGTAAACTCATTAAGAAAGACGCTGCAATAGGCAGCAGCTTTAATGACCTCAGTCTTGTAAGATTTATGTACAGGGCAGGGGAAGGAAACGGCGAGCTTCAAGTGAAAAACGCTTTTGTCAAGGGTCTTGACAAACCGATGGCAGACGGGGCGGAGCAGCCGACATCAATGTTCTCCGGAGATTTTGAGCTTTATGAGTACATGGCTGATAAGATTGCATTTCATGCATACGGAGAGCTTTATATGGCGGAGGGTGTAAAGCACAGTTTGAGTGATGCACCCTTATATGAAGATGATGAGCTTTTTGTAAGCGTTTCGGACTTTAATGCGGCGTTCTCCGAAACAGTGTCCTGTGACGGGAAAAAGATAATTCTCGGGACTTCTGAGATTGTGCCGGGGAAGGGAATACGGGAGAGGGACGGAAAGACCCTTATTCCTGTAAAGGAGACGGCGCAAAAGCTTCTCGGCAAAAGCGTTGCAGACGATAAGGAGGGGCTTATTCTTGCGTCGGATAACGAGATGTATTTTGATCTTTCAACGGTTACTCAGTATCATATGAAGCCGGACACAACCTCTGTCATTGACAAGGAATGGCTTTCACCGATTCAGTATTTGAACAGCTTTGTGCTTTTTGATCGTCCTACTGCGGAGAATTTAAAAAAGAGCTTTAATGAGGCCGGCATATCACATCCGAGGCTTTATGCCGACAAATCTGATTTTGAAAGGGTCAAGGCGCTTTCGGAAACGGACGAATATGTCGCGACGGCTGTTCAGGCTTCCGTGAAGCAGGCGGAGACTTATGTAAATGACGATACGGTAACGTATAAGTTTGATGATAATTTCAGAACACTTAACACGGCAAACAAGGTAGAAAGCATGATGCTTGCCCTGGGCTTTGCATATCAGCTTACGAAGGATAAGAAATATGTTGACGCCGCATGGAGAAACTTTCAGGCTTTAGCAGCTTTTCCGGATTTGAATCCGGCTCATCCGATAGACTTGGGTTCATATATGACAGGCTTTGCAATCGGCTATGACTGGATGTATGAGGGCTTTACCCCTGAGCAGCGTGAGGTTATCTGCAGTGCGGCAAAGCGGCTGGGGCTGAGTGTTTTAAGAGATGCATTTTACGGAGGCGTTCCGGCAAAAACAATAGCCGGTCAGACCCATAATTATTTGTGCGTTTCATATAAATGGATAAGCAATTACAATCTGTGGATAAACCGCGGCGCAGTTGCGGCGGCACTGGCATTTATGGAATATGACGAGGAGCTGTGTGCCGATCTTCTCCAAAACAGCCTCAGAAGCTGTGAGTACGGAATAAAGGGCTTTTTCCCGGACGGTGCATGGGTGGAAAGCACCTCTTACTGGGGAGTTGCCACATCGTTTTTCAAAAATTTCCTTGCTCTTAAGAAGATTTTCGGAACTGATTTCAGGCTTTCAAAGTCTCCCGGAGTTTCTGAAGCGGCAAGATTTATGCTTTCAATCCGCTCACCTATGAACGGCGTATATAACTATCATGATTCATGGCCGGAGATGACATTTGCGCCGCAGCAGTTTCTTATATGCGCAGAGCTTTTTAATCAGCCTGAGCTTAAAGCTGCAAGGCTTATACAGACCCAGGGAAGCAAATACGGAATATCGGTGCAGCAGCCGTCTGTATGGGATGCCCTTTACTATGACCCTGATATTAAGGCTGAGGACATAACGAAGCAGCCGAAAATGAGATACGCCGCAGGAGCGGAAATAGTGGCGGTACATGAGGACTGGATGAAGATGGACGGCATGTTCTTTGCAGCTCAGGGAGGACCTATAAAGGTGTATCATTTTCATGAGGATGCCGGAGATTTTGCCTTTGAGCTTGACGGTGTACGCTGGGCTTGCTCACTTCCCGCAGAAGATTATAACTCTTCTTTGAAGAGCGTGGAAAAATACAGATGGAGGGCCGAAGGACACAATACGGTTGTTATAAACAACTCTGTGGAGGCGGCTCAGAATCCCTCTGCATTTGCACCGCTGATAAACTATGGTGAGGGCGATGGAGGCGCGTTTGCGGTATATGATATGTCTGAGGTGTATAATGATGCCGAAAGCTTCAGGCGCGGGTTCTATATTGATGATAATTTCAGAAGCCTTACGGTTAAGGATGAGATTAAGCTTGGCAAGCCGAATTCGGAAATATATTGGTTTATGCATACAAAGGCCGACGCACGGGTGATTTCGGATAATTCGGTACTCCTCAGCACAGGTGATAAATCGGTAACCCTTACCTTTGAAGCAGAGGGTGCAAAGGAAACGAGTATTTCCGTAATGGATGCGATTCCTCTTGAAAGCTCACCTGCAGGAACAGGACAAAATCCGAATAAGGGCTACAGAAAGGTTGCAATAAGGCTTGTAGCTGACGACACTGTTAATCTCGGAGTTAATATTTCAAGCTTTGCAAGAAAGCCGGAAATGTCTGCAACAGAAACCTGGACGGCACCGGAAAAATCAGAGCTTGGAGATGAGGGCAGCTATGGATTCAAAATATTTGCGGACGGCGAGGAATGCATCGGCAAAGCATCTGTAAGCGTTTATGATCCAAACAGACTTCCGGAGCTTGAGTTTGTGCCTGAAGACCCCGGAAAGACTGTTACCGCAGAAATTTCGGGCAGCATTACGGAAAGCTCAAAGGTAACGGTTCACAGTGCGGACGGAACGAGAAGCAAGGTGTATTTTGTTCCCTACAGGATGAATTACAGCTATCCGGGCGGTGATTACAGCGATGAGTATACCTACAGTGAAATTAAGGGCTTTGAGGAAAGCTCCGCACAGGACGGCAATCCGGCGGTGAACATTTTTGACGGACAGCTTGAAACGAGATGGACAACGCTTTCAACAGATGAGTCTATAGTTCTCGACCTGGGCAGTGTAAAGCCGGTAGACGCTGTTGCCGCCGGTTTCTGGAAAAGTGATGTACGCAGCTATTCCTTTGAGCTTTACTGCTCGGAGGACGGAAAAAGCTTTACAAAAATAGGCGAGGAATTTTCATCTGCATTTGAACCTGAGGGAACAAGCGTTTATGCATTTGACAGAGTAAATGCAAGGTTTATAAAGTATGTAGGAAAGGGTAATTCGGCAAACGTAAACTCAAATGTGCTTGAGTTCAGAGTGCTTACGCGCAGGTAAGACATTTCGGGAAAACGGGGGCATGAAATGAGAAAAATATCAGCAGGTATTCTTGCGGCAGCGGCAGCGTGCATAATCGGCAGCGCTGCCGCAGCTGAGGAAATAAGCTTTAACGGATTTGACAATTTTCGGGAATCGTTCAGTGTATCGGTACTTGGAGAGGAAAGCTCGGTTTATGCAGAAAACGGGGCCCTTGTACTGCATTCGGCTTCAGGCACCGGCGCGGGAAAAGCACAGGCTGTAAGCCGCAATATAAATCTTGAAGGTGAAGAGATTGAGCTGCGCGCCGAGCTTCTCTGCAGAGGCAGTGATGAAAAAAGCAGCCGATGCATTTTCTTTGAGGGTGAAAACAGCTTTTACACCGATCGTATAATTGAGATTAAAAATAAAAGGCTGTATATTTTTGATAATCCGACAGAATATGAAGTGCCGGAGAATAAAAGAATAAGCTTTTTGATAAGGCTTGATTTAAGAGACGAGCGGAATGCTTTTGCTGAAGCTGAGGCAGACGGGAAAACGGTGTTCAGAGGCAGGGTAAATCAATGCAAGTTTATTGATATGCGAGAAGTGAAAATCGGTATAGCCGATAAAAGCACAGGCGCTCACAGAGCCCAATGCGAAACGGAGCTTTACAGTCTTTCGGCAGGGGGCACCGCTTTTTCGGAGAAAGAGTATGTTATAGAAGATGATATCGGCGATTACACGTATTTTGACAGTAATTGGAGCGTTATCAGGGAGAATAAATACTATAGGGTAAATCTTGTCCCGAAAACAAATTCCATAACCGCGGAAAAATTCGATTATAAAAACCCGGAAAAGGGCAATAGGATTATTTTTGAAAAATCAACGGCGGACGACTGCTATATGGATGTGCTGACAAACGCCGTTCATCCGTCCTTTCTGACAAGCAAGAAGTACAGGAATTTTGTAATCGGCGGAGAGTTCAAATGCAGCTTTAATAACGGGCCGAACGGATACATAATGCTGAGAGATTCGTCCGGAGGATCCTCCGTGGTGAATTATAACGTTCTTGTCTTCAGAAATGACGAAAGTGTTTTATGCAGCGGCGGAGTCACTGCAAACGGAATTTATGATACGGAGGATGGATGGTGCTCCGTAAAAATATATCTGAATCTTGATACTCACAGTTTTGATATTTTCATAAACGGAAAACAAATCGGAAAGGCTTGCAGCATTTCCTCATCAATTAAAAACCTTGACCTTGTCCGGTTTATGTACAGGGCAGGAGAGGGAAGCGGAAGCATGGAGCTGCGCAGCGTCTATGTAAAGGGAATGGATAAGCCGTTTGCAGGGACAGAAGTAAGGACTTCAATGTTCGGGTCAGACAAGGCGGCAGATTTATATCTGTCGGACAAAACAGCATTTCATGCATACGGGCGCACAGCCGTATCCGAGGGCAGACGGATAAAGCTCGGCGAATGTGTTTACGACGGAGGGGAGCTATATATAAGTCCCGGGGATTTTTATAAGGCTTCGGGAGCAAATGTGTCTGTCAGCGGGAATTTGGCGGTATGCTTCGGAAGAAGAATAAGGCTGATGCGCCGCGTTAAGGTCTCTAACGGCATCTCCCTTGTGCCTGTACGTGAGCTTTATGAACGGTTATTCGGAAAAAGAACCTTTGACGACGGCTTAGGGCTTATTCTCATTTCGGATACGGAGCAGAGCTTTGATTTAAGCGGGGTTATACCATATAACAGAAAGCCTGACACAACCGCTGTCATTGACAAGGAATGGCTTTCGCCGATTCAGTATATAAATGACGCGGTGCTTTACGAAAGACCGTCTGCGGAGGATTTGCTGTCCGGATTTGCAGGCGGCAGTCATCCGAGAATTATAGCAGACAAAGATGACTTTGAAGCCATAATTTCACAGGCAGCCCATGACGCTGATTTAAAAAAAGCCGTTGACGCAGCCGTATTAAAGGCTGACAGCTATGTTTCCGAGGAAGCTGTGTCATATGTCTATGATGATGATTTCAGGACTCTTGATACGGCGAATAGGCTTGAAAGTATGATGACATATCTTGGCTTTGCCTACCGGATAACGGGCGATAAAAAATATATTGACGCCGCATGGAGGAATTTTGAGGCTGTCTGCGGTTTCCCCGACCTGAATCCGGCACATCCCATTGATATGGGGTCATATCTATCGGGAATGGCAATAGGCTATGACTGGATGTATGACGGATTTACGCAGGAGCAAAGGGAGACGATATGCAGCGGAGTAAAAAGACTGGGACTTAGCGTTGCAAATGACGGGTTTTACGCAGGTGTAACCGCGAGAACGGTGTCTGCCAAGACCCAGAACAACATCAGCGTTGCGCTTAAATGGATAAGCAATTACAATTTATGGATAAACAGAGGCATAATTATGGCTGCTCTTTCATTCATGGAGTATGATACGGAGCTTTGCTCGGAGCTGCTTTCAAACAGCATAAGAAGCTGTGAATACGGAATGAAGGGCTTTACTCCCGACGGCGCATGGCAGGAGAGCAGCAATTACTGGGGTGTTGCCGCCGATATTTTCAAAAGCCTTTACGCGCTTAAAAAAATTTACGGAACGGATTTCGGGCTGTCGGATACTCCCGGTGCATCGGAGGCAGGGCGCTTTCGCATAGGAATAAGCTCTTTGGATAACGGAGTGTATAATTATCATGACGCATGGCCGGATAAGGTTTATGCTCCCAAACAGTTCCCTGTAATAGCGGCAATGTACGGTCAGCCGGAGCTTTTAGCCGCGAGGAAAAAGCAGACGGCTTCCTCCGGCAGTTTCAGTGTTTGGGACGCGGTTTTTTATGACGCCGAAGCCGGCATTGCCGGAGTGCCGGAGGGGCTCAGAAGATGGCAGGGCAATGAAATATGCACGTTCCGGGACAGTGAAAACAAAATGTTTTTTGCATCTCAGGGAGGCCCGGTTAAGGTGTATCATTATCACGAGGACGCAGGAGATTTTATTTTTGAGCTTGACGGAATCAGGTGGGCATGCGCTCTCGGAGGAGAAAATTATAATCTGCCTTTGGCGAATACGGAAAAATACAGATGGAGGGCCGAAGGTCATAATACCGTTGTGATAAATAACGGACCCGGCATTTCGCAAATACCTGAGGCATTTGCTCCGGTCGTAAAATCCGGAGAAGCCGGCGGGGATGCTTATGTGGTGTATGATATGACGGAGGTATATGCGGACGCGGACAGTTTTCAGCGCGGCTTTACCTTAGAGCCGAAGGAAGGGTGTCTGACCGTAACGGATGAAATAAGCTTAAGCAAAACGTCGGAGATTTATTGGTTTATGCATACAGAGGCCGATGCGGAAATTATTTCGTCGAGGGTTGTAAAGCTCACCCGAGGCGGGAAAACGGCTTATCTGTCATTTGCGGCAGAGGGCGCGGAGGAATGCACATTAAGTATAATGGACGCCGCCGCGTTGCCGTCTTCACCTTCGGGTGCGGGGCAAAACGCAAACTACGGTATCAGAAAGGCGGCAATAAGGCTTTCTGCGGATTCTGACGTTAAGCTTAGCGTATGCATTTCCCGTGAGCTCCGGGAGGCGGAAATCACGCCGATTAAACGATAATTGAAAGGACAGCATGAAATGAAAAGAATTTTATTTATTATTGCGGCATTGATGTCAATGCATTTTATCACCGTTTCGGCAGCTTCGCCGGCTGTGCTTGATTACAGCAGCTTTGACAGCGTACCGGAGAGCTTTGAGATTTCGGCGTCCGAAAACGGCTCTGTTTCGGGAAACGGGGACAGCCTGAAGCTCATGTATAAGGCAGACGGGGAGTTTGGAAAAGCCGAGGTTTTAACACAGGAGATTAATTTGTCGGGCAGTCTCTTATATATTGATTTTTCTTTTACAATTTCGGGTATGGATGAAAAAAGCGTAAGGACTGTAAGCCTTGAAGGTGAAAATGCTTTTTATTCAACTCCCGTAATGGAAATAAGGGGAGATAAGCTTCTGTTTTTCGGAAGTGACAGCGGAATGAAGGCGGAGGAAAACAAAAAATATTTTGTGTCTGCCGGGATTAATTTTTCGGGTGCGGATAAAGCACAGGCAGAGGTGTTCGTAAATGATGCGAGATTTTCTGTCGGAGAAATCAGCCTTCATAAATATATAGATTTATCGGCAGTGCATATAAGATTGTCGGATAAAGCAAGGGGAATTGTTACGGGAACCGATATATTTGATATCCATGAGCTTAAGGTATCGGTTACTGAGGAAATTCCCGCCGTCAGAATTTCCGAAGGTCAGAGACTGGATTTTAAAGAGGGAGAGACTGTTTCTGTCAGTGCGGCGGCGGAAGGAAATTTTGATTTGCTGGAGTTTTACGTAAACGGTGAAAAATATGCAAGCTGTGAAGACGGTAATGCCGCCTGTATTCTAAGCAGCACACCTGGTGTTTACAGCGTTTATGCAAGAGTTTTATTCGGAGCGTTTTATGTTGAAACAGAAGCTGTCAACATAACGGTTTATCCGAATACGGCACCGACTGTATATTTTAAGGATCTTGACGGAAGTTTGGTCATGGAGGAAGGAAGCCTTGACTTTGTTGAGCTTGATGCTGAAGATGAGGATGGAATAGCGTCGGTTACCGTGTACATTAACGGAAAACAGTCGGAGATTTTAACTAATGCTCCGTATCTTGTGGATATTACCGGGCTTCCTCTCGGAACAAGCAATATCAGGGCAGTGGCTGAGGACAGCTTTGGAAAAGCTTCGGAATGTACGTTATCCGCAGAGGTATACAAATACTTTTATGAGGATTACCTTAATGAAAGCGAATTCGGGGACAGCCCGGAGGGATTTTCGTTTATAACCCAGAGCGGATTTATAGAAACCCGGCAAACCGATAAGGGGAACAGTCTTTTTATAGGAATGGATACTCCGGCTCCGGGGGCGACGTCCGGAGAGGCGTATGCCAATATTTCCGTAAGCAGCCTTAAAAGCTTTGTACTTGAGTTTGATTTCAAAACGGACGCGCTTTATTCCTCGTCTCTTAAGCGGGCGGAATTCCGTACCGCAAAGGGACATATGTATTTTCTTAATATGGCGGATAACCTGAAGATTGGTCCGAATTATACGGCTTCAATGGATTATGAGCCCGATACATGGTATCATTTCACCCTTGATGCCGATCTAAACAGCCATGTGATAAAATGCTCCGTGGACGGAGGTCCGTCAACGGCTGTGAATATTGACAGCAGCCTGACATCTCTCGGTTCGTTAAGACTTTGCGGACCTGCCGGCACGGATGTTAAAACTTATGCGGCCTTTGACAATATTGTTATAAGAAAGAAAACAGAGGTGCCTGTAGTAGCTGATGTGAACGGCGGCAAGCCTGTCCCGGCGGGAAGCACTGTGATTACCGCAAGGCTGAGCGGAAGCCTTATGCCATCATCGGTAAATGCTTCAACGGTAAGTCTTATTGACAGCGATGGAAGACCTGCGGCGGTGGAGAGTGTTGAATATAACGCGGCAGGAAATATGATAACAATAAAAACAAAATCCGGACTTAAATCAGACAGTAAATATTATATTGTTTTAAGCGGAGACGTTCTTTTAAATGACGCGGTTTCCGCCGGCAAGGATATATTTGCCGATTTTTCCACAACACGTGAGGGAGTGGGGATATCAGAGTGCATATTTACAAAAACAGGCAAAGCTTTAAATGCCGGACTTTCCGCTTATAACGAAAGCGACACGGATTTTGACGGTTATGCCGTAATGACAGTATGGAGCGGAAACAGCTTCCGTACCAAGATTATTGAACATGTAAGCATATCTGCCGGAGATACGGCAGACGTGACGCTTACATGTGATATTAATGACGGCGGGGCTGCGGAGGTTTATTTATATGATTCGCTCATAAGACCTGATATGGCGGCTGACAGAATTTATCGATTCGGATAATGCCGATTGCGGGAGGGATTGTTATTATGAAAGGATTCAGAAGATTTTTTGCCGTTGTGCTTGCTGCTGCGATGTGGGCGGCTTTTGCACCTGCGGTGCCGGCGGACTCGCAGGCTCCGTTGCTTTATGAAGAGAGTTTTGATGGATATATGCCGGGCAGCGCCTTCGAAAACGGGACTGATTCATGGTCTGTGAGTAAGTCGGCGTCTTCAAATACAACCGTTACGGTTCAAAAGGATGAAACTTGCGGGTTACAGTATCTTAATATAGAAAAGAAATCCTCGGGTGTATGCTCATTTACCAGAGATTTCAGCAATGAAGCGGGGGGAGTGCCAAGATACCGGCTTACCGCAAGAATTAAATCAAACCATAAATCCAGCAGCATTGCTGTTATCTCGGCTGTAAGCTGTGAATTTTGGTATAACAGTGCCAGCGGGAAATATACTATGGGTGTGTGGAACGGTTCGTCAAATGAAGCAATACAAGGATTGCTTGTTGATTTATCGGAATATCGTGATATACGCTTTGATGTTGATTCCGTCGATAATACGGTTGATGTTTATGTTGACGGAGTATGCGTAAAGGAGAATGCTCCGAAGAAGACAACGACAGTTAACGCCGCATACTATAAGTTCAGGATGGAAATAAACAACAGCTGTAAAAATATGACGCTTAATTTAGACAGTGTGCGTGTAAATGAGATTATTTCGGGGAATTGTGATTGCAGCTTTGATAATGCGGTAAGCGGCGACGCGGGAAGCCTCGGGACGGAATTTGTTAATTTCACAGGCGGGAGTTTTACTGCCGAAAATGGTCTTTTCGGGAAAACGCCCTCTGACAGAAGTATTTGTCTTTCCGGCGGAGAAGGCCTTTCGGTAAGCTCGGCAGATTGGAGAAGCGTCAGCGGCAGATATGTTGATTATTCATTTAACATGGCGTTTTCCGGAGCAGAGTTTCCCGCAGGCGGCGGAGCTGTGGAAATTTATCCGGAAAAGGCCGCGTTTTCCGGCAGTGAAATAAGTCTTCCGTTTGTTCTTTCGGAGGATAAGTGGTATAATTTCAGGGTCATTATTGTTCCGGACGGAAGCTTTGAGCTGTGGTGCGACGGTGAGCTGTGCGGAGGCGGCAACGGACTCAATGTGGAAACACTTGAATTTTTCTGCGCCTCCGGAAATATTTATCTCGACGACTTTTCATTTCATATTTCAGTAGAAATGCCGGAGATAAAAACGGCGGAGCTGCAAATTACGGATAATGAGCTTTTGAGGTCAAAAAGCGGGCTTGTAATATTCTGCCCCGAGGATTTGTCCGCAGGAGTGTTGCGGGGCAGTGTTTTTGCAGGCGATAAAAGGGGAATGGAGGTCAGGACGGCGTCAGGAGATTCGGCAGCTTATGAAACTGCGGCAGCAGGCTGTTACCTTGTGATTACCGAAGACAACAAGGATTTATTCTATGTTAAGCTTTCGGAGACGTATGATGTTTATAAAAGCTCCGGCGAAGGAACCTTTGTTCCTGAAAACGGTTCTGTCTGTGAAACAAGGCACGGAATCGGACAAAGACCGCAAAGTGACATATCCGCTGTGGTTACAGGGAAAAAGACTGAAAAAATAAGCTTTGACATAGGCTGCGGATTGCCTCTTATTTTTGAGGCTTCTGTTCTTCTTCAGGGCGAAGTTTCGGGAGCAGTTACCGTAAAACCATACGGCGGGGCAGAGGTTAAGATTGCTGAATTGGCAGGCGGCAGTATATATGCCGGAGAAAATAAAACATATGCCGGTGTGTGCCGGAGCGGTCAGTGGGTGAGAATTTCGGCTGCTTTTTACAGCGGCGGCATTGCCGATATTTTTGTAAACGGCACGGCGGCAGTGCAAAATATTTCTGTACCGGGCGCCTATGGAATAGAAAGCGCAGCGATAGAATTCAAGTCGGAAACACAGATGAACGGAAATAGGTACGGTGCTTTTGATGACATACATATTTACAGCGGAATAAATGCGCCGGAGATGGTTACGGTTTATCCGATAATGGAGGATACGGTTATAGACGGTCTTAATCAGGAAATTTATTATCCTGTCGGCCCTGAGCTTTCCGATTGCATAGCCATAGGCTATGATGTGCGTCTTGCATACCTTGATGAAAATTACATTGTTTTAAACTGCGGCAGTGTTTATAAATATTTTGCTCTTAAAAATCAGAGGGGCGGAATTACCTTAAGCCTTAACGGAAATGCAGTATATGCCGATGCGTCTCCGAAGGCTGCAGGCGCAGTTATGATTATGGCGGCTTATGACAGGAGCGGAAAAATGCTTTTGCTGTCGGATAAAGGATATATAACTCCGCCGCCGGAAGCCGCAGAGGTAAAAGCAATGTATGTAAGGGATATGAACGGTTTTGCCCCGGTTTATCCCTCAAAGAGTATTGATGCGGAGGATTTACAGAAGTTTTGAAAAAGATAAGCGGCGCAGCTTGCTGCCCTCAGCGACTTGAAGTATCAACATACGTCGGCGTCGCCTCAAGCGGCAATCTGCTTGCTTCTCTTTTCCCAAAAGGTATTGATTAAAGGAGTTCAGAATATGAAAATGAAGGATAAAAATTTGTTAAAACCCATTGACATTTCCCGCGCTTTGTGCGATACTGTAATAAATACATATGAGCCGGAAAAGCTTCCGGGTCCTGAGGGCAGATTTGATTATATCCAAGGTGTTTTTCTTCTTGGGATGCAGAGAATAAACAATATTTGCCGCGAGACGCGATATTTTGATTATATTAAAGCGTGGGCAGACAGCATGATATCCGATGACGGAGTGATTAAATGTCAGAATGACTGGCTTGATGATATGATGCCGGCGGTGCTGTTGTTTGATTTGTATAAGGAAACAGGTATGGAAAAGTATAAAACCGCTCTTGAAAGCACGGTTGGGCGGTTTAAAACCTGGAAAAGAAATAAGTACGGCGGATTTTACCACATGTTTAAAACAAAGGATCAGATGTGGCTTGACGGTTTGTTCATGGGCGGTTTGCTGCTCAGCCGGTATGCCGAGGAGTGCGGCGCTCCGGAATATCTTGATGAGGTTTATCATCAGACAAAGCTTATGCATGATTATATGCGCGATGAAAAAACAGGGCTTTATTATCATGCGTGGGACGCTTCCTGTGAGCAGCCCTGGGCGGATCCGGAAACAGGCTTATCTTCCGAGTTCTGGGGACGCGCTCAGGGATGGGTGACGGTTGCAATATGCGATATGCTTGATTATTTTCCCGAGAATCATCCGCGGAGGCAGGAAATGATAGATATACTTGCGGATTTGCTTTCAGCTCTTGCACGGTATCAGAATAAGGACACAGGGCTGTGGTATCAGGTTGTCGATAAGGGACAGCTTGAGGATAATTGGTGCGAAACCTCCTGCTCATCGCTTTTTGCATATTCATTTCACAAAGCGGTGAGAATGGGATATATCGGCAGGAAATTTGCCGAAGTAAGCGAGCGGGCGTACCGCGGTGTTTTAGGTAAAACCGATATCAATGATGACGGCAGTATAGTTATTCATGATATAAGCGTCGGAACATGTGTTATGGACTATAAAGGATATGTTGAACGTCCGAGGGTTGACAATGACAATCACGGTACAGGGACGTTTTTGCTGATGTGTTCGGAGTACAGCCTTGGCGATTGATAAAATGAGAAGGGTGATTATTTATGTTGTTTTTTCTGAAAAACAAAAAAATACTTACAAAATGGATAATCTCTTATCTTCTTGTCCTTTGCCTGACTGTTGCCGTAAACCTGTTTGCATACGCTTTTATTGAACGTAATATCGTAGACCAGAATAACAAAAATGCCGTTGAGGTATTAAAGTATAAAAAGCAGACGATCGACAACATACGATCCGAGCTTTCAAGCATTGCTTACGGCATATCGACAAATACCGAATTTCAGAACATTGTAAAAAATACCGAAAAAATCGACGCGTCAAATTATTTCAGCTTCTATAATTTAATTCAAAGACTCAGGGGATATTTCGGAACGGAGTTTGAGTTTGAAAATGAGTTTATATACTTTAATAAGCTTGATTTTATAGTCAGCAGAAATTCAAGCGACCAAGCGGAGGATTATTTTGATGTTCATTATTCCGAAAAAAATATGACGAAAAGTCAGTGGTATTCATACCTCGGCCGAAATAATTTCGGGGAGTTTGTGGATTTTTCCGATAAGCTCAGCGGCCCGGGGCATGGGAACCTCCTGTTCCTTTATTCCGTTTACGGATATGAGCGTTTCAAGCCGTATGCAACTATAGGAATAGAGGTAAGCTACGGGGATTTTTTTGTTGAGGGCGGCGCGGAGCCTGACGGTAAAATGTTTCTTGCGGTGGACGGCGATGAAAATATCGTGTTGTCCGATATGGATACAGATATGGCGTTTGCGGCGGATTTTATGGCTAAGCACAAGCCTGCGGACGGCATAACGGATTATGGCAGTATAATTTGTGTTTCCGTACCGTCTGAAGCAGACGAATGGTCTTATATTCATCTTATAGAGAAAAGTGATTTCAGAAAAATCATCAGAAGATCAAGGCTTATAGTGATTTTTTTTAATACAATATGCGCCGCACTGACAGGCTGGCTTGCTCTTGTACTGAGCAATATAAATTACAGACCCATAAAGGGGATTATAAAAGCTCTCGGTGATGAAAATGAGCAGATGGAAGTCGGTGAATATCAATATATAAGCCGGAAAATCACCGAGATTTTAAGAGAAAATAAATATATAAGTCAGCAGAAGCAGAAGCAGAATGAAATTCTGAAAGACACCATGCTGATGAAGCTTTTGAGAAACAGTCCCATGCCGAATAACAGGGCAGATATTTTAAGTGAGCTTGAAATCAGTTTTCCTTATGATAATTTTATGTGTGTGCTTTTCTTTATTGAGCGCAACAGGGATATGTTTTTTGATGACAGGAACGAGGACGCGCACACGGAGTATCAGCTTGCACGCGTTGCGGTAAGCAATATTCTTGATGAGCTTCTCGGACATGAATATATAACAAATTACTGTGATATTGACAGCATGCTGGGGCTTATTATAAATTTCAGCGGCAGCCGCGGGGAGGATGTTTATGAAAAAACGGAGCTTCTGAGAGATATAGCATTAAAGGAGTTCAATATTTGCTTTGCTGCCGGATTTTCCTGCTTGCACAAGGGAATGGACAGCATTCATCTTTGCTACGAAGAGGCGAAGATGTGTGTCGATTACAGATTTTTTGAAGGGAAAAAGCTTATCAGATATAAGGAGGTTTCGCATTCCGATAAGGGCTATTACTATCCGCGGCTTCAGGAAGAAAGCATACTGAGAATGATAAAAATCGGAGATGTTGACAGCTGTATAAATATACTTGACTCGATTTTTGACAAGAACTTTAAAAGCGGTGAAATTTCCGTTCGTCAGGCGAAATACTTTTTACTTGAGCTTGTGACAAGCCTTGAAAAAAATTTTGCGGAGGAAGCTGATGAGAGCGGCATAAGAGAGCTGTTTAAAATGATTGACAGCATAGAGAACAATGCGGTTGTTTTTTCTGAAATAAGAGAAAAAATATACGGAGTAATAATAAATTACTGCCGCGGCAAAAGCTTTGAAAAAAACTCACATCTGTCGGATATTGTTGAAAGGGTAAAGGAATACGTAAATAACTTTTATCAGGATGCCGATTTGGGAGTGAGTACCATTGCCGATAAGTTCGATATCACATCATCATATATGTCCACCATATTTAAAAAAGAGGAGAAAATCGGGCTGCAGGAGTATATACTTTCCGTCCGGATGGAGCAGGCAAAAAGCATACTCAGCATTACCGATTACACCATTGATAAGGTGGCGGCAATGGTGGGATATGTAAATTCACGTTCATTTTCAAGAGCATTTTCAAGATACACAGGCATTTCCCCCGGAAAATACAAGGAGCTTAACGGCACAGATAAAATATAAGGCGGCCATCGGCCGCCTTAATTAATTTTTTATTGCTGATACAAAAACAGGTTTCTTTCCATGCTTGTTCCGTTATAATATTCTGATGAAATGGGGCAGGGGCGCTCAAATTTTGTATTAAGTCGGATTGTTTTTCCGCTTTTTGACGATTCCTCAAGAGCTTTTATAAATTCAAGAGCATGATAGCCCATTTCAAAGGATAGGCGGTTCGGGCGTCCGGTGCGGATACCCCATGCCATGTCCGCTGCTCCTATGCCGCGGCTTCCCTCGGAATATGGGTGGGAGATAGGGAACTCAAGCCTTTCAGAGCCGTTTTTCGTAATATATATTTTTTCTCCGAATTCGTTGGGGTCTCCAAGCTCAAGCTGTCCCTCGGTTCCGATTATTCTGAAAACATTTTCCACTGTTGAATGCTCGCTTGATATCAGCAGCGTTCCGTAAACACCGCATTCAAGCTCAAAGGCAGATGCAATTGTGTTCGGCGTGTTCACGAAAAAGTCTTCGTTGAATTTTGTATGACGCGGATTTAAATACGGTCTTGTCTGGTTTCTTGTTTTTGAAAAACCGCATACCTGTTTTACAGGACCGAAAATATTCATAAGCTGATGAAGATAATATCCGCCCATGTCGTAGGGTATTCCGCCGCCCTCACGCATTACCGAATATTTTCTGACAGCGTCGTCCTTATCCTCTTTAATCATATGATAGCCCCGTGAAAGACAAATCAGAACGGTTACCGGCTCGCCTATCAAGCCTTTGTCAACCACATAGCGCGAGGTTTGCTGGGAGGCTCCGAGAAATGTGTCGGGAGCTGTGCAGAACCTGACATTTTTTTCGTCTGCAATTTTCTTCAGTTCATTTGCTTCTTCAAGGGTAAGACACATCATTTTTTCACTGTAGCAGTGCTTCCCGGATGACAGAATTGCCTTTGACACCTCATAATGGGCTGACGCATATGTCAGATTTAATACCATTTCAATTTCCGGGTCGGAGAGGATTTCCTCATTTGTCATACAGCGTATACCGTATTTTTCCGCCTGTGCCTCTGCTTTTTCGCGGACAATATCCGAGCAGCCCACAAGGTCGATAATCGAAAATGTATCCTTAAGATTATGAAGATATGTATCGCTTATCATTCCGCTGCCTATTACTGCTGTTTTAACCGGCTTATATTTCATTCACTCTCAACTCCTGCTCTTTTAAGGTAATCGAAGCTTGATTTTACGCAGTCAAACGGGTCTCTGCCGTAGCAGTCATCCTGCTCAATAGCATAGCTTTTAACGCCCTTTTTCTTGCAGAATGCAAGAATATTATCCCACTCGATATTACCCTCGCCTACGGGAGCAAACAGAATGGGCCGCATTTCAAGCTGGGCGCCCATATTGCCTATGGCAAAATCCTTTGTATGAATATATTCATATCTGTCGCTGTATTTTTCAAGGAATCCGATAATGGATTTTCCTCCCGAATGAATCCAGTGTGTGTCGGGGATAAGCTGAACAGCTTCCGGGTTTGTTTCATTTATAAGAATTTCAATTCCGGTCGTATTACCGAATCTGATAAATTCAAAAGCATGAAAATGATAAAGCAGCTTTTTCCCCTCTTTTTTAAGTCCTGCTGTTACTTCGTTCAGATAATGTGCAAACATTTTATAGCCCGCGGGGGAGGAAGAAAGTCCTGCCGGGATGGAGTTGGTGCGCACAAAGTCTGTCTCAAACATTTCGCACTCGCCGATAATCTTCTTTTCTCTGTTTTCAAGCTCCAGGCAGGGACAGAAAACAGAATCATTTTTTATTCCGACACTGTCAAACATTTTTTTGACCTCTGCTGTGTCAAAGGAATCCGGAACGGAATACTGAAGTGTTGAAAAGCCTATTTCCTTAAGCCTTTCAAGTGTATTATTCAGTTCTGCCGGAGTCTTTGTAAAATCCCGCATTGTGTACATCTGCAATGAAATCTTGCCCATAAAATCACCGTTTCCTTTCATTTAGATAAATACTTTAGTTTAAATCGGAGCAACGCTCCTGCTTTGCTCGCAAGGAGCAGAGCTTGCGACAGATTGCAATCGGCGCAGGGAGCGTTAGCTCCTCAGGGTTTCGGTGGGAGATTACAACTCCCACTGAAATTCTGAAATGGAACCCGCCGCCTTAGAGGCGGGGGACATCTGCGCGTAGGTTATAACTATATAATAAACCATCATAAATTTTTTTCAATGTATTATTCGGCATATCTGTTGTATTTTTCGGTTCATTATTCAAAAGCAAAACAGAGGTAACGCCGGCAGAGTCAAAGAGCATGGGACTTACGCCCTGCTCAAGATGTAATCCGCCGCGGTAAATTTTCGGCATGTTATTTAATTTGAGAGTTAATATAGAGCCTTGGAGAAATACCCATGTGCTTTTTAAAAACCCTGGAAAAATAATGAGCGTCCGAATAACCGCACAAGCGTGCAATATCAGTTACGCTTATGTAGCCCTGCTGTATCATTGTACAGGCATATTGTATTCTTATTCTGTTCAGGTATTCCACAAATCCGAGCTTTATATTTTTTTTAAAAACCGATGAAATATATTTTTTATTATAATTAAGCTTCCTGCTTATTGTTTCCAGTGACAGCCCGGGATCTGAAAAATTATCGTCTATATATTTTTTTATAAGATAAACAGCGTCGCTGTTTAATTCGGCACTTTTATCGGGAGCAAGAAATTTGTTCCCGATAAAAGTAAAGGTGTATAACAGGATGCTTTCGCTTATCAGATCAATTAAATCAGATCTTGTATTTAACCCGGCTTTCCAATAGCTGTAAACGGCGGCACAGCCGTTAAATAAAAAGCAGCTGTTTGAAATTTTAAGCATGTCTAAAATCATATTTCCTCTTGTACCGAGGAAGCTGATATACATATATGAAAAGTTTTCGCATGATTCAATACAAAACGGAGCTCCGGGAAAGGTAAAAAAAATGTCACCTTCGGACAATGAGCTGACAGCTCCGAGGGTATGAATAAATCCGTTTCCGCTGCACACATAATACATTTTATAAACAGATTCCGATTTTAGCTTATCATAGCTTTGCGTCTCTGTTTCCAAGACAAAATTTATGGTATGTATGGAATCATAATCCTGATGATATGGTATAAAACGGCATATGTTCTTATTAATCACAGCTGTATTCCTCCCAAAACAAGTTTTGCTGCAATCAGTATAACATATATAGAACGCAAAATCAATAATCAGCTGACGAATTTCCACTTATATGTGGAAAATATACATTTACAAAGCTGAAATATTATTGTATAATATCGTTGCGGAAGAAATCAGGAGTGTTTCTCTGCCATGCAATTTAAAGAATTGGAGGAAAATATAATGAACAAAGTCAAAATCGGTGTTTTGGGTGCATACCGCGGAACAAGCATGATAAATTACTGCAAGCATGCAGGTAATGCAGAGGTTGCGGCAATATGTGACAAATGTCCGGAGACCTTAGAGGCACAAAGAGCAAATGCAGAAGGCCTTGATATTGCTTTTTACGATAATTTTGAGGATTTTATAAAGCATGATATGGATGCGGTTGTGCTTGCAAATTATGCAAATGAACATGCTTCCTTTGCAATAAAGGCAATGAAACTCGGAAAACATGTTTTTTCAGAGGTACTGCCTGTTCAGACGATGAAAGAAGCAGTTGAGCTTGTTGAAGCGGCTGAAGAGACAAAAATGATATATGCATACGGTGAAAATTATTGTTATATGCCTGCTCCGTATGAGATGAAAAAGCTGTATACCAAGAATAAAATCGGCGAGCTTGAATATGCCGAATGTGAATATATCCATAACTGTGAATCAATCTGGCCTTCAATTACATACGGCGAAAAGGAGCATTGGCGGAATAATATGTACTCTACCTTTTACTGCACCCATTCTCTTGGCCCTATTATTCATGCAACAGGGCTCAGACCTGTATCTGTTATTGGATTTGAGGGTACTAAAAATGAAAGAAATCTGCGCGTTGGTGCTAAAGGCGGGATGTTTGGCATTGAAATGGTTACTCTTGAAAACGGAGGAATTGTAAAAAGTATACATGGCGGCTTATATGAAAATTCCATATGGTATTCAATGTACGGCTCAAAAGGAAGAATGGAATGCGGCAGAGAGGTTCCGGGCAGCGGGCATATTAACACTATATATTTAGATTATAATAAGTTTTCGGGAGATTATAATCATCATGAATCGGAAAGCTATAACCCCGCTCACGGCATGGAGGATATGGCAAAAGGCTATGGACACGGCGGTTCAGACTTTTATACCATGTGGCATTTTATTGAAAAAATCAAGGGGAATCCCGATGCGGATATAATTGATGTCTATGAAGCGCTTGATATGTTTCTGCCGGGAATGTTTGCTTACCGCTCAATTCTTGACGGCGGAAAATCACAGGAAATTCCGAATCTCCGTGATAAGAGTATCCGCGGCAGGTGGAGAAACGATACTGCTTGTACGGATCCGAAGGCGGCAGGAGATATGCTGCTTCCCGTTTTCTCAAAAGGAACTCCCGATATTGATGACGGCGTTTATGAATATATGAAAAAGCTCTGGGACGAAGAGTGTCAAAAAGAAGACGGCAATTATCGGGCACAGGCATTCAAGCAAGGAAGTAAAGGGTATAAATAATGTATTATTTGATGATAACTGCTTCGGCACTGTTTTTTTCAATGCAATTCATGTTCAATAACGGATATCAGAGGCATAACGGAACAGGATGGGAAGCAACACTGAAATTTTCGTTTTATACGGCACTTGCAGGTTTCTTTATTATACTTGCCGTCAATAAATTCAGAATTGCAATTTCACAGTTTTCTTTGCTGACTGCATTTGTGTACGGTGCAGTATGCATTATGCTGAATTACTCAACCATTAAGGCGTTTGAATATGCCGGATTGTCTGTATATTCCATATTTTCTATGATCGGCGGAATGATGTTACCGTTTATATACGGGCTTTTATGCGGTGAGGAATTTAAGCTGATAAGGCTGATATGCTGTGCATTGATAGCAATCTCGGTTTTTTTGACTGTTGATAATAAACAGTCAAAAAAAGCTTTTTGCTGTTACATTGCAGTATTTTTATTAAACGGTATGGTTGGAGTAATTTCAAAATTTCATCAATCGTATGCGGATTATTGCGTTGACAGCGGGAGCTTCCTGATGCTGACGCGAATTGTAATAACGATATTTTGCTTTATATTGATGCTTAAAGAGAAAAGGTTTGCACTCAGCAGAAAATCTCTTTCATATTGCGTGGGTTATGCCGGTCTGAATTGTATCGGAAATCTGATGCTTCTGATTGCATTGCTGCATTTGCCGGCATCCGTACAGTATCCTATGGTAACGGGCGGAACCATTGTCTTTTCAGTGATTATTGACCTGATACGCAGGGTACGGATCACAAAAAAAGAAATGGCAGCGGCGGGTATTTCCCTTGCTGCATCATGCTTGATGGCTTTGTGATAAAAAAATTTGCTCCAAAGAGAAAATTTTTTAATAAAGGTGATAGGTTTTCTTGCTTTTATTCGTATTAAATAACAGAAGCGCTTCAAAGAAAAGAAATCAGGTGATAAAATGGCTGACGATAATTATATAACGGAGGGGATAAAAAATGGTGACGAAAAAGCCTTCGGTGTCATGGTTGATACCTACGGCGGTCTTATTAAGGCAATAGTTTACCGTCACCTGTCATCATTTCCCGATAGCTGCGGTGAATGTATAAATGATGTTCTTCTTTGTATATGGAGAAATATAGAAAGCTACGACCCGAAGAAGAACACTCTTAAAAACTGGATAGGCGCTGTAAGCAAGTACAGGGCTATTGATTATAAGCGCAGACTATACCGGGAGCTTTGCACAGAGCCTCTTGACGATAATATCATGATTGCCTCTGAAGAGCTTGGCGCTGAGCTTAAGGAGGAGATAGAGAGCCTTCTGTCATATCTGAGCGCTGAGGATAAGGAGCTTTTTTACAGGCATTATATTCTCGGCGAGCGTGTGCAGGACATAGCGGACGGTTCCGGAAAAAGCAGAGATTTTTTCTTTAACAGACTGTCCCGCGGCAGAAAAAAAATAAGACATTGTGTCGGTGAGGTGAATATCATTGAAAAATGAATTTGAATTTTTGAACGATGTTAAAATGGATTTTTCGGATTACGAAGCTATTGAATTAACAGATACGGAGCGTGATAATATGAAAAAAGCAATAAAGCAAAGAAAGAAAATCAGCATAAATAAGGTTCTCGGCATTGCCGCATGTGTTGCACTGGCGGCTGTGCTTTCGCAGACGGCGTTTGCCCAGAGCTTTATAGGCAGAATAGTAAAGTCGGTTTCGACAGGGCATAACACCTTTTACCAGATGGACAATACGGGAGCAGAGGCAGAGCTTCCGGAGGCCTTTGACGGACTTTTGTACGACGCTGACGGTAAGCCTGCGAAAACCTTTGTAGTAGGAGCCGAATACTACGATAAAGACGGAAATAAAATAGAGGATACAGAAAAATATCTTGCAGAACACGTTGACAAGGAAAAGCTTGAATATGAAGATGAAAATGTAAAGGTATCGCTTGCGAGCGGAAAAAGTGAGGATCCCCTTGAGCATACTGCGGAGATGGGCTATCCTGTTATTAAAAACATTGATGAGATAGCGGGATATCTGTGCTTTGCTCCGAAGCTTCCGGGATATCTCCCGGAGGGCTACAGCTTCTACGGTGCGTCGGCATACGGCGAGGAATATTTGTTTGTTTATTATAAAAATGAGGCAACAGGAAACTATTTCTCGGTTCACGAAAGAATAATTAATGATGAAACAGCATTTGAGGCCGGCACGGACGGAGATATGTATGAAACGGAAATTAACGGAAACAAGGCTGTTGTTTACGACGGAAGCAGTGTGGACTGGGAGGAGGACGGAATATCCGTCGGAATTTCAAGCCGCGGCGGCTTTTCCGAAGAAGAACTTATAAAGGTTGCACTTTCGGTTAAATAACCATATTTAGAAAAATTATTTTCACCTGCAAAACAGCACCCATGTTCGCATGAGTGCTGTTTTACATTGTGTTTGCCGCTATTGTCATATAGTGCTTGAGCCCTTAAATTCCATCTCTCCCAACAGCCCGTCAACAAGCATTGCAACAGTTTCCTCTTTTGGCTGACAGTTCATCTCAATTATTGTCGGATCTTCGGGGAAATAATCAACAGCAAAAAACGGTGAGCCGTAGTTTACTATCAGTTTTTTCTTCTTATCAAAAAGGTGTGATGCCCAAATGAGCATATGAGGTACACTCCATTGTGCCACGAAATGCGCATTCACATTAAAAATCACAAAATCATATTGTGCCTGAAGTGCATCTATATCAGCCTGCCAGCATACTCTTGACGGCACATCGTATATATCTCTCCTCACCTTTGCATTTATACCGCGCTTTATAAGCTCCTTTTTCAGAAGCTCGGAGGAAACCTCATCTTCGTCGGTAACGTCTACAATAAGAACATTCTTATACTGTTCGGTTTTAATCGGAAGTATGTCTAAATCATTTCTGAGGCAGCACATACCTCTTTTTACAATCTCCTTGAGAGTTTTTTCTGCAAATTTGACATCCGGCTTATCAAAGGATTTGTTATCCAGTGCCGTTTTGCGGAAATTCCTCATCCTTTCTATTCTTTCCAACGCGTCATCAAGACGGCTCATGGGTATCTCACCGTTTAGTATGCATTCCTCTATTCTCTCCGCCGCTTCAACAGGCGGCCACAGAAGCAGGTCCGCACCTGCCTTGAATGCCTGTACAGTTTCTTCGACAAGATTTCCGGTTGCCATACCTCCCATAATAAGTGCATCGGTAACAACAGCACCTTTAAATCCAAGCTCTCCTTTTAACAAATCTGTAGTAAGCTTTTTAGAGTATGTGGCAATCGGATAGTAGCCGTCTGTAAATTCATCATCATATGATTTTAACGAAACATGGGTAGTCATTACAGACATGACATCCTCTTCAAACATCTGCTTGTATGTATATCCGTAGCTGTCCATCCATTTGTCAAAGGGCAGGATGTTTGCACCCGGTGCAATATGCATATTTACAAAATATGTTCCGAGCCCCGGAAAATGCTTTGCCGTTGCGCATACTCCCTGGTCCTGTATGCCGCGTACCATCTGTCTGTACAGCATTGCAATAATTTTCGGATCATCACTTATTGCTGTAAGATACATAAGATGGTCTATGCACATATCGATGCTCGGCCCGAGAACCCAGTCAATTCCCTTATCATTCATCTGCATACCGATAATTTTACCGTAATTATATGCATCCTCAGGATTGTGGGAACCGCCGAGGGATCTTTGGGCAGATATGTTGAACTGCTGATTTTTTAATGCTGCACTGTCGGCGCATACAAGCAGCTTATTCCTGGAATTTTTTTTGCATATGTTTAATTTATCATAATCAAGTGCGGTGCCGACCTCAAGCCCATTCTTGTCAAGAAGCTTTTCGCCCTCCGAATAATACATTCCGCCTACCGGGTATTTTTCAAAGAATTTCTCAGGCCCGCCGTGAGTGTTTATCTCACGTATTGTTACAATAAATGTCTGTAAAATTTTTTCTCTGAGTGTCATAATTATTCCTCCATGACTTAAAAATCAAACACAAGAGAACCGTCCTCCTGTGCGCTTCATTTTACCGCTCCCATGGCAGAACGTCTCCGTCTTCTTTCAGATATTCAAGGATATCCGAAATGCCTTCTCCGTTTACTGAGCTTGTGCGAAATATTTTTTTACAGCCCGCCAGGCGAAGCCAGCGCTCGGCTCTGGCCGGGTCTGCCTCCTCGCGGTCTGTCTTTGTTACTATTCCTATAACCTCTCTTGTGGCGCAGGCGGTTATATTCGGACCGTACAGGCTGTATGGCTCAACTGCGCTTAAAAGCAGCCCCACTATATCCGCTTCATATGAAAACAGTGCAAGGGCGCGGGAAAGCATTTTATTTTCCGCATATTCCCCCGGGGTGTCGATTACAACGTTAAAGTGATTAACGTACTGTGTCTTGCGATATGTTATTGTTTCACCGCGCAGTGCCTGGGTCAGCGTTGTTTTGCCGCATTCGCTTCTGCCCATAAGAATTATTTTTCTCATGTTTTCGTCACCGGACATACCGCAAATCCGAGAGTGTCTTTGAGATAAATAAGAATCTGTTTTACGGACGCCTCTACCTCTGAGACGCTTCCGGTCACAATAAGCGTACCGCTGAACCTGTCAACAAAGCCAAGCTCGACATTTGCCGTTTTAATTGCAAGATCTCCCGCTATGATTGCTGTTTCGCTGGGGCTTATGGTAAGAATTCCTATTGCGGCACGGGAATAGTCAATTGCCGGGTCAAGACCGAGCTTCCTGTAAATAATTTCATCGGGCCCCGCTATGATATGAGCGAGAGTTACCTGCTTGCCCGGAACAATTTCCTGTATTATTCTGAGCTTATCATTTTTGCCCTGTAGGTCAAGAAAATTCATTTGTTACCTCCTTGTTCAAGCTCCTCAAGCTCCTGCAGCCATACGGCGGAGGAGGCATCGGAGGGCATGCGCCAGTCACCTCTGGGTGAAAGGCAGATACTTCCTATTTTAACTCCGTCAGGCAGACAGCTTCTTTTGAACTGCTGAGAGAAAAACCTTTTGTAAAAGTTTTTCAGCCATTTAAGAATTGTCTGACGGTTAAAATCGTTTTTGAATGCTATTTCGGCAAGCCGGAATACCTTTTTCGGGGTGAACCCGTAACGAATTGCATAATAAAGGAAGAAGTCGTGAAGCGCATACGGTCCTATTATGCTTTCCGTCTCCTGAGCAATTTTTCCATGAGCATCCGGCGGCAGAAGCTCCGGGCTTATCGGCGTGTCGATAATATCCTTTAAAACCTCGGTGCTTTCGGGGAAAAGATTATATTTTATAACACTGTCAACCATCCATCTTACAAGGGTTTTCGGTATGCCTGAAT
Organism: Clostridia bacterium; assembly: GCA_017935675.1. Classification (GTDB taxonomy): domain Bacteria; phylum Bacillota; class Clostridia; order UBA1381; family UBA1381; genus RGIG9115. The sequence goes on along the minus strand of JAGBHE010000083.1, from coordinate 54,240 downwards.
TTACTCCGTACATACTCATGTGGTCGGCGTTATAGGTGCACCAGCCGAGAGCAAGCTCACTCAGGTCACCTGTTCCGACAACAAAACCGCCGACCTTTCCGGCGTAATCCATAAGAACCTGAGTCCGCTCTCTTGCCTGGGAATTTTCATATGTCAGGTCATATACGCTTTCATCATGACCTATATCCGAAAAGTGACCGAGACAAGCGTTTTTAATGTTTATATTAGCGGCGGTTACTCCGAGTGTTTTCATAAGCTCAAGGGAGTTTGAATACGTTCTTCCCGATGTGCCGAAGCAGGGCATTGTAATACCTACAACATCTGTAAGGGGGCGTCCCGCTTTTTTCATGGTTCGGGCGCATACAAGCAGGGCAAGGGTGGAGTCAAGTCCTCCGGAAACACCTATAACCAGCTTGCCGCCGGCAGCAGACAGACGCTTACTGAGTCCGGATGTCTGCATTTCAAAAATATCACGGCAGCGTTCAAGGCGCTCCGTTTCCGTTTCCGGTACAAACGGAAGCTTTGAAATTTTGCACATGCTTCCGTCACCGGCAAATCCGGACACAGGGAGATGAACGGTTCTGAACTTTTTGAGGGAAGCATACATCGCGGCGCTTTCCCGGAAGCTTTTTATTTTAAGCCTGTCGGCTTTTATTTTACCTATATCTATATCGGCTGAGAGAAGGTAATCGTTATCAATTGTATTTTTGTTTTCTGTCGTCAGGCTGCCGTTTTCGGCTATCAGACTATGACCTGAAAAAACAAGGTCTGTGGTAGATTCATCAGAGCCTGCTGAGGTATAAATATAAGCGCACAGGCAGCGTGCTGACTGCTGAGTGACAAGTGAGCGCCTGTAGTTTCTTTTTGAAATCGTTTCATTGCTTGCGGAGAGATTTACAATAACCTCGGCACCGCCCAGGGCGGCAAGGGTAGAGGGCGGAAGCGCCGACCATAAATCCTCGCAGATTTCGCAGCCTATTTTAACGCCGTCTGCCTCAAATATAATATCATTTCCTATGGGAATTGTATAGTCTCCGCAAAACCCGGCAGCGTCCGCGCTTATTTCACTTCTGCAAAGCTGATTTGCAGATGAAAACCAGCGCATTTCATAAAACTCGTTGTAATTGGGTATTATGGTTTTCGGAATGATACCGCGGATTACACCGCCGCATATGCATACGGCACAGTTATAAAGCTGACCGTCAATGCATAAGGGAGTGCCTATAAAAATTATTCTGCCGGACCCTTCCGAGGCAGAAACAATTTTGTCAAGCGCCCCTGCCGCCGCTTGCTGCAGCCTTGACTGGAAAAACAGATCGGCGCAGGTGAAGCCTGTTATGCATAGCTCGGGAAATACAATAATATCGGCGTCTTCGGCGCCCCGGAGCTTTTTGATTATTTCGTCCGCGTTAAAAACCGTGTCTCCGACCTGAAGCTTCGGCACTGCACAGACCGCTCTTATAAAATCATACATTTATTATTAAACCCGCTTTCGTTTAAATGATATCGTCTGCCTGATTTTACATATCATTATATAATAAATAAAATCAGTTGTCAATATTAATATTTCCGATTTATTCTGTTTTACCCGAAATTAATATTTTTAAGCACTTAATCAGCTTGTACACAGAACACAAGAGAACCGTCCCCTTGTGTTTGAAATCAGTAAAAAAGTAAAATCACGATATAAAAAAGTAAAATTGTGTAGTTTTTTTTTGAAATAATTTATGTTACAATATTTATAATTTAAAGGTAAGTTTTAATGTTTGACAGAGGTGATTGGTTTTGAAGGCAAAGGTTAAAGTAAAGGCTGAGAAAATGAGCAGGGCGGAGCTTATTGCAAAGCTTAAAAGGTATAAATTTTTATATTTGCTGCTTTTGCCTGCCGTTGTATATACGTTCATATTCTGTTATGTTACAATGGGCGGCTTGGTAATGGCATTTCAGGATTACGATATTATAGGCGGAATATTTGAAAGTCCGTTTGTCGGATTAAAGAATTTTATAACTGTGTTCTCTACGCCTAAGATGCTGCACGCGATAAAAAATACACTTGTATACAGCAGCGTGGGATTGTTTTTGGGAACGCCGTTTCCTATAATGCTTGCATTGCTGCTTAATGAATTAAAGCTTCGGAGGTTTAAGAAGATAACGCAGACAATAAGCTACATGCCGCATTTTCTGTCATGGATTTCCGTTGTGGGTATGCTGTCAACCTTTTTTGCAACATACGGAACCTACAATGACCTTATGGCAAAGATGTTTGGTGACAGCTATGAGCGCGTAAATATTCTTATGGATGCAAAGTACTTTTTGCCGGTAATATTTTGGTCGGGAATATGGAAGAGCATAGGCTGGAACTCAATTATATATCTTGCCGCAATCTCCGGAATAGATCAAGCCATGTATGAGGCTGCCACGGTGGACGGCTGCAGCAGGTTTAAGCAGGTGTTTTACATAACGCTGCCGTCTATTATGCCTACAATAATAATTATTTTTATTATGGCAACGGGCGGGCTTGTAAACTTGAATTTTGAGCAGGTATACGGCTTCCAAAACCTGTACACCCAGGAGGAAACTGAGGTTATAAATACCCTTATTTACAGAATGGGTATTCAAAACGGTCAGTATTCGCTGTCAACAGCCTTTGGTTTTGCGCAGAGCTTCGTATCGTTTCTTATAGTGTTTACATCGAATATCATTGTTAAAAAGCTTTCCGGAACGGGAATTTGGTAAAACAGGAAAGGAAATGTTATAATTATGAAAAAGACAACGGGTGAAAAAATATTTGATGTTTTTAATGTTATACTTATGATTGCACTCAGTATAACAATGCTTTATCCGTACATAAATCAAATTGCAATATCATTAAACGACGGTATGGACACAATCCTTGGCGGAATAACAGTATATCCGCGAAAATTTACATGGGTGAACTACAGGACAATTTTTACAAGCGACAGTATATCAAGAGCATTTTTTCTTACGGTTTTTATTGCGGTTGCCCATACGCTTACATCGCTTTTTGTGACAACGGCTGCAGCTTATACAATGTCAAAAAAGGACTTGCCGTTTAAAAATGCAATTACATGGTTTTTAATTATTCCCATGTATATAAGCGGCGGAATTATTCCTACCTTTATACTTTACAGGTATTTGGGGCTTTTAAACAATGTTCTTGTGTATATAATACCCGGAGCGTTTTCGTTTTATAATATGATAATAATAAGGACATTTATAAAAGGGCTGCCGGCAAGCCTTGAGGAATCGGCGATGCTTGACGGAGCGAACGAGGCGATAGTATTGTTTAAGATAATACTTCCCCTCAGTATGCCTGTAATTGCAACGGTTGCGCTGTGGCTTGCGGTAGGCGCGTGGAACAGCTGGACGGCAACATTATACTATGTAAATGAAAGAAGTCTTTATACGCTTCAGTATGTTGTAATGCAGCTGATAAAGCAGAGTGATGTACTGCAGCAGCTGGCTGCCGAAACAGCGCTTACCGGAGGCGAAATGACAAAAGAGGCTCAGACAACATCAGAGTCGGTAAAGGCCGCCGCTATCATATTCTCTACAATACCAATAGTGCTGACATATCCGTTTTTACAGAAGTATTTTGTAAAGGGTGTTACAATAGGAGCGGTAAAGGATTGATAAGTTTTCAGGTATATTTGGCATTGTAAATGCTTGAAATAAATAATAAAAGGAAAGGAAGATTATATGAAAAAAGCAGGAAAGATTACGGCATTGCTTTTAGCCGGAGCTATGATGGGCACGGTTTTGGGAGGATGCGGTAATAAAAAGAAAGCAGAATCGGGCGAGATTCCGATGCTTAAGGACGGTGAAACGTATACTCCTCAGAAGGATATGGAGATAACCGTATGGCAGACTCAGGGCTCTGATTATGTGGCACCGGCTCAGCCCAAGAATGATGTGGTTCAAAATTGGCTTGTCGGCAAAACAAGAGTAAAGGTTTCAAATGCGTATGGAAACGGCGGCGGACAATGGGAGGCGGTGCTTGCCCGTTTAATCGCGGGAGATAATTTCCCGGAGATAGTCGCATGCGGCGGCGGTCAGGGACCTACTCATTTTAACCGATTAAATCAGGCAAACCAGATTTGGGAGCTTACTCCGGAAATGCTTCAGACTTATGCTCCGGATGTATGGGAAAAGGTTCCCGAGTCTATGTGGGAGCGTATGAAGGTTGACGGTAAAATTTACGGTATACCGTATTTGTTCGGAGCTGATAAGGAGATAGACCCGAATATAACGGATGAGGAAATAGAAATGTGGGGCAAGGTTGATTCCGAATACGGAACACAGCTGTGGATACGGGATGATATAGCAAAAATGCTTTATCCGGATTGTATGGACTATGAAGACTGCATGAAGCTGCTTAATGAAAAGGGAGCGCCGATAGGTGATGAGCTTGTTGATATACCTATTAACTCAACCGATGATTTGGTAAATCTTATGCGAAACATAAAAAATCTTAACCTTACGGCAGGAAATAAGCCCGTTTATGCATTTGGTTATGCCGGTGCAGACTGCTGGGTGCCTTTTGCAAGGCTGGGTCCTGAAATGATGGGTTATAACGGCCATGCATACACATCCTCGTGGAATCCTAAAACAAAGGAAATAAGACTTCCCCTTGTAGAGGATGTGGTAAAGGAAGCAGGTCTTTTGCAAAACCGGCTTATAAGAGAAAACGTAATAGACCCTGAAAGTCTTGTACATACAGACGCACAATGCAAGGAAAAAATATTAAACGGACAGTATGCTATTGCTGTTTTGTCGGCTATTATGCATCCTCCTACAATAAATGAGACACTTGCTTCAAACGGAAAGAGCTTTCGTTACCGTCCGCTCTATACGCATGTGCCGGCACGTGAGGGCTATGAGCTTACGAGAACAATGCCAAGCTGGGGAGCGTCCATAGGTATTTTAAAAACTGTTTCGGCGGAGGATATGCCGCAGATACTCAATTGGATAAATACTCAGTTTACTGATGAATATGAAGAAATACGCTATTGGGGACCGCCTGAGGCAGAGCTTTATACAGATAATCCGGACGGAACAAGATATTTTAAGAACGATAAATACAACAAACTGTTTATAAATCATGAGTCTGTAGAGCTTGACGAGGATGAAAAGCTCGGTCTCAACGGTTCAGTCGGTTTATTTTCGGTTAGGTACAGACAGGATACAAAATGGGATCCTATGATATATAACCATGTAAAGCAATATCAGCTTTTACCGGCAACCGGCGGAAAGTTTTCCGCAGACGGACCATATGCCAAGAAGGGTATTTTGTCACCGCCTGCCGATGCATGGTCAGCCGAATATGCGGGACTTGAAAGCGTTACGAAATACTGGTCGAGCCGTTCACAGTGGGAGGAGCCGTTTAAGATAACTCTTGCTGCCAAATCAGATGAGGAATTTGAGCAAAAGTGGCAGGCGGCAATAGATAATTTATACAGCATAGTAGATGTAGACGCTATGTGTAAGGAAATGACCGAAATAGCAAGAGGTATAGAGTTAACGGAATAGTCAATTGAAAGGATTGATTTTATGCTGAAAAAATCAATAGCGTGGCTAATGCTTGCTTTTACATTTTTTTCTGCCTTTTTCAGGTGTTTTGCGGAGGAAGAAGATAGTGGCCTTACAAAGGAGGTATATATAAACGTAGCGCAGAATAAGCCGGTAAAGGGCGGGCGCTGGAGCGATACGTATCCGCTTACGAATCTTGTGGACGGCAACAGACAAACCTTTGTCGTCCCAAGCGGTACATATACGGATAATGAAGACGGAAAAACATCCACTGACGGCAGCTTCTGGTTTTCAATAGATTTGCAGCACCGCTATAACATAGAGCGTATAGAATTTTATGACAGGTATAATCAGGCGGATGAAGGCGGACGAAGATATTTTAAAATTTTAGCGGCAAACGAGCCGGATTTTTCTGACGCTGTGGTTTTAAGTGAAATGGGAGCTCCGGATGATACGCTTTTCCCCGATAACGGTCCGTATCTTACAGAGCTTGACGGTACAAGGGCATACAGATATGTAAAAATGCAGAGAACGGGCGGATATTATTACGGGTATTCCGAGTTTAAGGTGTTTGCAAAGCAGACGGTTACCGAGGTTTCAAGAAATAAAACGGCAATTGCAGATGAAGAGGCTGAAGGCGGCACATATGCCGCAGGGCTTGCTGTAAACGGGACAAATATGGATTCAAGGGACGCATGGGTTGCAACCTCACAGGCGTACCATTATTGGCAGGTTGATTTGGAATATCCTCAGTATATCGGTTATGTGGAAATGGAAGGCAGAAACGGAGCGGATGATCCCAATACAAGGCACAGTATAGCCGTATACGGAAGCGAGAATCCGGCTGATGCGGACATTATGCTTAAAAATTCAAATTTGAAGGAATATCCCGAGTATTTAAAGCTTACGGAAATTACAAATAATTATATTTCGGGCGAAGCACCCTTTCCGAAATACGATATGTCAAAGCCTGAAAGTATGTATTACGCTTCCTGTGACGAAAGCCGTCCGGTAAGATATGTTATACACAAAAAAACATGGCAGATGCCGTCGGCTTTAGGTCAGTTCAGAGCGTTTACCGTAAATCCGAGGCTTACAGCTTCGGGGTTAAACGGAAGATATATTTCTCTGGAATTTTCGGACGCTATGGACGCCGCCTCGGTAAATGACAGCGCTGTAAGGATAAAAAGAGCAAGCTCGGGTGAGGAAATACCCTTTACGGTTAATATTTCCGATGAGTATACCTTTGAGCTTGAGATGCAAAGCGAAACCTTCGGAGATGTGCTGAATATTGAATTTTCAAGTGATGTAAGGGATTTAAGGGGTGTGGCAATGCAGCCGCAGACTGTTTCGTTTGAAACGGCTCCCGCCGTGGAAGTAAGAGCCTTCGGATTTATTGATGAACTCGATAAGGACGGAAACCTTTTAACAACAATACAAAATGCGGTAAAAGCCGGTGCGCGTGTGACGTTTTACAATAATATGAGCGAGCCGTCGGATATTGCGGAGGCTGTTGTAATAGCCGGGCTGTTTGATCCCGACAATACACTTGTTGCCGCAGGTGAGATCCGAAAAAGCTTTGACCCTCAGTCACAGGTTACGCTGTATACGGGAGCAGACCTTTCACAGTATGAGGACCTTACGGGATATACCTTCTCGGTTTTTATATGGAACAATTTTCGGGATATGAAGCCATGGGCTGATTACAGAACATTAAATTAAGGGAGGAATTTGTGATGATAAGAAAAAGAATTTTATCGTTTATTACGGCTTTGGGTATGGCGCTGCCAACGGTGCTGACCGCACCGGTGTCAAGCGTGTCGGCAGCAGAGCCGCTGACAAAAGAGGTATATGTAAACGTTGCGCAGTTTAAGCCGATAAAGGGCGGATGCTGGAGCGATACATATCCGCTTACAAATCTTGTGGACGGCAGCAGAAGAACGTTTGTTGTTCCGGGGAGTCAACATACGGATAATGAAGACGGCAAACCATCCTCTGACGGCAGCTTCTGGTTTTCGGTAGACCTGCTGCACCGATACAATATAGAGCGTATAGAATTTTACGACAGGTATAACCAGGCGGATGAGGGCGGACGAAGATATTTTAAAATTTTGGCGGCAAATGAGCCGGATTTTTCCGACGCTGTGGTTTTAAGTGAAATGGGGGCTCCGGACGATAATATATTCCCTGATAACGGTCCGTATGTTGCGGAGCTTGACGGTGCAAAGGCATACAGATATGTAAAAATGCAGAGAACGGGCGGATATTATTACGGGTATTCCGAGTTTAAGGTATTTGCAAAGCAGACGGTTACCGAGGTTTCAAGAAATAAAACGGCAATTGCAGACGAAGAGGCTGAGAACGGCATGTTTGCCGCAGGACTTGCTGTAAACGGAACCAATACGGATTCAAGGGACGCATGGGTTGCAACCTCACGGACATACCATTATTTGCAGGTTGATTTGGAAACTCCGCAGCATGTAGGTTATGTAGAGCTGGAAGGCAGAAACGGAGCGGATAACCCATATGCGGACCGTATGTGTATAGATCTTTACGGAGCTGATTTTGCGGCTGACGCTTCAGTATATACAAGCTCTGCCAAGGTGGACGGAGTTGAGGGTATAGAAAGGTTATCCACGCTTAATAATAATACGCAGGATTATGTTACCAATCCGTATCCGCCGTATACAGCGGGCGATCCGGACGCAATGTACAAAACGTCTCTTAATGACAGCAAGGCATACAGATATATAGTGTATAAGAAAAATACTGAACAGGCGGCGGCGCTCGGCGCTTTCAGGGCATATGTAATCAATCCCGTTATAACGGAAGCAAATGTAAAGGACGGTCATGTATCGGTTCTTTTCAGTGATAATATGGATGCGGCTTCTTTAACGGCGGATACAGTGCGTGTTACGGATGCATCAACCGGCGAAGAGGTTCAGATCAGTAACCTTGCTGTTAACGGCTTCAGGATGACATTTGATTTGCCGTATAACAGTGACTTTAATGTGACTGTTATGAGTACGGCACAAAATACATATGGGGTAAGCATGGCAGCAGATAAAACGGTTTTTACAGAAGGTGAAAATATTTACGAAGGCTTACCGTCATATACACGTTTATATAATGTGGCGCAGAATAAGCCTGTTACAGTGTCTGTCGATGCACTTCAGGGTGACGGAGACGGAAGTGCGGACGTTCATCATTTTGTAGATGACGCGCAGAATACGGAAGGTATTGTAAGCTATAGTTATGTTGACCAGTGGATTAAAGTGGATCTTTTGAGAAAGTATAAGATAGATCATGTTTCTATTGCACCAAGATTTTCAAGTAAGGATCAGGTATGGCTTTCCGGATTTGAAATACAAGCTTCAAATACAGCTGATTTTTCAGAGTATACGGTGCTTGATACATGCACGGAGGAAAACGCCCTGAAGGCGGGAACAGCCTCGGCGACGGCAGAAAACAGCAGCTTTAACGGCTCCGGCGGTGATGCATACAGATATGTACGTATATTTGCAAGGTCGCGTCCCCTTGCACTTTCAGAAATAAAGGTGTGGGCTGAGCAGACAATGACAGAGGTTTCGAGAGGAAAGCCGACTGTTGCGGGCGATTCGTATTCTGATACATATAATTCGTCAAAGGCGGTTGACGGTCATAACGAATACGAAAATAACGCATGGGTAGGAAGCTCGTCGCAGTACAATTATCTGAGAGTAGATCTTGAAAGAGAGTATCCGATAGGCGCTGTTGAAATAGAATCAAGAGCTAATCATAATGACGGCACTGCAAGAATGATGTTCTCTGTATTCGGAAATAACACAGATGATCTTGCAGGCAAAACAGAGGAGGAGCTTGCCGCACTTAAGGGCATAAAGGCAGATGAGCTATATACTGCCGACAAGGGATATACAAAGCTTACAGGCATGGGAAATCCGGGAACAACACCGGATGGATATCATCCGTTTCCGTATATAGGAGACGAAGCCGTAACAGATCCTTTTTATAAGGCTTCAACGAACGATACAAATTCGTTCAGGTTCATTACGTTTAAAAAGGTTTATCAAAACGGCGCAGCTATAGGTGAAATGCGTATAATGGTCGTAAATCCCGTTGTAAATGATATAAAAGCGGACGGAAACAAGGTTACGGTTGAATTCAGTGATGAGCTCAGTGCCTCCTCCGTAAACGCAAACAGGATTAATGTTACGGATAATGACGGAAATGCACTTGAAATTTCAAATATTGTTACCGACGGATACAGCGTAAGCTTTGATGTTGACAATGCACCGAAGACCGGGATCTGCAATGTTAAAATAAGCAAGGCCGTCAGAAATACAAAGGGCGTGACCATGGCGGCGGATTATACCGGCGAGGCATACTTCGGCGGCGGAATAAGCGTAACAGATATTGTATTTGATAAAGCGGAGCTTACAGCGTCTGATACCGTAAAAGCTACGGCAAAGCTTACAAACGCTTTGGCGGAGGATAAAACAGCAGTGCTTATAACGGCAGTAAAAAGTGCTGACGGAGAGCTTATGTCAGTCAACATTGACCGTCAGGCAGTTTTATCGGGCGGAGCTGCTGAATTAAACGCGGCGGTTACTCTTCCCGCGGATATAAGCGGCATATCGGTAGAGGCTTATGTATGGGAAAATGATACAATGATACCGCTTTGTGAGAAAACATTATTTTAGCGTGTTATTATTCCTCGGAGAGAGTATCTCTCCGGGGAATAATGGTTTACTGCAGAAAGGAACATATAATGAAATCTAAAAATATATTTATATTATTGCTGCTTGCCTTACTGTGCGCATTTCATGGGGCATCAGCGATTGCCGGTGATATTGACGCCGGACACAGCCCGGTTACAAAGCGCATGAGCGTACGCGGCGACGCCGGGGCATATAATGCGGGGGAGAATATTACCTTACTGCTTTTGACAGACGAAGCTGACGAAAAGAATTATACATATGATCAAATAGGATATGTTGAGCAGGGAAAGGTTTCACAGGACGGAACTTATAATTTTTCCTTTAAATTCAGCGGAGATACGGATAAATATAAGCTTCTTATGAATCTGGCAGGTAAAAATGTCACCGATACCGTAAAAAAGGCAACGGCAAAGAGTGATTTGTTTGATGTAAAGCTTACGGTAAACAAATATACAGATACTGCCGAGGCTGTTGCCGAGATAGAAAACAGATACGGAATAGAGGCTGAAAGCTATAGGCTTATATTGGTATTTTATGATGGAAATCAGAAAATGCTGGGTATAAAAATAGGAGAGGCGGGAACCGTTCTTTCCGATATAACTACAGACAGAATAGACTCGGACATACCTGCCGGAACAGAGAGTGTAAAGGCAATGCTTTGGGATGATACGGAAAGTATGATACCCCTTTGCACCGGCACGGAGCGCGGGAAGCAGGCCATAGTATGCTGGGGTGACAGCCTGACGGCCGGAACGGGAGGCAATATCGGTATTGACGGAGTTACTTCTGTAATCCCGGCTGTTACATATCCAAGGGTTTTGGCGGAGCTTAGCGGACGTGAAGTAATAAATATGGGAGTCGGAGGGGAAACGGCGACAACCATAGCGGCACGCCAGGGCGGACTTAATATGCTCGTATCAGCATGTACCATTCCGGCTGACAGAGTTCCCGTAAAGGTAGAGCTTATCGGTTCAAACGGAACAGAGGTTGCTCCGCTGAAGCAGGACGGCACGGGAAAAAGCGGAGTAAATCCCTGTTATATAAATGACATTGAGGGTAAGCTTACGCTTGAAAATAACGAGTATTACTTTACAAGAACAACTGCCGGAAAGGCTTATTCCGTTCCGGACCGTGCACCCATAGTTACACAGGGAATGCTGACGCAGCGCGATAAAATTGCCGTTATATTTATAGGAACCAACGGCGGCTTCGGAAACGACTGGACAAACTTCACGGGGCTTACCGATATTTACGATTCTATGATAAATTTCCTTGATTATGAACAAAAGGAGTATGTTATAGTAGGTCTTACAACACAGGGTACGGCAGAGCGCGGCAAAATGGAACAGATTCTTTCGGAAAGATATGGGAACAGATTTATAAATATGCGTGAATATTTAACCTCAAGTGAGAGCATATATGAAGAAAAAGGCATAACTCTTTCGGATGATGACAGGGCGCTTATGGCAGCCGGAAAGGTTCCCGCCTGCATAAGAATTGACGGTGTTCATTTTAATTCCGTAGGCTACAGAATGCTGGGAGAGAAGATTTACAGCCATATGACGGAGATTGGAATATTGAAACAATGATTTATCTGAAAGGAGTTGTTGAAAAATGAAAAGAATAATACAATTTCTTCTTATAATTTCGATATTTACGGCAGCTGTGCCTTATTCCGCTTCAGCAGAGAAGCCGGATATCCGGGAATTTTTTGTGGCTGTTGACGGAAATGACGGAAATCCCGGCACAAAGGACCGCCCCTTTGCTTCTATAGAACGCGCGCAAACGGCGGTCAGGGAAATAAATAAAAATATGAGTACAGATATAATCGTTTATCTCAGAGAAGGTGTTTACTGCCCTGAAAACACGCTCAGCTTCGGCACGGAGGACAGCGGTTCAAACGGCTATTACGTAAAATATATGGCATATGAGAATGAAAAGGTAAAAATATCCGGAGGGGATAAGGTAACCGGATGGGAAAAATATAACGATAAGATATGGAAAGCGTCTTACGGAGACGGCAGCTATGTTCGCCAGTTGTACGTAGACGGCAAAAGGGGCAGACGGGCTCAGACTGAAAAGCTTCATCACGTATCGGAGTTATATGATGAAATAAATGATGAAGCATATAAAAATGACGGACTTATTATAAAAGACAGCAGATTTGCATCGTATCGGAATCAAGAGGATATACAGCTTCATTTCGGCAGAGGCTGGATGAGTGTTCTTCTGAATGTAAACGAGATTAAGAAAACCGAAAAAGACGAAAGCTTGTTTATGATGCATCAGCCGATATTCGATACGGCGGCATCCGGAGGGCATCATCCGATGAAGGCTAATGTTGCCGTAACTGTTGAGAATGCATTTGAAGAGCTTGACACAGAAGGGGAGTTTTATTATAATAAAAATGAAAAAACTCTGTATTACATGCCCCGTGACGATGAGGATATGAAGACCGCCGACATATGGGCAGCGCGCCTTGAGGTTTTGGTGGAGATAAGGGGAAACAAGTCAAGTGAAAAGGTAAAAAATATAGAGTTTTACGGGATTGATTTTGCTCATGCGGCGTGGCAGCGTCCGTCCCGCGCAGGACTGAAAAACGGTCAGGCACAGGTCTTTACCGCTGACGATACCGACGAGGAAACAAATGTGCCGAAGGGCTTTGTTCCGGCATGTATACAGCTTGAATGGGCGGAAAAGATTTCTTTCAGAAACAATACAGTAAAGGATACGGGCGCTGTAGGGATAGGCATGTATCAGGGAGTCAGCTATTGCAATATTGAGGGAAATGTGTTTGCTGATACGGCGGACGCTGCTATCACCGTAGGGCTTCCCAATCAGACGTATGAGGATGAGATTTACGAGGGCTTCAACCTTGCTGCCGATAAGCCGGCAACATCAAGCGGCTCTGCAAGCGATTATCCGGCGTCGGCGGTTTTTGATGTAAATAACCGTTCCGGGTGGGCTCAGGCAGGAGACGCCCCTGCATGGGTTCAGGCAGACTTGCTGCAGCCGTATCGCATAGACAGAATAGAGGTTGTTGGAAGACAGGATATGGATCAGCCGTCAACGCGGGCAAACTTTGAAATACAGGCTTCAAATGACCCCGGCTTCGGGAATTATGTAATTCTTGCAAAACAGGGTCAGACGCCCTTTGAGCATAAGGGAACATGCGTCCTGTACTCCGAGGACGAGGGCGAATACAGATACGTGCGTATAAAAAAATCCGATTCTCAGTATTTTTTCATTGCCGAGATGCGCGTTATAAATGAGGATATGGAATATTCTCCGGCGCGGGAATCTTGTAAGTTTAACAGGATAAGAAATAATTATATAACAAGAGCCGGATACGTAAACTGGGGCGCACCGGCAATCCAGGGCTATTATGTACAAAATCTTGACATATCTCACAATGAAATATATAATGTTGCATATTCCGGCATATGCGTCGGATGGGGCTGGACCACATATCCCGACTCTGCCGTATGCCGCGACAACAAGGTAATGTATAACAGGGTGCATTTTAATAATATGATTAATTTTGACGGCGGTTCATTTTACAGCTTAGGTCAGGCGCCCAATACGGTGGTAAAGGGCAATTATATGAGTGATCAGCCGAACTATATCGCATCCCTGTATTCGGATAATGGCACAATGTATCATACGATTACGGAAAACGTTGCAGAAAATGTTAACCAGGCGTTTTTTGTAAACATCGGAACGGGGTATATAACATACAAGGACAATTATTCTCCGCACAGCGGCACGGTTATGGAGAATAACCATACAAGCGCGGAGCAGCCTGTAAGGTATGTTCCCGGCAATCCGCCGCTAAAAGCGCTGCAGATCATAAAGAATGCCGGTATAGAAAATGAATGGGCGCATATTAAGGAAAAAGCCGGGCAGGATATGTGGCCGGTGAGCCCGGAGCTTACATACGCAAACATCAGATATGACGGAATAGATGATAACAAGTTTATGAACAATTATCTTAAATCGTTTATAACAGACGCCGTTCAATGGATGAAGCTTGCGAAAACAGGAACGGATATAGGGACGTATAAAGAAAGTGCTTATAATGATTTTCAGGCGTTTTTGAATAAAGCGCTTGAAATAACAAAAAAGCTTCCCGTTGACAGGGATGAGATAATAAAAACGAGGCTTGAATACGAATCGGAGCTTGAAAAATTCAAGGCTGCGCGAAATACGCTTCCGATGAATGAAATGATAAGTCTTGCAGAGGAAATATTAAATAATACTCCTGTGGGAGTACAGGTTGGAAATGTCAGCCGGGAGGCTCACAATTCGCTTAAGGAAATGATTGAAGCCGCAAAGAAGGACAACACAGATATAATAAAGCTTATGCTTGAACGCACGATAACGGAATTTAACGCCGGAAAAATAAATCTTGATATTACAAGCTTTGTTCTTCCTGAGCAGCTGGAGGATGCTGTAATAGACCATGAGAATAAGGAAATAACGGTAAAGGTTAAGCACACGGCGGATATGACGAGAGCTGTTCCGTCGGAGATAGGGATAAGCAGTCTTGTGAATATAAGCCCTGCGCCGAAAGAGGCGGTTAATTTTGAGAGAGGAGCAGTGTATACCGTTTCGGCAAAGGACGGTTCGGCAAGCAGCAGCTATAGGGTAAATATAGTTCGTCCCGAGGTTATTTCATCGGACGGAGAATACAGCTTAAAGGACGCAATTGCCGACAGTGAGAGCTGGACTCAGATTACCTCCAATGATCAGAGATATTACAAGAATGGTCTTTTCGGTGATATTGATTTGAAATTTAATGCACAGATAGAAGCCTTATCCGGAGACTGGCCGTCTATCGTATTCAGAAATCAGTCTCCTTCGGAGAACTTCGGCAGCAAAGATACGTCGTGTTATATTATAGTATTGTCACCGGGCAAGGTTGAGCTGCACCGTTACAACAATGGAGTACGTACTCAGTTTTACGGAGATGTGGCAGGTGTCGAGCAGCTTCTCGGACCGAAGCTTTCAAGCGATGCGTTTAAGTTCGGGCAGAAGAACGAAATACTTCTGAGCTGCAGAAACACTGACGAAGGCGTGCGAATTATATTTACGGTAAACGGCGAAGAGGTGTTTAATGTGCTTGATAATTATCCGGGAGCCATAACCGAGCCGGGATATTTCGGAAAAGTATCGCCTAAGGCACAGGTGGTTTTAAGTGCTGATTGATAACGGCGGAAAGGACGGAATAAATGAATAAAAAAATTACGGCATTTACATTGGTATTGTCCCTTATTTTTCCGTGTTTTGCTTTTGCCGAGGATGAGCTTACGGATGTTGCTGCAAATCAAGCTGCAGCAGCATCAAGTGAGCTTTCGAGGGATACGGCGGCAGAGGCGGCGAACGATGGAATAAACGATAACTCAAGCTATTCGGCATGGGTTTCGGCTGAAAGCGACAGCAGGCCTTTATGGCAGACAGACCTTGCAATGGGTTATAAAATTTCCTGTATTGAAATAGAGGCAAGAATAGACGGAACATCGGAGGAGCGTTCCGATTTTCGGGTATTGGTTTCAAATGACCCTGATTTTTCGGAATATGAGGTTGTAGGTGAATGTAAAAGCGATTACGGGAAAAACGGAAAATGGACGGCAGACTTTGAAGCAAAAAAGAGATATCAGTATGTAAGGGTTGAAAAGACCTCCGACGGAGTTCTTTCCATAGGTGAAATAAGAGTACTGGTAAACAAAGCGTCTATATTATACGGTACGGAGGTGTTTGAAAAAAATACTCAGAGACCGCTTACGGACGAGGAAACCAGATATGAACTGCCAAGCGATATCAAGGGCACGGGCTTGGAAAAGGAAGTGAGATTCTTATCGGCGCTTAATGTTATGCGCGGATATCCGGACGGGAAATTTTTACCGTATGATTATATAACCCGTGCAGAGTTTGCAACGGTTGCTGTTCATCTTACCGGAAGCAGTATTCATGTGAGTCAGAATACATTCACGGATGTTGAAAAGGGCTACTGGGCATATGACGCAATAGAGGCCTGCTATGAAAGCAGGCTCATAAATGGGATAGAGGAAGGGTATTTTGCACCTGATGAGAACATAACATATGACCAGGCAATTAAAATAGCCGTATGCGCCTTGGGCTATGATGAATTGGCAGAAAAGCAGGGCGGATATCCCGGCGGCTATGCAGGTATTGCCGCACAGCTCGGAATACTTGACGGAGTGACAAATGACGAAGGATATATTACAAGAGGCGATATAGCAAGGCTTGTATATTTATCACTTTTTGCAAGGCTTAAGACATCAGAATATATTAAGGGTGACGGAGAGATTTTGAGCAGCGGCAGGGAAGAAACCATTCTTTCAAAGTATTTCGGACTTTCGAAAACAAAGGGGCTTATTACCGAGATACCGGGGCTTAGCCTGACTGATGAGAGTACAGAAGATACGGGAGAAGATTATATAGTTGTAAACGATATGCAGATTATGACCGATGATCCGCACTACCGCGATTATTTCGGTTATATGGCGGAGGTATATTATCGCGAGACTGAGCCGGGAGGAGAGCTTGAGGCGGCAGTTATAATGCCATCGGACAAAGGCGCGGCAGTGGAAATAGACGCAGAGGCTGCGGTGTCCTTTGACGCGTCAGGTGTTTTAACCTACTATGACGGCAATGACAGACAAAAGAGAATATCCTTTATAACGGAGCTTGATGTTATTTATAACAATAAGCCGCTGGTAAGCTATATTCACAGTGAGCTGATTCCGGATTTCGGGACAATTCGTGCAATAGACTATGACGGAAACGGAAAATATGATATAATGATTATAAAAGCCGTTAAAACATATGTTGTGAATTGGATAAATGCCGATGAACGGATAATATACCCAAAGTCCGTAAACGGGCAAAAGGCGGAGCCGATAAAATTTGATGAAAATGATGATTTGGTAACGCTCCGCAATATAGAGGGAGAAGAAATTGAGTTTTCGCAGCTTGCCGAGTGGAACATACTGTCTGTGGAGACGAGTGCTAATCGGGCAGGAAGCAAAGTAACCGATATATATGTATCCGACGCATTTGCAAGAGGCGGCGTTTCGGCGGTTGGAGAGGAATATATCACCGTAAAAAACAAGCGGTACAAGGTTGCCGAAACAATGAAAACAGGGGACTTGAAGCCGGGGGATAAGGGTATATTTTATCTTGATTATTTCGGGAGAATAGCTGCGTTTGACGGAGATAAATATGAAGACGGAAAATATGGATTTATAGCAAAGCTTTATTTTGATGAGGAATCGGAAAAGCCGGGATTTCGCATGTTTACCTCCTCCGGTGCTTTTAAGGATTTTTTAGCTTCCGACTATCTTAAGATAGACGGGACGGCATGCAAAACGAGAGACGATATTCACAGTGCGCTGCTTCTCGGAGGCGGGACAAACGGCGCTTTGCAGCAGCTTGTAAGATACTCGGCAAATTCAAAAAATGAGCTTACTGCCGTGGATACCGTATATAAAAATACGGCGTATGAAAAAGACAGCAGCCTGACAAAGGATTTTGCGATTGCGTCACGCTATTACAAGTCCGACAGCGGAATTTTCGGAATGGTGCTCACGCTGGCGGATGATGCGGTTATAATGCGCATACCTGAGGATTTCGGCAGCGAGGATCAATATGAGATTGTTTCAAGGTCATCATTTGCAAATGATACAATGTATGAGTTTGAGGCATATGACGGCGGAAGCATGAATAAAGCGGAAGCCGTTCTGATAACGGAAAAACCGAATGACAGCATAAAAAATAATGAATCATTTTTTATAGTTGATAAGGTAATAGAAGGTCTGAACCGATATGATGAGCCGGTAAGTATTTTATGCGGATATTACAAAGGGATTTATGCTCAATATCCCGAGCAGTCTGACGGCATTATTGAATCGGCGAATCTGAAAAGGGGAGATATACTTTGCCTTATGTTGTCCTCCGGAAATGAAATTAAGAAAATTGAAAGACGTTTTTATAACGGAGAAAGACCGGAGGATGCTCCGTACAACAGCATATCCATAGATGTACCCATGGGACCCGGAAGTAATAATACGCCGTATTGGGACATTTTCATGGTGTACGGAACGGTTACGGCAAGAGACGGGAATTTAATCAAGGTAAAGGCTGATACAAGCAGGGGTCAGACTCTTACTCAGCCGAATTATGAAACCATTGTTATAAATCTTGACGGGAGCAAAACAAAAAAATATATATACGATTCTGTAGAGGATGAGGTTCGCACGGCGGAAAATTCGGATTTTATAGATGCCGAATCGGCAGGGAGCGGCGCTGCATCTACTGTTATTTACAGAGTTTCAAGCGGAGATGTAAATGATATAGTTATTATTAAATAAAGCAGTATTTGATGCGGATTTATATGCTGAGAAAGGAGTTTACAGCTAATGAATAAAATTATATGCTTTGCCGCGGCCATGCTTGCTGCAGGCGCATGTACAGCCTACGGAGCAGAGGTTGATTATAACCGTGCCGACGGCAGGGTGACAGTCTCGGGCGACGGGCTGGATTACGGCAAAACCGTTCGAATGGTAATTTTAAAGCCGGGAGCGGATTATGAACAGCTGATAAACGGAGAAAAAACATTTGTTGAAAGCTGTATTCATATTGCGGAGCTTAAGCAGGCAAAGGGCAGCGGAGAGTATGAGTTCCCGGCATTTACAATAAAAGAAGGGACTCCGCCGGGGGAATACACAGCCGTAATTGTAACGGACACCGATACGGAGCAAATACCTATTGATTATGCGAGTGTATCGCAGGCTCTCGGATTTATTACAGATGCTGATGATGCCGAAGAGGTGAGTTCTTTTATAGAAAGGTATAATGATGAGGTGTATAAGCTTCCCGTGGGTACAGACAGCGAATATTATAAGCTTGACAGTGCAGGACAGGAATATGTTCTTTCGGGGCTTACCAAGGAGGCGTACGCCGATACCGGCGCGCTGCTGAAAAGATTTAACGAAAAGGTTTCGGAATATCTGGTGTTATACCGCAGGCAGGCATTTTCACAAATAAGTAATTTATCTTCGGCATCAGAGGTTGAGGCAAAAATAAATCAATATGAAAAGGTATACGGATTGAACCGCTCGGAGGATTCGCTGTTTGCGGCGCTTGATCAAACGGGGAAAAAAGCTGTTTATGAAAAAATGACAGGCGAAGCATATACATGCGAGGAGGATATACAGCTTGCCTTTAATCAGAAAACGGTTCTTTATTATATACAGCAGGGACCGTGGGGAAGCATACCTCAATATATAAAGGATTATAATGATATTTTAAAGCTTGACCTTACAAAATACAGCTCATCAAACACCGGGCTGTTAAAACATATTTTAGGGAAAAGCTGCAAAACTCCTGCCGATTTGCAGAGGCTTATCGATAACTATACTCAGCCGTCCGGCGGAGGAGGCTCCTCCGGCGGTGACAGGATTTCACCTGCGGGAGGCCTTATAAGTGCGCCGGTGCCGTTACAAAAACAAACCGCAGAGCCGCAGATAACAAGTGTATTTTCGGATGTACCTGTAAATCATTGGGCTTTTGACAGTGTAAAAGCATTGTATGAGAGAAATATTATAAACGGAAAGTCGGAAAAGCTTTTTGCCCCGGACGATTATGTGACGAGAGCAGAGGCTGTAAAAATGATAGTAACAGGTATATCAGACGGCGCTGCAGAAAATACGGAAACGGATTTTGTTGACGTGCCGAAGGATTCGTGGGAGTATGAATATGTATCTGCCGCAAGTGCGCTTGGGATAATAAAAGGATATGATGACGGAGCTTTTGAGCCTGACGCCTGCATAACAAGGCAGGATTTATGCGTTATGATTTACCGCGCCATGCAGCAGGCCGGCTATGAGATTTCCAGCGGTGTATCTGGTTTTACCGACGGTGAAAAAATCGCGGATTACGCTGCAGAGGCAGTAAACAGCCTTGCGTCAGGTAAGGTTATATCCGGCATGGGTGACGGAAGCTTTTGCCCCGAACAAAACGCAACAAGAGCGGAAACGGCGAAAATTATTTATATGGTAATAAAATAGAGCTCAATTAATATGTCCCCTGTCCCGCTGGAGGGCAGGGGGAACATATTATTGAAAGACAGGAGTGACGCATCATGTATAAGCTGCTTATAGTTGATGATAATGTAAGCGACAGAAAAGGCTTGGCAGAGCTTGTAAATTGGCAGGGTATGGGGATAACGGAAATAGTTCTTGCAAAAAACGGTATGGACGGGTACAAAAAGGCCCTGGAGTTTTGCCCTTCTCTTATACTTACAGATATATCTATGCCTGTTATGGACGGGCTTGAAATGGCAAAGAAGGTACTTGAGGATCTGCCGAAGACAAAATTCATATTTATGAGCTGCTATGATGATGTGGAATATATACGTTCTGCTATGGATTATAATGCATACGGATATTTATTAAAGCCCATAAACCTTGATAAGCTTACCGAGACTGTAAAAAAGATTCTTAAAATCAAGAAAAGCGAGCATGAGCTGAACGAGACAATGCTTAATTTAAGGCGGCAGGTGGAAGAAAATATGCCGTATGTACGCGAGCTTGTAACACAGGATATCGTTTACGGAAATTTAAGCAGCTCATATGCTTCACAGCTTGAGAAGCTGAGCATGAGCATAAAAAACATGTATTCGGTAGTTGTTATACATATCAATGATTCTGTCGGCAATGATATGGGAGTAAACTGCATGGCTCTTTACGATATAAAAAAATACATGATGGAAAATATTCCGGACAGTATACGCGTTTGTTCTTTTTTGCAGAGCAGAACAAGTATTGTTTCAATGGTATACCTTGATGATGCCGAAAATGAGCAGGAGGGGATAGAGCAGCTTTTTGATTATTTAAATGTATCAAAGGATTATATAAACAATAAGCTTGGATACGAATGCTTAATGTGCGCCGGAGGTATATCGGATAAGATAGAAAAAGCGCCCGAGCTGTATAACAGTGCGGAATATACTCTTAAAACCAATATATACAGCATGGGAAACAATATAGTATTGGCGGAGAAAAGTGAAAATGCCGACCGTATGCTTGATTATGATATTGTTAAGCTTAAGGCCGAGATTACAGATATGTTTTCAAATAATGATTTTAAAATAATGCAGAGCTTTTTAAATAAATATTATGAAAAAAATACGTATAATAAAAACTCTTTAAAGGCGTTTACGTATACACTTATAAGCATTCTGCAGCTTATTCTTTTGGACAGAAACGAGAGCTTTACAAATGTGTTTGGTGATGATACCATGGTGTGGAACAAGCTTTCAAAATACAATACAATACTTGATATAGGGCAATGGGTTGTGAATATATTTAAATTTGCATATGATTATCTTAATGAAAAAAATGAAAACAGCGGGAAATATATTATGCTTGTAAACAGCATTAAGAAAATCATTAACGAGGAATACGGAAGCATAGAAAATGTAAATCAGATATCGGACAGAACGTATACAAGCCAAAGCTATGCAAATCATATTTTTAAGCAGTATGAAGGGGTTACCATATTTGAATATCTTGTGCGGATACGCATGGAAAAGGCGAAGGAAATGCTGAAAAATACCGATATGAAGATATACGAAATATCCGAAAGAGTAGGATATATGAGTAAAACATATTTTGCCAGCTTGTTTCGTGAATATACAGGAAAAAGTCCGAAGCTTTACAGAGCCGAGAAACAGAAGTAGGAATTTGCATAGGAGGGAGCTTCAGATGAAGCAGTTTTACAAATCACTCAGCATACAAAGAAAGCTTACTACTTTATTTTTTATATGTACAGTTATACCCGTTATATTCATATTTGTTTTCGGTATAGTAAGTCTCAGGGACGGAGAGCGGAAGGAATATAATGCGGGAGCTGAAAAGAGGCTTATCGGCGCCGTGAGCCTGATAGACAAAATAATTGATGAAAATATTTTAAAAAGTGAAAATATAACAATGAGTTCCTTTATTATAAATGGGCTGAAAGCGGATTACAGAAACGATATAGCGCGCGTTATGGAGTATTACAGTGAGCTTGGCGTATTTATGTCGGGCTTTGGATTACAGGACAATGTATGCATTATATATCCGGTTAACGACAGCTTGCCTATGGGAAAGTATGTGAATTCTATTGACAGGCTTAAGGAAAAAACACGGGTTTGGAATCAGCTGAATTCCGCTTTGAATTCTGAGCTTGTATGGGATTACAGCCATGTAAAGGATACTAAAGATGAGGCGGGTTATATCTCCTTTTTCAGAAGAATAAACAACTATGAGGAGCTTCTCGGTTTTTTTGAAACAAGAATATATTTAAAGGAGCTTACATATCCTTTGCGCAACATTGCAGCCGCGGACGGTGAAGTGATGCTTTATACCGGAGCAGACGGAACGGTTTTCTATTCAAACTCCGACGATATAAAGTCTGAGTACGATATAGTACACTCGTCAAAGCTGCGGGACGGAAGCATAGTGTCATGTATGATAAATACCGGTTCGGTATTTAAAAGCTATAACCTGTATCTTGTTTTTTATTTCTTGGGCTTTTCCGTACTCGTGGCTGTTCTTTTTTTTATATACAAGACAATGGTATCTATGGTTACAAAGGATTTGAACAATTTTATAGGACATTTGCAGAATGATGATGATATGGGTTCTGCCGAATATCTGTCAGATGCGTCGGGCGATCCGGATATTGCAATTATAAAGCATCGGTTTAATGATTTGCTTGCGGAGAAGAGAAAAATGTATTCGGATATGGCAGAAATGATCAGGACAAAAAAGGCGATGGAGCTTGAGCTTTTGCAATCGGGAATCAACCCTCATTTGCTGTATAACTCCTTAAGCGTGATTAAATGGCAAATGCTCAGGCTGGGACAGTCGGGTATAGCTGAAATGATAGATAATATGACTAACTATTACCGTTCTGTTTTAGCCGGAGGGAATCATGTTATAACCGTAAGGGAGGAGCTTGAGCTCGTAGAACGATATATAAAAATAAATGAATTTTCTTATGAAAATTCATACAGGGTTATAAAGGACATAGATGATGAGGTTTTGGAATGCCCGACCATTAAGCTTATTCTTCAGCCTATAGTGGAAAATGCTATACTGCACGGCTTGGTGGAAAAGGATGACGCTGACGAGAGTATAATAAAAATAACAATTAAAAAATCGGAACAAAATATAATATTTACCGTTGAGGATAACGGCTATGGAATGAGTGAGGAGGATATACGGAAAGCTCTTGATCTTGACAGGATTCCGAAAAAAAAGGGCGGATACGGTATAAGGAATACTGTTAAACGCATAAAAACGTATTACGGCTCCGAATGCGGGCTTAATATACAGAGTGAGCCCGGAAAGGGTACTGTTGTTACGATAAATGTAATTAATATGAACAGGGATGAATTGAAAAAGAGATTGTACTAAAACGGCATTTAGGTGTTACGGAGGATGATTATGATAAAAAGTAAGCTTATTAGAATATTTCTTGCAGCAGTACTTTGTGTGCAGGTTTTGCCGTATAAATTGAGTTTTGCAGAAGCATACGGGGAAACAAAGACAGAGCTTGTAAATGTTGCAATGTTTAAGCCCGTTTCAGTCTCTGCCGGACCTGTTTACGGAGACCCGGTAAATCTTGTTGACGACCATAATAATACTGACCTGGTTTTAAGCTACGGAAACTTTATGCAATGGGTGACTGTGGATTTGCAGAGAAGATATAAAATAAGCCATATTGATGTGGCTGCCCGTTCAAACACAGCAGACGCTGTATGGCTGTCGGATTTTGAGATACAGGCGTCAAACACAGCGGATTTTTCAGAATTTGAAGTGCTTGATACATGCAGCTCGGCGGACGGAGAGAAATTGCCGGTATTGGGAAAGGCAAATATGACATTCAGCGGTTCGGCGGACAGCGCTTACAGATACGTAAGGCTATATTCCGGGCATATGATGGGATTCAGTGAGCTGCGTGTGTATGCAATGCAGACCGTTACGGAGGTAAAACCTGAAAATACAGCGGCAGGAACCGTATGGAACAATGATTTTTCATATGTGTCCGATATGGCGGCAGACGGGAATCTTAATACCGCATGGGTTGGAAATTACGGAGGTGACCGGGATTTTGTTCGGCTTGATATGGGCGGGGCGCACAATATAGGATATATGGAGCTTTATGCAAGGAGAAATAACGGAGATGAGCCGGGGGCAAGAAATTATTTCGCACTTTACGGTACTAACGATATTACCGGTATAAGCGATGCGGATAACTTAGATGCTGCGGAGCTTTCGGAATACGGATATACCAAGCTTGCATATTTAAAAAACCCGGCGGTTGAAAAGCCGGATTTTGATTACAATCCGTATCCTGCCGGCGGCAAATATGCAGCGTCGGTTAATGACGAAACCGCTTACAGATATATTACATATAAAAAGCTGAATACGGAGCATTCGCAATTGGCTGAATTTAAGGTTTATGAGGTGAACCCGGTTATAAACAGTGCGGTAATAAAAGGCAATACCCTTACGGTAGAATTCAGCGATGAAATGAATACCGATACGTTTTCTGGGATACGGCTTATAAACGATAATACAGGTGAAATACTTGCGTGTAACGGAGCGGCTGCAGATGGGTATACGTATTCTATAGATATTTCGGATGCGGAAAAATCATCACCGTACCGTTTAACGGCAGAGAATGTAACAAATCTTAAAAACGTGCCGGTATACGGTGAGCTTTCGCTGGGTTCTCTTAATGAGTTTTCCTGCATGGATTTTGATTTCGAGGATGAAAACGGGAATACTTTTTCAAATATTCTTGACGTCAGCACTGCCGGTGCCGCCGCCAAGCTTGTAAACATGAGCGATACGGCCCGCACGGCTGCTGTTGCGGCTGCTGTTTATGAAAACGGACAGCTGAAAAATATAGCATTTACGGAGAAAACTGTCGGCAAGGGCGGAAGGGCAGCTGTAAGCGCAAGTCTTCCCGTTCCGGAGCAGCTTTGCCCGGGCAGAGAGTTTAAGGCTTTTTTGTGGGAAACAACAGATGGAGCCATTAGACCGATGAGCCCTGCATTACAGCTAACAGAGAAAACAAGATATGATATATACGTTTCTGCGGACGGGTCAGATTCGGGAAACGGAACAGCCGTTCATCCTTTCAGGACCCTTGAGCAGGCGCAAAGGGCAGTAAGGGAAATTAATTCCGATATGCAGCGTGATATAAACGTTAATATTGAGCCGGGAGTTTATGAACTTCAGGAGGTATGGCGATTTAACGATACCGACAGCGGAGAAAACGGATACAGGGTTAATTACAGAGCCGCAGGCGATGTTACCGTATCGGGCGGCAGACGTGTGGATGGCTGGGAGCAGGTATACGGAAATCTTTACAGAGTACCCTACAGCGGAGAAAGCAGGCTGCATGAGCTTTATGTAAACGGAGTAAAGGCTGTGCGTGCAGCTGCTGACAATAAGGTTACTCCTAAGGGTTTTTACTGCACCGATGACGGGATACCGCAGGGAGTGCTTGCCGACATACAGTATGCGGCTCTGAGGAATCCCGAAGATATACAGCTGCATTATGCACGGGGCTGGAAGTCTATAGTATGCAATGTAAAGGATATTATTGCTGTTGATGATAATAAAGCGGCGTTTGTCATAGGTGATGATTTTGTAAAAGCAACCTCGGCAGGGGCTCACAGTGTGCAAAGTGACAGCAGATTTTATCTTGAAAATGTGTTTGAATATCTTGATGAGCCGGGAGAGTATTATTATGATGAAAGGGAGGGGTATATATATTATATGACGGACGGAAGCGCCGCAGTGGAAGCATATGCCCCGGTGCTTGAACAGCTTGTTGATATAGCGGGAAGCGACTTAAACCGAAAGGTACATAATATAACCTTCGACGGAATAACCTTTGCGCATGCGGCATGGAATTATCCTGTTGATAACGGGTATATCGGCGGTCAGGCGCAGTCGTTTTCAGGGGAAAAAAAGAAAACAGCGCTTGATGAGCTGGGTGTAAATATAACGGACGCAGCGGTGCAGATCAGTGCGGCTGAGAATATAGAATTCATAAACGGAAGCTTTACCGGCATTGCGAAAGTGGGCGTAGGCTTGTATAAGGGGGCTTCAAATAATCTTATTGAAGGCAATGCCTTTTACAGTATAGGTGACAGCGCGGTAACTGTCGGTCTGCCGAGCGATAATTATATGGAGCCTGAATATGAAGGGTATAATCTTGCCTTTAATAAGGTATGTACTGCGAGCAATGATTCAGACAGCTATCCTCCGTACGATGCAGCAGACGGCTCGGCAAAGACCGGATGGCATTCGGTCTCTGCAGACGGAAGCTATAAAAATGCCTGGTGGCAGGTTGATCTCGGAGCGGAATATGAGATAGACCGCATAGAAATAGATGCGAGAAGCGGATATGATCAGCCTACAACAAAACGGTATTTTGAAGTAATTGCATCAAATGATCCGGAATTTGCCGACGGCGGAGTAAGGCTTGCATTATGCGGCGCAGAAGGGTTCGGAGTAGAAGAAACCTGGCGCGCAGATGTTAATGAGAACGGGAAATACAGATATGTAAGGGTAAGAAAAACCGTTAATGAATATATGTTTCTTGCGGAAATACGCGTTATAAATCTTTCTATGGAGCATGTACCTCAAAAAGAGGTTTGTAAAAACAACAGAATATACAATAACTGTATAACGGCAATCGGAGAGTTTAATTTCGGTGCACCGGGAATACAGACGTATTATACCGATAACGTGGATATAGCTCATAATTATATATATAACGTACCCTATACCGGTATAGCTCTCGGATGGGGCTGGACAACATATCCTGATTCGGTAACGTCAAGGAATAACAAAATACGAAACAATGTTATAGATAATTTTACGCTTGTAAATATGGACGGCGGCGGCATATATACTCTTGCGCAGCAGCCGGGAAGCGTAATTTCGGGAAATTATATTAAAAACCAGAATAATGTTTACGGTGCCGTTTATCCCGATAACGGTTCGGCGGATTATACCGTCAGCGGGAATGTGCTTGAAAATGTATGGCTGTCATTTTTCATATACAGCCGCGACAAGAAAAATCTTGTTTTTGACAGCAATTATTCAACCACGAGTGTAATGGAGAATTACGGAGAAAACTGCTTTGTGACAAATACAAAATATTTTGTGCCGGGGAATATGCCTGCGGAGGCTAAGGCTATTGCCGACGCAGCCGGACCCGCAGAGGAATATAAAAGTGTTTTTGACAGGATAAAGATAATACCTCACAAATATACCGCAGAAGAAATATGGGATAACGTACTTGGAGAGGTGAGCGGTTCAATGACTGATGCAAAGCTTGCTCAATATTGCCTCAGAAATATAGTCAGCGGAGCCCGTACGATATATGATACCGCGGAAAATTCCAAATTGGGTTATTCCAAGCAGGCTTTTGCCGATTTGCAGGCTGCAATAGATAAGGCGCAGTCGGAATATGTGAGTATTAAAGCCGAGATTGATGCGGCAGTAAAAGCCGGGATATCGCCCGTAAGCGCCATCATAGACAGAAACAGAATTGTCAGCGCAAAGGCTGAATTGGATACTGCTGTTAAGGATTTTTTAAGCTCGGAAAGGAATTGATTTGAAAATGGATAAAATATATGTATCACCCAAGGGAAACGATTTGTTTGACGGCTCAGAGAACAGACCGTTTTTGACACCGGAAAAAGCGCAGGAGAAAGCAAGAAAATCAAAGGGAGGTGCTGTTGTTTATCTGCGCGGCGGCATATACTGTCTTAAAAATCCGCTTTGCTTTGATGAGCGTGACAGCGGCACGTCATATATGGCATATAAGGATGAAGTTCCCGTTATATCCGGAGGGAAAAGGGTGGAGAATTGGGAGCATGTTTCGGAAAAGGTTTGGCGTGCAAGGCTTTCTGAGCCGTGCACGGTGCGCGAGCTTTATGTAAATGGGAAAAGAGCAAACAGGGCGGCGGGCAAGAAAAGAATAACCCCGTGCGGCTGGTATAATGACTTTTCCAATCTTAAAACGGAGGTTGACGGCATACTTGTGGATTCCTCCGAGGTGGGGCTTTGGGAAAATGCCGATGAAATCCAGCTTCATTATTGCCGGGGCTGGAAAAGCATGACGGTGAATGTAGATAAAATTATACCTTATGACGATAAAAGAAATATTATATTATCATCGCATCCGAGCTTTGCCGCAGCGCGCGGCGGACATCACCGTATAGCGCAGTATACGCCGTTTATTATTGAAAATGCCTTTGAGGTGATGGATACGGAAAATGATTTTTACTACAACTCCAAGGAGAAGTATCTGTATTATTATACGGCGCAGGATATGGCGGAGGCTGAGGTTTATGTACCGGTGCTGGAGGAGCTTTTGCACATATACGGAAGCAATCTGAAAAACAAGGTCAAAAATCTTACTTTTTCCGGAATAACATTTACGCATGCAGCCTGGTACAGACCTGCAAAATACGGGCTTGTAACGGGGCAGGCACATTCTATAAACGTTACAGACAATAAATCAAACAGGATTTTTGACAATAAATTTATTCCTGCCAATATACGTGTATCAGCTGCGGAGCGGATTTGCTTTAAAAATAATGTGTTTACAGGGCTTGCGGCGGCGGCGATAGGATTTTATGAGGGCGTAAATAAAAGCTGTATAGACGGCAATGTGTTTTATGATATCTGCGACAGCGCACTTACTGTGGGACTTTTACATCATAATTATGAAGAGCAGCCCCTGTGCGGATATGACCATGCGAGAAATAAGCGTTCATATGCTTCGGAGGAATACAATACGGACGAAGCCCGGCTTGCAAACAGCGGAGATCTTACGGTGGGCTGGTTTACAGACATGCCTGATCAATGGTGGGAGGTAGACCTGGGACGTGATACCGATTTTGACAGAATAGAGCTTGTATCAAGGCTGGATATGGATCAGTGGGATTCAAGGCGCAGCTTTTCAATTGCCGCATCAACAGAGGATGAGCCGGATAATTACGACATACTTTTTTCCGCAGGAGATAAAGAGGCATATGATTACCGTTCCGTGCTTGTTGTTCAGTTTGAAAGCCATAAAAAGTATAGGTATATAAGGGTAAAAAGAGATATTCAGCATTACTTTTTTATAAATGAGGTGCGTGTTATAGATACTGATATGGAGTATATACCGTTTAAAGAGGTGTGTCGTGATAATACGGTTTCAAACAATGCCATTACAAGGACAGGACTTTATCATTGGGGTGCTCCGGCAATTTCAGGCTACTATACGGAGGGCTTAAACATTACACATAATACAATATGGGATGTTCCTTACTCCGGTATATCCTTAGGCTGGGGCTGGAGTATGTATACGGATTCGGTTACATGCCGCCGGAACTCGGTTACGTATAACGAGGTATATGATCATTTAAATGTATGCTTTGACGGAGGTGCGGTATACACACTCGGGAATCAGCCCGGTTCGGTTATAAAAGGGAACTACTTCCATGACCAGCCTAATTATCCGGGAACAATATATATGGATGAGGGAACGGAAGGATATACAATTACGGAGAATGTCGTTGAAAATACTGATGTTACCTTTTTTATACATCTTCCTACCTCAAAATACATAAAGGCATACGATA
Source organism: Clostridia bacterium (assembly GCA_017935675.1). GTDB lineage: Bacteria > Bacillota > Clostridia > UBA1381 > UBA1381 > RGIG9115. The sequence goes on along the minus strand of JAGBHE010000083.1, from coordinate 24,237 downwards.
ACTATACTACCGCTCCGAGCTATTCAAATCAGGGAGAAAAAAGCGATATTTGGAATACCGGGTTTTTTATTCCCGGGCATTATCCGCCTGAGGCGGCAAGGATAATAGAAAATGCCGGATGTGATAAAGCACTGCTTGAAAAAATACCGGCAGCGGATAAGGTTCGTCCGCAGATTGACAAATATTATAATATGATACACGAAACGACCAATGTACCGGAGCCTGTGTTTATCACGCAGTACTATAAGAAAAGCATATTTACTCTTGAAAATATAATAAGCATAGCAAGGCGCGGCGAAATGGAAGCCGAAAAAATATCAGCCCTTGAAAAGGTCCTTGAGGAAATGTATGAGTTCTTAAAAAAGCCGTACAGCAGCAGACAAGAAGTAATAGAGTATAGACTTAAGGCGGAGGAACGGATAAAAAAATTGATTTCCTGAATATAACACCAACACAAAACATAAGGAGACGGAAAAAAACACAAAACACAAAACACACGGGGACGGTTCTCCTGTGTTCGAAATCGAACACAGGAGAACCGTCCCCGTGTGTTTGCTCGTTCAACTTATTTTGCTGTAACACACCGGTATTTTTTTCATATAATATAGCATAAGGAAATAAAGTTTCCTTAAGGAAAAATAAGGAGTGATTATTAAAATGGATAATAATACATTATCTGCGCTTAAAATAGATGACAGTGCAAAAATAAAGGAGCTGCGTTCGGCCGGGAGTATAAGACGCAGACTTCAGGACATAGGACTTATCGAGGGCACAGATGTTAAATGCGTACTTAAAAGTCCCGGCGGAGATCCGGCGGCGTTTCTTATCCGCGGTACGGTTATAGCAATCCGCCGTGAGGATATGGATAATATTCTGGTTTATTCATGAGGGGGTAATCTGATATGGGGCTTACTTCGGATTCGGTCGGAATAAAGGCCGTAGATATGGGATTTTCTGTTAAGAAAGATAATTCGGACGCCATTATGGCGGCACTTGCAGGTAATCCCAATGTTGGAAAAAGCAGTGTATTTAATTGTCTTACAGGTCTTAATCAGCACACCGGTAACTGGCCCGGAAAAACCGTTGCAAACGCCAGCGGAAGCTGCTTCAGACATGATAGGGAATTCATTCTTGTTGATATACCGGGCACATACTCATTGATGGCGCATTCCGCCGAAGAGGAGGTGGCTCGTGATTTCATATGCTACGGCGGTGCGGAAGCTGTTATAGTCGTATGTGATGCCACTGCTCTTGAACGCAGCCTTAATCTTGTGCTTCAGACAATCGAAATAACAAAAAGAGTTGTTGTATGCGTGAATCTGCTTGATGAAGCGGAGAAAAAAGGAATTAAAATTAATCTTGAGCTTTTGTCAAGGCGGCTCGGCGTACCCGTTGTGGGAACAAGCGCAAAATGCGGCAAAGGGATGGACCGTCTCCTTGAATCTGTTGAATCCACGGCAATGGGGGAGGCGCCGGAGGGCTGCCGTGTCAGATATCTTGCGCCTATTGAGGCCGCTGCCGAAAAGCTTGAAAATGTGCTTCTGGGGAAAATCAAGGCTTTGAATCCGCGGTGGGCGGCACTCAGGCTTCTTGAAAATGATAGCGGTACAGTCAGCGGAATTTACAGCTATACAGGTCTTGACCCTGACTCTCCCGAGCTTGCCGACGCCTTAAAGGAAGCAAACAAATCCTTGCTTGATGCGGGAATCACGCCCGAAAGGCTTAAAGACAATATAGCCTCCTGCCTCATATTGAATGCAGAAGACATAATAAACGGTGCAGTCGAATTTGATAACCCTGACTACGGCAGACGCGACAGAAAAATCGACAGGCTTCTGACCGGACGGCTTACAGGTGTTCCGCTTATGCTGCTGCTTCTCGGGCTGGTGCTGTGGCTGACAATCACCGGAGCAAACTATCCGTCGGCCCTTCTGTCAGACCTTCTGTTTTTTATTGAAGATAAGCTGGTTGCTCTCTGCGGCTATGCAGGTATTCCGGAAGCGGTCTACGCTCCTGTTATTTTCGGTGTTTACAGGGTTCTTGCCTGGGTCGTATCGGTTATGCTTCCTCCCATGGCAATATTTTTCCCTCTGTTCACCCTGCTTGAGGATTTGGGATATCTGCCGCGGGTTGCTTTTAATCTTGACAAGGCATTTAAAAAATGCTGCTCCTGCGGCAAGCAGGCGCTTACAATGTGTATGGGGTTCGGCTGCAATGCCGCCGGAATTATCGGCTGCCGTATAATCGACTCGCCGAGGGAGCGGCTTATCGCTGTAATAACAAACAGCTTTGTCCCCTGCAACGGCCGTTTTCCGCTGCTTATATCAGTAACCTCAATGTTCCTTATAAGCGGAACAGGCGTCGCAGGCTCAGCTGCCGGGGCGCTGATACTTACTTTCTTTATCCTGCTCGGAATTCTCATGACCTTTGCCGTGTCCCGGCTTCTGTCCGTGTCCCTTCTTAAGGGGAAGCCCTCCTCATTCACCCTTGAGCTTCCGCCTTACAGAAGACCTGATATCGGAAGAATTATTGTAAGGTCGGTTCTTGACAGAACACTTTATGTTCTCGGGCGCGCCGTTACCGTTGCGGCACCGGCAGGACTTATAATCTGGCTGCTTGCCAACCTGACAGCAGACGGCATACCGCTGCTTAAGCATTTATCGGCGTTTCTTGACCCGGCAGGACGATTGATGGGGCTTGACGGAGTTATTCTCCTTGCCTTTATTCTCGGCTTCCCGGCAAACGAGCTTGTTATTCCGCTGATTATAATGATGTATATGTCAAACGGTACTCTTGCCGAGCTTGACAGCCTGACGGCAATGAAGGAGCTTTTTGTGCAAAACGGCTGGACGTGGATTACTGCCGTATCGGTTATGCTTTTTTCACTGTTTCACTGGCCCTGCTCAACAACAATGCTTACCATAAAAAAAGAGACCGGCAGCATGGGCTGGACGCTTCTGTCCTTTGCCATACCCACAGCCGCTGGAATAATTATATGTATTCTTTTCTCGTCCGTTGCCGGTGCCCTTTCCCTTGCCGGCTGATAAAAAACAGGCTGCTGCGTTAAAATAAAGCAGCAGCCCCCGGGGGTTTTGGATTCAGATGGTCTGCGCTGAATGCAACATCCCCTGTCTCTCAGCCTATATTTCTGTACCCTTTAATAAATTTAATAATCTCCTTCGGGTCCTCAAGGCTATGGGGATGATGACCCACGCCTTTTTTTATTATAACCATAATCTTTCCGCCGTTTTCACGGAAATACGACTCCAGATGTTTTCCGTTTTCTTCATAAGGAACTACTGTGTCGGCATCACCTGCCACAAGTATAACGGGAATATTCGTTTTCAAAAGCAGGTCAATTCTGTCAACAGGATTCCGGTTAAAATTTTTTGCTGTTTCTTCTGTAAGACCGTAATGCTTTTTACAAAGCTCCCAATCTGCGGGAGAACCTTCTCCCTTGCCATAGCCTGCCGGCCAGCTTCTTATATCAAGCACAGGAGCATCCAGATATAAGGTGCTCACATCCTCGGGATATTTTACGGCATAGTTAAAGGCATAAAGCCCGCCCCTTGAAAACCCGAATATGTCAGCCTTCGGGCTTAAGGAAAATTCGCTTACCGCATAATCATGAAATTTCTTCAGAAGCTCTGTTGCTTCGTCGCATCCGAACATGTCCGACACCTTATAATATGCAATATGCCACCCTTTGCTGAGCAGCTCCTGATCCGCATAATCAAATGCATTCAGAAATTCAGTCCTCCATACCCACGGACATCCTTCCGCTTTGTTTTCCGGTTCATATACCGTTAACATATGTTCATTCCACTCGTAGCTGTGCTCTTTCATGCCTTTCCCTCCAAAAAAAATAATTTTTTTGCCAAAAGCCCTTGACAAATATATATTATATCTGATATAATAATAAAAGTCAAGTGAATTTTAATATTATTTTTGCGGATATGGCGGAATTGGCAGACGCGCATGATTCAGGTTCATGTCTTTCACGAGGTGCAGGTTCAAGTCCTGTTATCCGCACCATTACGAGTGTTCTTACAGAACCTGAGAGGTTTTGAAAGGCACTTGTTTTTTTGTTTTTTCAGCTTACAATCTATTATTTGATCAGTAAGCGTCAAATATTGCACACCCTAACCATAGATTTATACTTATAAACCAAAAAAGGGTGTTGACTCTGAAAATAGGTGCAAAGGTGACAGGGCAGGCTTGTCAGTAAAATTTCTTCCTTCCCCCAAAAAATACACGCGGTTATTATTTTTATAGAAAAAAAGCCGATTATTCTATTGACAGGGGAAAAATTATATGCTATAATGCAAAAAAATCATTTCATTATGCTGAAATGGTGGTATAACTTTATTTAAAGGATGTGGTTTTAATGAAGGTATGTGTAATTCAGCCTCCGTATTCAACGGATTATTTAAAATCAGATGAGTATTTTAATAAAGAGATAAGTTTGCTGAAGCAATGTGATTTGTCAATGGATATTATTGTGATGCCCGAATCCTGTGATATTCCATGCCTTGCGGAAACAAAAGAACAGAGCGAGGAAAGTATAAATAAATATAACGGCTTAATATTGAAAGAAGCCTCAAAAACTGCCAAAAGATGCAGTGCCATGGTGTTTATTAATGCCCGTTCAAAAGCAGAAAACGGATACAGAAACACCACGTATGCTTTTGACAGAAACGGGAATGTCGCAGGCAGGTATTTTAAGCAGCATCTTGTGCCGAGTGAGGTTTCGGATTTTAAGCTTGACAGCGATTATACATTTGAATTTTCAGAGCCGACGGTTATAGAGATAGAGGGAATCCGTTTCGGCTTTCTCATTTGCTACGATTTTTACTTTTATGAGAATTTTGCAAACATGGCAAGACGGAATTTAGATGTAATCATTGGTTGTTCGCACCAAAGAAGTGACACACACAGGGCGACTGAAATTATGTCGCAGTTTTTGGCATACAATACAAATGCGTATGTTATTCGCTCGTCGGTTTCTATGGGTGAGGGTTCTGAAGTCGGCGGAGGGAGCATGGTTGTTGCTCCTTCGGGCGAGGTGCTTGCCAATATGCACAGCCGAGTCGGCATGGCAGTAGTTGATATAGACATTGGGAAAAAATATTATAAACCTGCGGGATTTGGAAATCCTGATTCCGCTCACTACGAATATATTGAAAAAGGCAGAAGACCATGGAAATATCGTCCGGCGGGCAGCGCAATTGTAAAACCCGACGATATTATGCCTTATCCGAGGGTATGTGCACACAGGGGGTTTAATACAATAGCGCCGGAAAACAGTATGCCTGCATTTGGCGCTGCGGTAGCGATGGGCGCAGAAGAAATTGAGTTCGATTTATGGAGCACCAAAGACGGAGAAATTGTATCTATTCACGATTCAGGCTTAGAGCGTGTTTCTGACGGAACGGGGCTTGTTTTTGAGCATACTTACGATGAATTGTCAGAATATGATTTCGGCAAAAAATACGGTGAAAAATTCATGGGAATGAAAATTTTGAAGCTTGACGAAATCTTAGAAAAATTTGCATGCCATGTAATTATGAATATTCACATAAAATCCGAAAACAATACTGACCCATTGCCTGAAAACTATTTAAGGAAAATTGTTTCCGCAATTGATAAGTATGATTGCAGGAAATATGTTTACTTTATGACAGAAAACGATGAAGTTCTAAAACAGCTTAAAAGCATTGCACCTGATATTTGCCGCTGCTGCGGAGGGGGAGATTTGCCGTGGCAAATTGTTGACAGAGCAATAAAATATGATTGCAAAAAGGTGCAGCTTGTGAAAAATTATTTTAATCGGGAAATGATAGATAAAGCACATAGAAACGGCATAATATGCAATGTCTTTTGGTCAGACGATGCAGCTGAAGCAAAAGAATTTCTTGATATGAATATTGATACAATACTTACTAACGATTACAATACCATATCAAATGCTGTAAAATCATACACTAATTAAGCGGAGAAGAAGAAAAATTCATTATTAAGGAACCTCTGATTAATCAGCGGTTCCTTAAATTTCTCATTTATTAAGAAATCTTAAGAAATTTCATTGTCAGAAATTAAGAATTTATTGTTATAATAGGGTCGGAGGTGACGAAAGAAAAATGAATATACTTATTGTCGATGATGACAGAGAGATAGTTGACAGCATCGCTATTTTCCTGTCGGGAGAAAATTACGGAGTATTAAAATGCTATAACGGTATCGATGCCCTTGCGGCTCTTTCCGAAAACGAGGTTCATCTGATAATTCTGGATATTATGATGCCAAAGCTTGACGGGATAAAAACACTGATAAAGCTGCGCGAATCCAGAAATATCCCCGTTATTCTGCTCTCTGCCAAATCTGAGGACGCAGATAAGATTTTAGGTCTTACCGCAGGAGCCGACGATTATGTAACAAAACCCTTTAATCCGTCTGAGCTTGTGGCAAGGGTGAAATCTCAGCTTCGGAGATATACCACTCTCGGAGGTATAGGAAAACAAAACGGCGTAATCACAATATCGGGGCTGTCCGTCAATACGGAAAACAAAACTGTTAAGGTGGACGGTGAGGATGTACGGCTGACGCCCATAGAATACAGGATATTGGAGCTGCTTGCAAGGAACAGAAGCCGTGTGTTTTCGGCAGACGAAATTTACAGGAATGTATGGAACGAGGAAAATGTTGTGGGTGATAACACAATTGCTGTACATATCCGGCATATAAGAGAAAAAATCGAGATTAATCCTAAGGAGCCGAAGTATCTGAAGGTAGTATGGGGTATCGGCTATAAGGTGGATTAAGGAGGTATCTGACAATGAAAAAATTTATATATTCAATCTATACAAAGCTTGCCGCCGTAATATTATTCATAATATGCATTGCTATGGGAACACTTATCCTGACTGACGGATTTACGGATTTTTTTAACGAAAAAGATTATTATATATACGGATTTGAAAATTCTTTTTTGGAATCCGGGCATATCAATACCATTTTAAACAGTGTTGAAAACAGTGTTTACAGTACTTATGCCAATTTCAGTGAAGACGGCAGCCCGCAGGGGAAAAAAGAATCGGTCAACGGTATGACTTTTGATGAGTACCTGCAAAAAAGGCTTGATAATTTATCATACGCCGATAAAATCAATTACTTTGTTTCAATCAATGATAAGGTGTACACAAACTGCGGAGCAGCAAACGCCGACGAGCTCCGCAATTCGCTGATTTATAAGTACGGTCTGAAGGAAAGTAACGGATATACGGAGCGTTATACGTCCGGACACCGGCATGGGGCTGATTATCTTGAATATATTGCAGAATTGAATAAAACCGATGCTATAACCGTATGCGTAAGCATAAAAGACGCTTATGCACGGGAATGTGAAGAACTATGGAAAGCTCAGGAGGAGCTTTTCAGAACTGTTTTCATTAAAACCTTTATTTTCTTCATTCTTGCATTATTGCTTCTGATATATTTAATTTGTGTATCGGGCAAAGCGGCGGACGGGAGTCTTAAAAATATATGGGTTGATTCTGTCTGGACGGAAATTCATTTTGTTATTGCAGTCATTGCGGGAGTCGGAGCTGTTTCTGTATGTGTGATTTTACTTGATGAAATTCAGGGCGGAAATCTTCCGTTATATATAGTTCGGATAGGTACAGTGTTCTCGGCTGCTGTGGGAAGTGCGGCTGTGCTGACATCTTTACTGTCAATTATTCGTAAAATCAAATGCAGGAGATTTGTTGAAACAAGTATCGCCTTCCGTACTGTGCGGTGGGCATGGCAGATTTTTGTCAGGCTTGTAAAATGGACTTGCCGGAATATCAGGAATTTTAAGAGTGTCATGTCGGAGGTTTTATCCGGTAAAACAGGAGTAATTCTTATTAGTATGCTGTTTATATATACTGCCGTTATAGGTTTTTGCGGAATACTTACACCGGAGTCTTCGTTTTTCCTGTTTGCGGGAATAGTTCTGTTTGCTTTGCCGCTTTTGTTGTGGCGTACAGGGCAAAGGATATTGATGAGATAAACAAGGGCGCGGAGGAAATCAGAAAAGGCAATCTGCAATATAAAATAGGTGAACTGAAAAGCGGGGATATTAAAAAAATCGCAGAAAACATAAATGAGATCGGTGACGGACTTGAAAAGTCGGTGTCGGAAAAGCTGAGGGCGGAACGATTGAAAACAGAGCTTATTACCAATGTGTCCCATGACCTCAAAACGCCGCTTACCTCTATAATCAGCTATACGGAGCTTTTATCAAATATGGAGGAGCTGCCTGAAGAGGCAAAGGATTATATATGGATAATAGCAAAGAAAAGTGAAAGATTAAAAAATCTTACGCAGGACCTTTTTGAAGTGTCAAAGGTGCAAAGCGGCAATGAAATTCTCGTTTTTGAAAAGCTTGACGCGGCTACGCTGATAAATCAGGCGTTGGGAGAGCATGATAACGAAATAAAAAAATCAGAGCTTGTGTTCCGTGTGAAAACAGCCAAGGATTTGTTTATTTCGGCTGACGGCAGAAAAATGTCAAGGGTTCTCGGAAATCTCATAGACAATGCCTTGAAATATGCAATGAAAAATACAAGGGTATTCATTTCAGCATATGAAAAGGATAACGAGGTTATTATGGAGATAAAAAACACCTCTGAATATCCGATGGATTTTGACGCCGAAGAAATAACGGGAAGGTTCGTCCGCGGCGACAAATCAAGAACAGACGGCGGCAGCGGTCTTGGTCTTGCAATAGCAAAAAGCTATACCGAGGCTTGCGGCGGAAGGTTTGATATTGTTATTGACGGTGATTTATTTAAGGCTGTTATCAGGTTTGATAAAGTAATGTGAAAAAGGCGGTGCTGCCGATACTGTTTTTCCCTCATAGTATTTCTTGTTTTGTTAGTGGATATACTGATACAAACAAAAGTTTTATCATGGAGGCAATAATGAGTAATAAATTAAAAAACGAAACAAGCCCGTATCTTTTGCAGCATGCTGAAAATCCCGTGAACTGGTATCCGTGGTGTGAAGAGGCATTTGAGAAAGCAAGGGAGGAAAACAAGCCGGTTTTTTTGAGTATAGGCTACAGTACCTGTCATTGGTGTCATGTGATGGCACATGAAAGCTTTGAAGATATCAAAACGGCAGACATTTTAAACGAGCATTTTGTTTCGATAAAGGTTGACCGCGAGGAACGGCCCGATATTGACAGTGTATATATGGCGGTGTGTCAGGCACTGACGGGAGGCGGGGGCTGGCCTATGAGTATTTTTATGACATGGGATAAAAAACCGTTTTTTGCGGGAACATATTTTCCGCGTAATTCACGATATGGCATGCCGGCTTTTTTGGAATTGTTAAATACAATTGCAAAACAGTGGAGCTTGAATCATACAGAGCTTCTGAAATCTGCCGAGGGAATTATTGAGCATATGAAAAATACGGAATCGGTTCAGGGCAGTGAAAAGCCCGGCAGTCCGGCAGAAAAAGCCATACAGATATTTACACGCAGCTTTGACAGTCTTTACGGAGGGTTTGGTTCCGCACCGAAGTTCCCGATGCCGCATAATTTGTTATTTTTGATGCTGTATGCAAAGCAGACAAATAATCCGGATATATTGAAAATGGCGGAGAAAACTCTGATACAGATAAGGAAGGGAGGTATCTTTGACCATATAGGCTACGGCTTTTCAAGATATTCCACAGACGATTATTATCTTGTGCCTCATTTTGAGAAAATGCTGTATGATAATGCTTTGCTCATTATGGCATATGTGTCGGCGTATAAAATGACTGATAAAAATATATATCTTGATACCGCTGAAAAAACGGCGGAATATATTCTGAATGAAATGACATCTCCGGACGGCGGATTTTACAGCGCGCAGGACGCTGACAGTGAGGGTGTGGAGGGAAGGTATTATACCTTTTCGCTTAATGAAATTACGGATATTTTAGGTGACGGAAGAGGATATTCATTCGCCGAAGCCTTTGATATTACCCGAGAGGGTAATTTTGAGGGTACTAATATTCCGAATCTGCTGAGAAGCAATGATTTAAACATCGGCTTTGAGGCTGAAATAAAAAAGCTGTACGATTACCGGAAAAATCGGTTTCGGCTTCATCTTGATGATAAAATTTTATTATCATGGAATTCTATGATGGCAGCGGCAATGTCCTTTTTATACAGGGCTTCATATAATGAGAGGTACCTTAAGGCGGCACAGAGGTCGCTGAATTTTATTGAAAAAAATTTATGTGAAGGTATGCAGCTTTTCAACAGCTTTCATAGCGGAAGGCATTCAAAACAGGCGTTTCTGGATGATTATGCATTCTATACGGCAGCCTTGATTGAAATGTATGACTCCACTCTGAACAGCGTTTATATTGAAAAGGCAGAAAGCTTTTCAGATGAGGCTGTCAGGCGGTTCGCTGACCGTAAAAAAGGGGGATTTTATCTTTGCAATGCGGATAATGATGAGCTTTTCATGAACCCGAAGGAAGTTTATGACGGTGCAATCCCGAGCGGCAACTCTGTCATGGCGTACAATTTTGTAAGAATGTATCAATTAACGGAAAAAGAAGAATATAGGAAGCTTGCAGAAGGTCAGCTTGCTTATATGACGTCCCGGGCACAGGAATATCCTGCCGGACATACAATGCTTCTGATTGCGATGCTGATGCATGAAAATCCGCCGGAGCGTATTACTGTTGCCGTAAAGGCTTGCCCGGATTCAGTCCGGCTTAGAAAAGAACTGCCTTTTCTGGCAAACATATCAGTGGTTGCGGACAGCACGGAGTATCCTCTTTTAGACGGGCAGACAACATACTATGTATGTAAAAACCATACCTGCCTGCCCCCGACAAATTCACCGAAATTTCGTAAGAGCATATAATTTGAATGCAATGACAGCACAAGGGGACGGTTCTCCTGTGTTTGAACCCCGCCCCGTCAAGTAGACAGACTAAATAACAAAAATTTTCAGATACCGTGCCTAATTTTTGGGTACGGTATTTGTGCATTCTGTAATCTTATGATGCATCCAAACAAGCATGATATTCCATCGGTGTCATGTTATTCAGACCCTCCTGATACCTTTCATAATGGTAATAATGTATATATTATTCAGCTATTGCTTTCTTTAATTCTTCATATGTTTCAAAGTGATTAAGATAATACATCTCCGTCTTTAGTATGCCCCAAAATCCTTCCATTGGTCCGTTATCAATACATTTTCCTACTCTTGACATACTTCTGGTCATATCTGCCTTTTGGATCTTTGCAATAAATTTTGGACTTGTATATTGAAATCCTCAATCGCTATGAAATATCGGATGCGCTTCCGGATTGGCTTCAACAGCCATATCAAAATTTCTGAACACCAATTCATTATTGTTGTTATGTCCGAGTACCCATGCAACTATATGATTGTCTCCTAAATCTAATATCGCACTCAAATATGCTTTTTTATCTATACCATATTTAAATTCTGTCACATCAGTAAGCCATTTGTAGTACGAAGAACGTACTATGTTCATAGACTTGCAAATATCACTTATACTATATTTTGCTTCCTCATGCAATTCTTTGATAGCTATGAACTTATCCTCTAATCTTACTCCGCTTAGCGTCGCCTCCTTTCGATTTCCTGCAATTTTTTTAATATTGCGTTCTCCAATCTCAGTTTATCATTTTCAGCTTCAAGAAGCTTGTTTTTTGCTTTAAGCCTGTCCGCATCTGTGAGTTCACTTTCAGGCTTTGCTTTACCACGATGGTCAATAAGTCCATCTACACCTTTTTCATCATATTTTTTAACCCACGAATATATTTGCTGATAGGATACCTTGAATTGGTCCATAGTATCATAGTAATTCCTGTTATGAGCAATGCAATACTTTACAATATCAACTTTCTCATCAAATGTTACTTTACGTCCTTTAGTCATAGGTTTATTCCTCCCACATCCGGTTGATTTTAATTCCTTATGACTATCATTATACACCATAATCCATCGTCTGAGAATAGTATCAGTTGAAATTCTAACACAAGGGGACGGTTCTCTTGTGTTAAGAATACTATTTTCATTCTGTTATTTTTCAACTTTTTCTATATCAAGTATGCTGTTTGTAAACTTGGTATAAGTAATATGATATTCAGCGTTTTGCTCATATTTTTCGGGGTTATAATTAACAAAAGAAATGAAATATTTTCCATTCGCTCCGATAAACTGCAAATGATTTGTATTTACTACATCAGGAAATTTATCAACGTATATTTCCTGTCCGCCTGCCAATGCGTTTGGTATGTCTATTCCGAAATAAACACTTAAGATTCCGACAAGACAAATGCCGATTATTGAAATTCGTAAATTGTCTAAGTCTTTTTCTTTTGTGATTGAATGCCAAGCAAAAAATATCATTAATCCTAATATAGCAAATATCATTAAAATAAAAATCCAATATCCCATGATAAAAATCTCCTTTATTTTTATTTTCTTAAGCAGTTTCCGCAGGGCGAATACCCGTTATTTACTGCGTCCTCATAGCTTACGAGAGGTACGCGGTTTTTCTCTGCCGGAAGTGTATGGCAGTCGGGACGGTGAAATTTCTTTGAGTTTTTATTCCCGATATACGCAGTTTCCGTATCTGCTTTTACTGTTTCATTTGTTTGTATTATTTCATTCTTTTCTGTGGTAACAGTAACGGTTCCCCCGTCACTTGCGAAGAGAGTATCGCCCTGTAAATCCGTTCTGTATAATTTCACATTTGCGTCCCTAAGGCGGCTTAGTACTGTTTCTGTAGGGTGTCCGTAGCTGTTTCCCTTGCCGACTGATATAACCGCATATTCAGGCATTATCTCCCTTAACCATACATATGATGTGGACGTGTCCGAACCATGGTGTCCGACTTTCAGCACGTCCGCCGACAAGTCATATCCTGCATTGATAATCTCCTGTTCCTCCTCACGTTCCGCGTCGCCTGTAAAAAGGAATGAGGTATTTCCGTAAGTCAATTTCATCACAATTGATGTATTATTTAAATTGTTCGAATGTTCCGTAATCGGTCCGATAATCTGAATATTGCTGCTGCCGAGCATAAAGCTGTCACCTGCTGCCGGGTGCTGTATTGTCACTCCCTGTTCCAAAGCCTTGCGCTTAAAATTCTTATATGCCTTTGTGTCTGCTTCTGTTTTTGGCGCAATTACATTATTAACACTCACAACCGAAAGCGCGCCGGATAAACCGCCGACATGATCCTCATGCGCGTGGGTGCATACCACATAATCAAGCGTTGATATGTTTTCCTTTTTCAGATATGCCGCTATCAAATTACTGTCCGCAGCATTGCCGCCGTCAATCAGCATGGATTGATTATCACACATTACCAAAGCCGCGTCAGCTTGCCCTACATTGATATAGTGGACTTTAAGGGAAGAGTTTTCAGAGATTTTCGGCACTGCTATAGGTTCATCCATAGTTGGTGATGTCAGCATAGGTTCTATTTCCATTTGTTTAACATAAAAGAAACTGACAATTAGCAATAAACTTATAAAACAACAGCATAACTTCTTCATTTTCAACCTCAAAAATAATTTTATTATTAAAAAATTTCATTTTTATATCTAATGTAGATATAAAATATCTAATCTATTCTGTATTATAGCATAAATTAGTGTAAAATTCAATATAAAAGATAAAAAATATCTAAATAAGATTATAAAATATTTGTGGGAGTTGATTATTATGTCAAGAAAGCTATTTCTTATATCCGGTAACATATGCGGTGACCGTGTTCGTATTGGAAGAGCCTTACAAAAACCGCCAATGACGCAAGAAGATCTTGCAAGAAAGATAAATCTTATGGGTGAGGAAATTACGCCGCTTATTATTTCAAGAATAGAAAAGAAACAGCGTCACGTCTGCGATGCGGAATTGAAAATTTTAGCCAAGGCTTTAGGTGTTTCAATGGAATGGTTATGCGGTGAAGATGATGATTTGACAATATAGAATTAAACTCTAAAACAGGCGCTGCTGTTGCAAAAAGCATAAATGTACACAAGGGGACGGTTCTCCTGTGTTTAGAAAACGGGAAATACAGAAGGATTTTTGGATGTTTTAAGTAATTTTTGTTAGAGGTTTCAATAAAAATTGAAAAAAAGTTATTTAATGTTTTTAATGATGGGTTGTATTTTCACTGAAAAAGTTGAGTAGAAGACGTTGATTTTAAATGCATGGAATATCTTTATTTGGCTATATTTTTCAATAAGGAGCTTTGCTCTGTCATTCAACGTTTCAGTGGGAGATTGTAACTCCCACTGAAAAAAGTAAGTGGCACCCGCCGCCTTAGAGGTGGGGGACATCTTACTTTTAGTTATAATACAAACCGAACACAAGAGAACCGTCCCCTTGTGTTCGGTCTCTTGTGTTCATGCTTATTATTTGCTTAAATCCAGGTTTCTTATTTTATTTCTCAACGGCAATACATATGAGGGTGAAACAGAGAGCTCATCAACACCCATTTCCAAAAAACGTTCCGTAAGCTCTAAGTCTGCGCCGAGTTCGCCGCAGATGCCAACCCATATATTTTCCTTATGAGCATTCCTGCATACCATTTCAATCATTCTTAACACTGCTTCATGATGAGGGTTGAAGAACTCATCAAGCTTTGGATTTTGACGGTCAACAGCCATTGTATATTGCGAAAGGTCATTTGTTCCTATGCTGAAAAAGTCAACCTCTTTTGCAAGCATATCGCTTATCATAACAGCTGCGGGGGTTTCAATCATAATGCCTTCCTCAATATTGTTATACGGGATATTCTTCTCGTCAAGCTCTGCTTTTACTTCTGATGAAATTGCTTTTATTTTTTTTACCTCTTCCAAGGAGGTAATCATAGGATACATAACGGCAAGCTTCCCGTATTTTGACGCTCTGTAAATTGCGCGCAGCTGTGTTTTGAAAACCTCAGGTCTTGTAAGACAAATTCTTATTGCCCGCAAACCCATAGCCGGATTTTCCTCTTTGTCAAGGTTAAAATAATCTGCCTGTTTATCCGCGCCTATGTCAAGAGTTCTTATAATAACGCGTTTTCCCGCCATTGTTTCCGCCGCTTTTTTATAAATTTGAAATTGTTCATTTTCGGTAGGATATGTTTTGTTCTCCAGGTATATAAACTCACTTCTGAAAAGGCCGATACCCCCGGCGTCATTCTTTAAAACATACGCCAAATCCTTGACATTACCGATATTTGCATAAACAAGAACAGATTTTCCGTCCTTTGTTATATTTTCTTTGCCTTTAAGCTCCTGTAAAAGCTTCTGCTTTTCCGTTTCATCATCTTTGCGCTTGCGCATTTTAATAAGTGTTTCTTCGTCAGGCTCAATATATATAATCCCATCAAAACCGTCAACAACAGCCATTTTACCTTCAAGCTCTTCGGACAATTCGATATTCACACCTATGAGAGCGGGAATATTCATTGTACGCGCCAGAATTGCCGTGTGTGAATTTGTTGAACCGTGAACAGTTACAAACGAAAGCACAAGATTTTTGTCAAGCTGAACGGTTTCGCTTGGCGCGAGGTCATCGGCAAGTATTATAACAGGCTCATCTGACGTATTCTTTTCTGTATCTGCACCTGTAAGAATTCTTATGATACGTTCTGATATATCTTTAACATCTGCCGCGCGTTCTTTCATATACGCATCATCCATTGATGAAAACATTTCCGAAAAATTATCCGCTGTTACGCCTACTGCATATTCCGCGTTCACGTGCTGTTCGCTGATAATGTTTTTTATTGAGTCAAGATAATCGTCGTCATCAAGCATCATTTGATGAATTTCAAATATTGCTGCGTTTGCTTCGCCAACTTCTTTTTTCGCCTTATCATATAATTCAGCAAGTTGATTCCCGGCTTCCTTTTTAGCTGCTTCAAAGCGTTCTGTTTCATCATCGCCGTTTTCAATGCTGTATTTTACAATTTGCTGTTCGCTTTTTGACATAAGGTGTATTTTGCCGACGGCAATTCCGCCGTATACGCTTTTCCCGCCATATTCAATCATTTGGCAACTTCCTTCCTTAAAAATATTTAATTGCCTGCCCGGACGATAAGCTCATCGGGGCAGGCTTACAATGAGGGGATTACAGGTTATTTTTAAGAAACTCTTCAAGCTCTGCTGATGCAGTATCTTCATCGGGTCCTTCAATCGTTATGGTAAGCTCCTGACCTTGCTTAACCGCAAGTCCCATGACCCCGAAAATTTTTTTTGCACTGACGGTTTTTCCGTCCTTGGTTAATTTTACATCTGAACTGAATTTTGAAGCCGCCTTTACAAACTCTCCCGCAGGCCTTGCGTGGATACCCTCAGGGTCGGTTACTACATACTTAAATTCTTTCATTGTTAAAATCCTCCTTAAAAATTATTTTATTATTCATTAACAGGCTTTTTTAAAAGCGCAAGCATAAACATTGTTACAACCGAACCGACGGCAAGTGAAACAAGATACATCGGCCAGTTACCGACAACGGCAAATACGAATATGCCGCCGTGCGGAGCCATAAGAGTACATTTAAACAACATTGAAAGTGCGCCTGCCACAGCTGCGCCCAAGGCTGTTGAAGGAATTACTCTTACAGGGTCTGCCGCCGCAAACGGGATAGCTCCCTCTGTTATAAAGCACAGTCCCATAATATAGTTTGTAATACCTGAATTTCTTTCAGTCTTATTAAATCTGTTCTTGAAAAAGGTAATTGCAAGCGCTATGCCGATAGGCGGAACCATACCGCCAACCATAACTGCCGCCATAATATCATAATTTCCGTTTGCAATAGCCATTGTTCCGAATACATATGCGGCTTTGTTTATGGGACCGCCCATATCAATAGCCATCATTGCACCGAGAACGATGCCGAGAACTATTTTTGAACTGTTTCCCATAGCGTTAAGTGCATTTGCCAGTCCTGTGTTCACAATACCGATAAGCGGATTGAAAATAAGAATCATAAGCGTTCCGATAATGAATATCCCCAGGACCGGATAAAGAAGCGTCGGCTTTATACCGTCCATGCTTTGCGGAAGCTTTGAGAATATCTTTCTGAGCAAAAGCACTATATATCCGGCGACAAATCCCGCAACAAGTGCACCGAGAAAGCCTGATACCGTATTTCCTGAAGCGCCGAAGACATTATTTTGAATAAATCCGTTAAGTCCTCCGTAGGTTAAGCTCTGTCCGTCAGCATTCAGCCATTCAAGAACTGCGTTGCCGTTAGCTGCAAGCATACCTCCGACAAAGCCCACTGCCAGTCCCGGACGATCGGCTATACTATATGCAATATATCCGGCAAGCACAGGGAGCATAAGTCCGAACGCAATTTCTCCTATTGTTTTGAAAAATGCTGCTATCGGAATATTTTTACCGAAATTTGCAGGATTGATGCTGAAATCGTCAAGCAAAAATGCAATGGCAATAAGTATTCCGCCTCCGATAACGAATGGAAGCATATGCGATACGCCGCTCATAAGGTGTTTGTAAAGCGTATGTCCTATGCTTTCTTTGCCGTCGGTTGGAACGCTGTCCTCGGCGTTCCCTTCTGCACTGTATATATGAGCGTCTCCGTTTATAGCGCGCTTTATAAGGGCGTCTGCCTTGCTTATTCCGTCCGACACCTGAACCTTGATAAGCTTTTTGCCGTCAAATCTGTCCATTGGCACATTCACATCGCAGGCTATAATGACGCAGTCAGCCTTTTTAATTTCGTCCGTGGTTATAACGTTTTTAGCTCCGCCGGAGCCGCGTGTTTCAACCTTAATTGAACAGCCGTTGCTAACTGCAGCTTTCTCCAGCGCTTCGGCAGCCATATATGTGTGAGCGATACCTGTCGGACAAGCGGTAACAGCAACTATATTGCATTTTGCATCGGATACCTCCGCGCCGTATTCGTCAATGCCCTTGCTTTCCTCGTCTGCATTATCGATGATTTGTAAAAATTCGTCAACTGATTTTGCAGCTTTAAGCTTGTTTGAAAAATCTTCGTCCATCATCATAACAGACAGCTTGCCTAAAACATCAAGATGTACATTTTCCTTTGTATTTGGGGCTGCAATTAAAAATATAAGCGAAACAGGCTCTCCGTCAAGGGAGTCGAAGTCTACGCCGTCTTTAACTACCATTGCCGCAAGACCGGGTTTTGAAACAGCGTCGCATTTTGCGTGAGGAATTGCTATGCCCTCGCCGATACCCGTTGAGCCTTCGGTTTCCCTTGCAAATACTTTCTTTTTGTATTCTTCCTTGTCGTTGATTTTTCCGCTTTTACACATCAAATCAACCATTTTGTTGATTGCGTCCTCCTTGGACGCAGCCGAGCCGTTTACTTCTACCGAACGGCGGTCAAGTAAATCCGTGATTTTCATAGTATCTCCTCCTTAATATTTTTTATGTTTGGTTAAGTTAAATTAAATGAATTATAGACTCGTTTAATTTCTTCTTTTGTCGCAAGCTTTTCTGAAAATGCGCTTGCGCTTCCTGCGGATAATCCCATTTTAAATGCGTGTGCGTAATCATGCTTTTCACACCAGCCTGCAATAAATCCCGCGACCATGGAGTCTCCCGCGCCGACCGAGTTTTTAACAATTCCCTTAGGTGCTTCGCTCATAAGCACATCTCCTGTTTCCGTTATAAGCACTGCGCCTTCGCCTGCCATTGATATAAGAATATTTCTTGCACCCTTTTCCTGAAGCTTTTTAGCATAGGGAATAACCTCCATGCGGGTTGTTAATGTTACTCCGAATATTTCCCCCAGCTCGTGGTTATTGGGCTTGACAAGAAACGGCTTGTGTTCAAGTACATTGACCAGCAGATCCTTTGTAGCGTCAACTGCAATCATAATATCCCTGTCGGAGAGCATTTTCATAATGTCACTGTAAAGTGAGTCCGGCAGTGAAGCCGGAATGCTTCCTGCAAGAATAAGCGTATCACCGTTTTTCAATGTGTTAATCTTTTTTAAAAGCTCTGATGCTGCCGCTTTATCAATCATGGGGCCCACGGCGTTGATTTCTGTTTCTTTATTTGATTTTATCTTTACATTTATTCTTGAAAATCCGTTTTTAAGTTCAATAAAATCACTATGCCCGCCTAAAGCTTCAAAGCTTCGTTTGATTTCTGTGCCGGTGAATCCGGCAATAAAACCGAGAGCCGTATTTTCTATTCCCAAATGATTAAGAATTACAGAAACATTCAGACCCTTTCCACCCGGCAGGAGCTGTTCATAGCTTGCGCGGTTTGTCATTCCCGGCTGAAGATTTTCTACTCCTATTGCATAATCAATGGCAGGATTAAATGTAACAGTATAAATCATAACACATTCCTCTTTTCATTACCTTTTGCTAAAATAATATTTTTGCAGGCTTCATATCCCTTTGCAATCTTTTCCGTTATTATAACGGCGTCATCAAAATCCGCAAATCTTACGGGGCTTATGGAGTCGAATTTCGATGAGTCCGCAACGATATACGGCTTCTTACAATTCATAAATGATATTCTTTTTACGCCTGCTTCCTCTTTGTCGGGTGTGGTAAAGCCTGTTTTTTTATGAATTCCGTTCGTACCCCAAAAGCCGATTGTAAAATTACAGTTGGAAAGTGTTTCAAGTGTTTCCGCGCCGACAATGGCTTCTGTTGCGCCCTTAAGTCTGCCGCCTGTAAGATAAACCTCGCAACCCATATGTGAAAGCTTACACGCATGATTTACGGCGTTTGTTATATAAACGGCATTTTTTTCTGTGATGTAGTCAATGATAAATTCCGTTGTTGTCCCGGCGTCTATATATATAAAATCGTCTTTCTTTATAAGTCCTGCCGCATATTTGGCTATAAGTTTCTTTTCGTTGATATTTGTAATGCGTCTGTCGGAGATTTCATCATCACGCATTTTGAATGATGTGTTTACTGACATTGCCCCGCCGTGAACCTTTATTATTTCTCCTGCCGCATCAAGGGCGTTCAAATCGCGCCGTATTGTTGACTCTGACGCATTGAGGTATTCCATAAGCTCCTGCGCGGTTACGCTGCCTT
This sequence comes from Clostridia bacterium, assembly GCA_017935675.1. Lineage (GTDB taxonomy): Bacteria > Bacillota > Clostridia > UBA1381 > UBA1381 > RGIG9115. The sequence goes on along the minus strand of JAGBHE010000083.1, from coordinate 4,148 downwards.
GTTCATTAACACGCTGAGTTATTTTTGACATTCTTTCTTCTGCAAGCATTGTCTCGCTCCCTTTAATAATATTTTCTTTTAGTGCTTTAATTATAACACGATAAACGGTCAAAATCAATCATTTTAATTCACAAAAAGTCAGCATATTTTTTGTATATAGTGCACATAATATAAGAATATGCGTGGAAATAAGCGAATATTTTAATACTTGAATTTCGTCAAAAACGGTCATATCCTGTCACATATGCATTATAAAAAAATTAAAAATCTCGGAATTGAGATCCTTTTTATTATCACAAAAGCTGTTTGGATTATGGCGATACAATTTGTTTTACAGCTTATTGTGCCGCTGTTTTCATTAAATTAAAGGGGTACTTTTGATACAGCTTATTGTGCAAGCTGAACATAAATTTCTGCATTTATTAGAAAAAACGCTGAAATCATGCAAAAAATATTGCATACAATGAATTTTTATGTTATAATCGGTGTGCCAAATACTTAAAATATTATATAATGAGAATTTTTTATTCTTTCGCCGGCAGGTGTGTGTTTTGTAAAAAACGGACCTTCTCTGATTTCCTGCATGGTGAAGGATATTTTAAGTGTTTGGCGACCTTATATCAGAGAATGCGCGTTTTTCTGTGCATAGCTCTATATAAGGGGCTATGCACTTTTTTGTTTTAAGGAGAACTGTGATGACTGATTATCCCTTAAATAAAACACCTCATATTGAGAATTTAAAAGAATTAGTTAATCTCCGAACGGCTATGCCGAATGAGATTGCATTTATGTATAAAAAGAAAAAGGAAATTGTCAAGGTAACCGCTGAACAGTTTAAAACGGATATACAATCCTTTGGTGCTTATTTGTATGGCTCAGGCATCAAAAACAGCAAGGTTGCACTTATCGGCGAAAACAGCTATCGGTGGATTTTGTCTTATTTTGCTGTTGTAAACGGCGGTAACATCATTGTGCCGATAGATAAAGAACTCTCTGATGAAGATATTGCCGACTTGATTAAACAAAGCGGTGCTAATGCTCTTATCTATGCCGATACATATTCGGATATAGCCGAAAGCCATAAGGATTTGAAGCTGTTTAATATGAATGATTTTGATGAATACATCGCAAAAGGTAACGAGCTTACAGCAAACGGCAATACAGATTTTATTGATTATGAAATTGACAATGAAAAGTTATGCTCTATCATATATACATCCGGAACAACAGGTAAGCCAAAGGGCGTAATGCTCAGTCACAAGAGCTTTGCAGCGGATATTATAAGCTCCTGTGAAAATGTGTATATTGCAGGTCAGTCAATGCTCACGCTTCCTTTGAATCATACCTTTGCATTTTCAACAAGTGTATTATCCATGCTCTTAAAAGGCGTTACGATTTCTATCAATTCAAGTCTCCGAACATTCAAGCAGGACTTAAAAGACTTTAAACCGCAAAATATGTTTTTAGTTCCACTCTATGTTGAAACTATGTATAAAAACATATGGACTACCGCAGAAGAACAGGGGAAGGACAGACTTTTAAAGACAATGCTTAAAATAAGCAATGCCTTGCGCAGGGTTGGTATTGATATCCGAAGAAAGGTATTCAAAAGCGTTCTTGATGCTTTTGGCGGTGAGCTTGACTTAATCGTATCAGGCGGTGCGCCTATCAATGAGCAGTACATAAAATGCTTTGATGAATTGGGGATTACTGTTTTAAACGGATATGGCATTACAGAATGTGCCCCCGTTGTTGCGGTGAACAGAAACAAAGCACCCGTTAAAGATAGTGTCGGACTTGTTCTTTCTTGCAATGAAATAAAAGAAAAAGACGGCGAAATCTTGGTTCGCGGCGATAATGTGATGCTTGGATATTACGAGGATGAGAGCGCAACCAAGGACGCTTTTGAAGACGGATGGTTTAAAACAGGCGATTTGGGATATATCGAAAACAATCATTTATTCATTACCGGCAGGAAGAAAAATTTAATCATTCTTTCAAACGGTAAAAATGTATCTCCCGAAGAATTGGAAGAAAAAATACAACGGATTGAAAATGTTATTGAGGTTTTGGTGTATAGCGAAAATGATATTATCACAGCAGAAATTTACGCCGAAAACACAGAAAATATAAAAGAAAAAATCAATGAACTTAATAAAACTCTGCCGCTTTATAAGCAGGTGCAGAACATAAAGTTCAGAGATACGGAATTTAATAAAACCACAACTAAAAAGATTAAAAGATAAATTTGGAGGAAAGACAATGTTAGAACAAATAAAAAATATACTTTCAGAGTATACTTCCGAAGAAATCACACCGGAATCCACACTTATAAATGATTTGGGATTATCCTCTTTTGATATTGTGTCAATCGTAATAGCCTTTGAGGATGAATTTGATATCGAAATTTCAGACAGAGATGTTCGTAAGCTTGTTACCGTAAATGACATTATCAGTTATATTGAAAGCAAATGATAAAGGAGATAGTGTATGCAGCGCTTAACAAAACCGCAAAAGCTAATCTATGATACGGAAAAATTCGCAGGCGGCAGCATTGCTGTCGTCTGTGGAAGTATTTTGATAAAAGGGCAAAAGGATATTTCCGCTCTTACGAATGCAGTAAATGAAATTTTTCGTCTTAATGATGCTTTAAGGATAAGAATCCTTGAGAAAGACGGCGTTCCATATCAAACTGTATCTGAATACACAGAGCAGAAAATTAATGTACTCCGATTTAAAGATAAAGCGGAGCTTGATTTGTATGCAGAAAAATATGCAAAAGAGCCGATAGACTTCTACGGCTCTCTTTGTGATGCAAATATTGTGGTTATAGAAAACGGTTACGGACTGCTTGTGAAGCTTCACCATATTATAAGCGATGCATGGACATTATCTTTAATCGGAACGCAGTTTAACCGGATTTTAAACGGTGAAACGCCTGAATATAAATCGTATATTGATTATATCAAGTCAGAAGATGAATACTTAAACAGCAAAAGATATGAAAAGGACAAGGCGTATTATATAGACCAATTCAAAAAATGTGATGAAGTTACATATATTTCGGACAAGCAAGCACATTCATATGCTGCAGAAAGAAAGACATTTATTGTAGATGCTGATAAAACGGCAAGGATTGTAGAGTATACTAAAAGTCATAATACATCTGTATATATGCTTCTTATGACAGTACTTGGTGTGTATGTAAACCGTATTAAAATGAACCAAGAGAAGTTTTATATCGGCACAGCTGTTCTCAACAGAAAAGGCAAGACAGAGCAAAACACAATGGGAATGTTTATTAACACCGTTCCCCTTTTAGTCGAACTTGAAAACGAAAAAACATTTAGTGAAAATCTGACATCTGTTTCAGATAGCTTATTTTCTGCTCTTCGCCATCAGAAATTCAACTATGGTGATGTGCTTTCCGCACTTCGGAGCGAATTCAGGTTTGAAGGTAATCTTTATGATATAATGCTCAGTTATCAAAATGCTAAAATTGCCGGTGAAAACTTTGAAAGCACTTGGTACCACTCGGGAATGCAGACAGAAAGTCTGCAAATACATATTGACGACAGAGACAGTGAAGGTATCTTAAAAATCCATTACGATTATTTGATTGATAAATTTTCTGACAGCGAAATCAATCGTATGCATGAGCATATTTTTAATCTGCTTGAAGATGCAATTTCAGAAGATAAAAAAATACCTGACTTAAATATCCTTTCTCAATCTGAAACGGAAACTCTTTTATATGCTTTTAACGATACAAAAACAGAATATCCAAAAGACAAATGCGTACATCAACTGTTTGAAGAACAGGTTTTGAAATCGCCTGACAAAACGGCGGTTATCGCTTGTGATAAAACTCTGACTTATGATGAATTAAACAAGCTGTCGAATCGTATTGCAAACAGCCTAATAGAAAAAGGCGTTAAGCCCAATGACATAGTTGTATTTGCTCTGCCAAGAAACAGCTACTTAATTCCTGTTATGTTTGGTATACTAAAATCGGGAGCAGCATATATGCCGATTGATCCTGATTATCCGAAGGATAGAATTGATTATATGCTTTTCGACAGTAATGCGAAATTCTATATTACTGAAAGCAACCTTAATGAATTTATTGCAGATAACGAAGAAAATCC
>JAGBHE010000082.1 GCA_017935675.1 Clostridia bacterium | reverse complement strand
GTAAAGTTAAAAAAAGGGGAAAATAGAATTGTATTAAAGCTTTTAAGAAGAACAGAGAAATTAGTGTTTTCTATAGGACTAAGAAGCTATAATGGGAATCATTGGCATAGATCAAAATGGTTGACAAAGTATTAAACATATATGTATTTAGGAGGTATGAAGGATGAAGAAAAAAATGCACGTTGTTTCAAATACCCATTGGGATAGAGAGCACAGACATTCATTTCAATATACAAGGCTTATGCTTGTTAAGTTAATGGATGATTTAATTGAAATAATGGAAAAAGATAAAAGTTATAAATATTTTACTCTTGACGGACAGACGATAATACTTGATGATTATCTTGAAGTGAGACCGGAAATGCGTCAAAGGTTAACAAAGCTTATACAGGACGGAAGAATATTGATTGGCCCATGGTACAGTCTTGTTGATTGTTATAGTGTGAATCCGGAAAGTATAGTAAGAAACCTGCTTTATGGTGACAAGATTTCAAAGAAATTTGGAAAGCCGATGAAGATAGGTTATTCAATATTTTCATTTGGTCAGATAGCGCAGCTTCCGCAAATTTATGATGGTTTCGGAATAAAGGACATAATGTTTTATAAGGGAGCGAACGCACATGCTTTTCCTAAAAGTGAATTTATATGGAGTGCTCCGGACGGAACGGAAGCAATAGCAACAAGGCTTGGTAAAGAAAAAAGATGGAATTTTTACTTTGCATTTACAGTCCCGGTTGTGCTTGGAGGAAATGCATTTAAACCGGGTTGGGAATCATCATATGACAGCGGTCAGAGGCTTGTTCATTTAATCGATAAAGAACATAGCTGCTATTATGCAAAGGATATGCAGATGCCTATTAAAATTAATCGTAATAAAATATTAGGTGCAGTTGAAGAGCTTATAGATGATACAAAAGACAGTGTATCCGAAAATATAAAGCTTGGATTTGATGGAACTGATTTTATTGCAGCAGTTAAAGATATTCCCGAAGCACTTCATATTGCAAATGAAATGCAAAATGATATGGAATTTGTTCATTCAAATCCTGTCGAATATTTTAATGATTTCCGAGATGATATAGATATTAATTCACTTCAAAGGTATGAGGGGGAAATGCGTTTTGGCCCTGTCGATAGTCTTCACAGCGAAACATTGGGGAATAATATAGAGCTCAAGCTTATTGATACAAAAATAGAAAAAGAACTTATTTCATACGCAGAACCGTTGTCTGTTATTTCATATATGATAAACGGTAAATATCCTTTTGATGAATTAGCTGCTGCATGGAGATATTTATTTCAGGCACATGCACATGACTCGATTCATGGCTCGGGTGATCCTCAAATAAAGCTTGATAATATTAATCGATTTATGCAGATAGGAGAGATGAATAAATATCTAATAAAATCAGCAGTTGAAAATATTGCTTTAAATGTGAACACAGATAACTGCGGCGATGATATTTTTATTATGATAATAAATCCTACGAATTACAAAAGGGATGAAGCAGTAACTTTACACATAGATTTGCCGAGAAAAGAGCTTGTAAAGGATTTTTGGCTTGAAGACAACGGCGAGCGGGTATTAATGTATTCCCACGGAACAAGACCTGTTAATTTCCCTATGATGGGAGATGTGACAAGACCTAAAACCGTACTTTCTGACAGGGCTGATGTTGATGCATATATAAAGGATATTCCGGCTTTTGGATATAAGATAATTCGCCTTAAAAGAATTAAAGGAAGTGTCAATGACTATCCTACACCATTTCCGCCTGGTATTTTTCCATATAATCCAATAGCAAAAAGCGGAAACATTCTTGATAATGGTTGTATTAGAGCTGAAATTCAGCCGGACGGAAGAATCAATGTATATGATTATAAAACTAAACGAGAGTATAAAGGACTTCATTATTTTGAGGATACAGGTTGCTCGGGTGATTTCTGGGTACATAGAGAACCACAGAAAAACAGTGTTGTTTCGTCTGTTGGTATGCCCGCAAAAATATCGATTATCAGAAATTCAGGAATTAAAGCAACAATCAGAGTTCACATTGATATGGAAATACCAAAATCACTTACTGAAACAAGAATTGCCAGAAGTGAGGAGAATGTAATTGTTCCGATTATATATGATGTTACATTGGAAAAGGATTCATCGTTGCTGAAATTTGAGACAAAGATTGATAATAAAGCAAAAGAACATATGTTAACTCTTTTAATTGATACAGGTATAGATTGTGAAGAAGTACTTACTGATGCACCGTTTGAATTGAGAAAAAGACCTGTAAACAATATATCGGATAATAACGGGAAAAGAGGCCCGGAGGTGTTAAGATTTCCCATTCAGAGTTTCGTTGATGTTTCGGATAATTGGGGCGGAATACAACTTATCACAAAGGGTCTGAAAGAGGTATGTGCTGTAAAAGAAACAGGTACAAAACTTAACGTCACCCTTTTAAGAGCGGTAGGCGGAACATTTCCGGTTCATAATGACTGTTTCATATCTTTTGAAAATGAAAATTCAAACAGCTTAGGGGAAATTTCATATGAATATGCACTGAACTTTCATACAGCTGAAGAGGAGCTTTGTGCTGTTTCCGAATGTTGCACAACACCTGTTTTATCTGCTGAAATAGGAAGCGGTAAACAAGGGAATCTGTCCGAAAAGGAAAGTTTTATTGTATCGGATAATGTACCTGTCACTTCGATTAAGCTTTCAGAAGACAAGAATGGTATAATATTAAGACTTAATAATCCAACGTCCGAAAAGAAAAGAGTATCAGTAAAATTTAGAAGTAAAATTTTGGACGCTTATCTATGCAATTTACTTGAAGAGAAAACAGAAGATGTTAAAATCTGTGAAAATTCAGCAGATTTTGATGTTGATAAGTATAAGATAATAACACTTTTTGCAAAATTAAAATAAAAAGATAAAGCAATGGCTTCGTAATTTGGCGAAGCCGTTGTTTTAATGCGTACTTAATAACATACGGAGAGTTAAATATGAAAATAAAAAAAAGAAATGAAATATTGTATTATGTTTCAACAACTCTTTATAATACGGCATTGATAGTTGCCTCCGGAGCTGTTTTGCAAACATTTATGTTAGAGGTAGGAATTAATGAGAATTCAGTTGCTCAGATGATTTCAATTTTCCAGGCGGTTCAGAGCGCAGCTATGATAATATTTTCCGGATTATTAGATAAGGTTCAAAAGGTTATAAGAGTGACAGCCTTTTGTATGCTTAATCTTTTACCACTATTAATAACAATGCTCTTTTTTTCGATGTTTGACGGATTTAAAGAGAGTGCAAATGTTACAATTTTAATTATGGGGTGCATTTCAAATATTCTTCTTGGCATTTATAATGTTATATCATATAAACTGCCTTATCACATAATGAGAATGGATGAATATGGGAAAATAAGCGCGTGCTCAGGCGTATTGTATGGTGGAACCGGTATTGCTGCGTCTATTGCGATGACTTATTTCTTAGGTAAATATGAGTATTTTAATACGATGAAAATAATATTATTTGTTTCCATATGTATGACTATTATTGCGTGTATCATTGCTTTAAAGTATGTGAAAATTTCAGATAATATTAGTAAAAAAGAAAAAAACAAAATAAATATATTTAAATATGAACCTTTTTTAAAGCTGATTATTCCAAATTTTACAAGAGGTGTTGGAATGGGAATAATAGGGGTTACGGTAACTATCGGTTATTATTTTAAAATTATTGATAAGTTAATAGGAAGTTATATTGTTGTTATAACTAACATTGCAATAATATTAAGCTGTTTGCTTTATTCAAGAATCGCAAAAAGAGGAAGAAATGGCGGAATAATAATAATATCTTCAATTGTTGTGTTTGTATTTACTTCATTAATGATGGTTGGTAATTCTACAAGGATGTTCTTGATATGCTATTCGATTGCATACTTTGCAGTATACTTAATTATGCTGGCTGTTCCGGTAGTTGTAACAGAATTGATTGATTATCAGGTAATAGGCCAATATACGGCATGGAGAATGATGTTATTTACAGTTGGAGTTTCTGTTGGAGGATTTTTATCTATACCTATGTCAGAAAAATTTGGCGGTATAGTAACATTTGCATGTTCTGGTTTGATGTTTTTAATAACGGGTATAGGTTATTTTACATATGAACAGAAGAACAAAAAATGTATTAGAGAGAGGGTTTAACAGAAATTATTTGTATAAGGAAAATGTATGATAATGCAATTGAATTAAAGAGCGTATTTTTGGAGGAAAAAGTAACATGAATAGTATACGGGAAATATATAGAATCGGCAGGGGACCATCAAGTTCGCATACAATGGGACCAGAAAGTGCTTGTAAATTAATGAAAAGACTATATCCTATTGCCGAGCGTTTTGAAGTTACACTATTGGGGTCTTTAGCTAAAACCGGCGTGGGACACAGAACTGATTATGCTATATATAAAGCTTTTGAAGGTATACCTGTTGATATAATTTTTAATACGGAAGAACAGTTACTGAAACATCCCAATACGCTGAAAATCAGAGGATTTAAGAATGATAATTTGATTTGTGATTATACATTTTACAGTATTGGAGGGGGAGCTATAGAAATTGAGGGCAGTGATAAAATTGAAAACAAAACAGTATATTCAGAGTCAAGGTTTCGCGATGTCGAAAACGTATGCATGAATGGTAATATATCTATTTGTCAGTATATAAAAAATAATGAAGACAAAGAAATATTTATTTATCTTAATAGTGTTTGGAAGCAAATGAAAGATACAATTTATTCTGGCTTAGCAAAATTTCAAACCATTCCGGGTGGATTAGGGTTAAAACGCAGAGCAAATACTTTGTATGATTTTGCTCAAAAAGAAAAAGATTATTCAAAAAAAGAACGATATACTATTTCTGCTTATGCTTATGCAACCAGTGAAGAAAATGCCTCAGGAGAGGTTATAGTAACAGCTCCGACCTGTGGGTCCGCAGGTGTTTTACCGGCAGTTTTAATGTATGAACAGCAACATAGCGGTTTTTCAGATGATGAGATAGTGGAAGCGCTTGCGGTTGCAGGCATCATTGGTAATATTGTAAAAACAAATGCATCAATATCCGGAGCCGAATGCGGCTGCCAAGCGGAGGTGGGGACTGCGTGTGCAATGGCATCAGCTGCACTTTGTAAATTACATGGACTGTCGCTTAAACAGATAGAATGTGCTGCAGAGATTGCTATTGAACATAATTTGGGATTAACTTGTGATCCGGTAAAGGGGTTAGTACAAATACCATGTATTGAACGCAATGCAGCTGCGGCACTGCAAGCATATGATTTAGCAAATCTTGCAGAAGTAATATATTATAATAAAAAAGTATCATTTGATTTGGTGGTAAAAACAATGTTTGAAACCGGTAAGGATCTTTCTTGCCGATATCGCGAAACTGCAGAAGGCGGATTAGCAAGCCTGTTTAATAATAGTTCTAAATTTTGATTTATACTTTGACATAACTAATCAATAGAGTTAAAATATAGGAGGCTGATTATTATGAACGAGATACAAAAAAGTGATTTATTTGAAGTAGGAAAAGAAGGAGTTAAGAGAATTTTAACTCCCGATGATAAGAAAATAGATATAATAGAATTTGATGATAAAAAGCTTTGCTATGTAAAAAGTGCAATGGGTTATCCGGCTGTATATCCAATGTATGAAACACATTTTGAATCTAAAGCAGATGCAGTTTTGATGGATTTGGACGGTACAAGTGTACATAGTGAGTCCTTCTGGATGTGGGTAATAGAGCAAACAACAGCAAGATTGTTAAATAACAGTAATTTTAAAAGAGAATCAGAAGATGAGCCGTTTATATCAGGACATAGTGTTTCGGAGCATTTGCAATATATGATAGATAAATATGCAAAAGGTACAAGTCTTGAAGAAGCAAGAAAATACTATTTTGAAATAGTAAACTATGAAATGAATGAAATTTTAAAGGGCAGAGGAAAACAAGATGCTTTTACTCCTGCACCAAATCTTAAAGAATTTTTGACAACCGTAAAAAAAGAAGGTATAAAAATCGGTCTTGTAACAAGCGGTCTTTATGAAAAGGCAATGCCTGAAATCATATCAGCATTCAAACAGCTTGACATGGGAGACCCTGTTGATTTTTATGATAGTATAATAACTGCAGGACAGGCACTGCGAAAGGGACAAACAGGAACATTAGGTGAACTTGCACCAAAGCCGCACCCTTGGCTTTATGCGGAAACTGCAAGAGTTGGGCTCGGTATTCATTTCGAAAGCCGCCATAAAGTAATTGGAATAGAGGACTCGTCAGCAGGTGTTGTGTCAATAAAGCTTGCAGGATTTTCATGTGTTGGAATATCAGGCGGGAATATTGAAAAAAGCGGTATCAGTGATATGTGCGATTATCATATAAACGGACTTATGGAAATGCTCGACATTATATTATAAATATAATAAACGACGAAGATAACTCCAAATTTTGCATAAGGTCTTAAATAGACATCCAATATAATATTTTTTAGGATAACTTTACTTTATACAGCGTGCTTATGAATTATTGGCAGCGTGAAAAAAGTGTCAGTTGACTTCGGGAACATCAAATGCTATAATATAATTATAGCATTTTTTAGTTTGCAGCGGAAAATTAAGATGGAGGGAGTTATGTTGAAACCTATTTCGGGAACATGGTTTGAATTCAGACATCACAATCCGGCGGAGGGCAGGTATTGGAACGAGGCGCTGCAGGGCTTTTCAAGTGAGCAGTGGAAAGAAAAAATAGAGGAGATAGCATCGCTCGGGATGGAATATATAGTTCTTATGGCATCAGCCTTAAAGGACGAAGACAGAGAGGAATGTTATTTTGAAACAGACATATTCCCGTTTGCGGACATGAAGTGTACCGCGCCGATGGACGTGCTTTTTGAAGCTTGCGAAAAATTCGGGATTAAGGTTTTTGTTTCCTGCGGTTTTTACGGAGTATGGACGGATACCCTGAATAACATGACATCCGAGGCTGTTACGGAGCGCGCATTTAAGGCCATGGAGGTGCTGTATAAAAAATACGGGAAATATAAATCCTTTTACGGATGGTATTATCCCGACGAAACCTGTATAAACGAATATTTTGACGAACGGTTTATAAGCTATGTAAACAGGTATTCCGAATATGTACATAAGCTTGCGCCTGATACAAAAACGCTCATAGCACCATACGGGACACAGCTTGCAAAAGCAGACGGCAAATTCATAGAGCAGCTGAAAAGGCTTGATGTTGATATTATCGCATATCAGGACGAGGTGGGTGTTCAAAAGGCTGCTCCGAATGAAACAAAGAAGTCTTACGAGAGGCTGAGTGAAGCCCACGCAAAAGCAGGCAGAGCTGCAATCTGGGCGGATATGGAAATTTTTGAATTTGAGGGCGAGGTATATAATTCAGCTCTTATTCCTGCTGCTTTTGAGAGGATACAAAAGCAGCTTGACTCTGTTTCGCCTTATGTTGATACGATTCTGTGCTACCAGTATCAGGGTATGATTAACAAACCGGAAACACCTGCATACTGCGGCGCCGAGGGCTCTGCCGAGCTGTACCGCCGCATAAGGGCTTTAAACGCGGAGGCATATGGAATATGATTGGAGGATTCAAATGAATTACAGAAATGACTTAAAGGCTGTGCTTGAGTTTTGGCTTAAAAACGGCATGGATTATAAAAACGGCGGTATTTATACCTGCCTTGACAGAGAAGGCAAAATATACGGAACGGACAAAAGTGTATGGTTTCAGGGCAGAGCCTTGTGGACGTTCTCAAAGGCATATAATGTGATTGAGAAGAATGAAGAATACATCAAGGCGGCGAAAAGCCTGTTTGAATTTCTGCCCAAATGTACGGATACTGACGGAAGAATGTTTTTTACCGTAACAGCGGACGGGCGTAAGCTGCAAAAACGCCGGTATTTCTTTTCGGAAACCTTTGCCGCAATAGGCTGTGCCGAGTATTACAAGGCAACAGGAGATAAGGCTGCGCTTGAAATGGCGGAGGCGTATTACAGCACTGCATATAAATGCTATACCGGAGAAATCAGAACGGAGCCCAAAATCAATCCTGAAGCTCAGCAGCTCAAATCACACTCACCTGTCATGATTATGTTATCGACGAGTCAGGCTATGCGGAGTATTCCTGAGCTAAGGGAAAAATACGAGCCTTTGGCCAAGAGGTTTCTGGACGAGCTTATGGACAGCGGTTTCCTTACAGATAACGGATTTGTCGAAAATATCGGGATGAACGGGGAGCTTGTGGATTCACCGACAGGCAGAATTGTAAATCCCGGACATTGTATGGAAACAGCCTGGTTTGTTATGAGCGAGGGGCTTCTCACCGGTAATAAAGGTGCGATTGAATTTGGGCGAAGAATCATTGATGTTATGTATCCTATCGGCTGGGATAAAGAAAACGGCGGCATGATTTCGTTTAATGATATTTCGAATAAACCGCCGCTTCAGCTTGAGTGGGATATGAAGCTTTGGTGGCCTCAGTGTGAAACCATGATAGCGGCACGCCTTGCGTACTTATTATTTGGGGACGAAAAATATAAAACAATGTATGAGGATGCAAAATCTTATTGCGAGCGGTACTTTATAGATACCGAGCGGGGGGAATGGTACGGATATCTTCATTACGATAATACCGTATCAACAACCTTGAAGGGAAATATTTTCAAGGGACCGTTCCATATACCGAGAATGCTTATAATAATGGCAATTCTTGATGAAACTGGTAGTATGCTTGAATACTTTATATGAATCCAAGTTAAAGAGGCTGCGGCAAAACTCATTTGGGTTTTGACGCAGCCTTTGCTGATTAAGTAAAACCTGTCAGTCGGCAAAAAAATTGTCAATTGACAACGGTTATGGTACTATGATAGACTGTAATATATAAACTGTTAAATTGAAGTTAAAATAAATATAGAAAAAAATGACATACAGGTAGGGGAGACTTATGATGAAAAAAGCTTCAAGCTCTAATATTATAATCATGTGGATGTCGTCTTTTGCTGCTCTGATTATTTTCAGTGTAATTTTCATGCTCATTGGCTATTTCAGCATAGAGCAGAAAATTAAAACCAGAATTGAAAATGTGAACGAAAAGTTTATGGAGGAGCAGATAAAATACTTTAATAACTATACGAGTAATATATTTACCGGATTATTAAATATGTCTAAAAGCTGCCAGGGCAGCGATAACTATCAAGGAAGCGATTTGGAGCGGATTGCATATGCCTCCGACGCCGAGAAAGGTCATATGGTATATGAAATATCGAAAAAAATGGATGTGATAGGAATAGAAGGCATTGATTCAAGTCTGAGATTTATTTATAATCCTAAGGATAATTATATAATCGGAAACGGAACGATGAGAACTCCGGAAGATTTTTTTTTAACGCTTAATTCTAAGGGCAATTTTGAAGAATGGAGCAGCGCGGTACTGAATAATAACTCCAGAGGAATGATATATTATGAAGAAGATTCCGATATGCTTTACTTCAAATTATGGAGCGACGGATATACTATTAATGAGTATAACACACTTTGTGTTATTGCTGTAAGCAAGACTGATTTTAAGAAGCATTTCAGCAATATTTCAGATTTTGACTTTGTTATCTGCGATACCGATAATAATCAGATTGTATCCATAAGCGGTGCAGACTATTCAGACATAATAGGCGAGATGGATTATTCATCAAATGTTTTGAATAAATTTATAGACGGATACGTGATAAGCTCAATGCGCGGGATTGGAAATGAATGGAATTATTTGTGTATCTCCAAGGCAACCGAGTACTCTGACGCTATAGTAATGTCGCGTATGATTATAATTATTACAGTGGTTATTGCCGTGATTTTCGGCTTGTTTATGAGCTATTATTTTACAAAGAAAAATAATTCATTTATATTTAAGCTGTCGGAGAAGCTCAATATTAATCATAAACAAAAGAATGACTATATGACCATATATAATTCGGTTAATGACATTGTTGAACGGGCGAATAAGAACAGCGCAATAGTATATCAATTTGAGCGGGAGCAAATACAGAAGCTTCTGAAAAAATTGCTTATTACCGGATGCGCCCATGAGATAGACGCGGAATTAAAGCGGTATGATCTGCAGTTTGAATTTCAGTATTTCTATGTTGCGGAAATTGAATTAATAAACTACAGCAATATATTTTTTGAACAGCAGACTGACGAGTCGGAATCGTTCAATCTTGCCCGGTATATAATTTCCAATGTTTACGGCGATTTGTTTAATGACAAGGTGAAGATGTATCCGGTGGCAACCGAAAAATCAGTTGCACTGATTATAAACTGCTTGGAAAGTGATATGTCAGCCAAGGAGGATGTAAAAAAACTGCTCAGCTTCGGAGCTGCTTTTATAGAGGAAAACTTTAATGTTTTTATAAGAATTATATTATCTGAGCTTAGGGAAGGCACAAATGAAATAAGCCGCTCTTATGAAAGTGTTTTAATGGCAAGAGGCTGGTGTGTTGATAACAATAAGAATATTTTAGAGGTAGAGAAAATTAATAACAGCAAGGAACATAAGATGTATTATTATCCAAGCAGGGATGAACAGCTTTTATCATCTGTTATTGCCAGCGGCGAGGTCAGCAAATCAGAAAAATTAATAACTGATATTATAGATGAAAATATACGCAGGAATGTACCGCCAAATTGCCTCAGAATGCTGTCATCAAATATTATCGGGACAATGATGAGACTGATACATACGGAGAATATCTCTAACAGGGAAATATATGAGTTAGTAAACATAACATATAATTCAATTGATGTTATGGAGTCTATAGATACGGTAAAAGACAACCTGTGCGGACTGGCAAGGACTATTTGCAAAAATAATATTGATAAGGATGATAATTCAAAAAGAAGCATAGTTGATGAGATTAAGAAATTTATAGAAGAAAAATACAGTGATGATATGCTGAATGCAAACTATGTGGCTGAATGGTTCAATATGAAGCCGCCGTATATTTCAACCCTGTTTAAAAAACAGGAGGGAACAGGTCTTTTGGAATACATAAATATTACAAGGGTAAATGCGGCAAAAAAATTATTGCTTGAAACGGATATGACAATTTCTGAGATAATGGAAAAGACAGGCTTCAGCAGCGAGCGTACATTTTTCAGAGTATTTGAGAAATATACGGGGACATCTCCGAGAAAGTACAATAATTAAGTCAAGGCAGCCTCATGTAAAAAAATATTGTCAGTGATATAAAAAACTGTCTGTTTACAAATGCATGTTAAATGTGATTAAATATAAATGTACAACAGATATGCCCCGCACCTCCCGGGCGGCGGAGAATATATATCAGAATTAAAATAATTTAACCGAAAAGGAGAAAAACCATGGGAAGTAAAAAAAGAAATGCTGTAAGAGCAGGTGCTGCTGCTTTGGCAGCAGTATTGGGTCTTGGCGGCTGCGGCGGCGGCCCTGATAAAAAGGCGGACAATTTTACATACTGGATGGAGCTTACCGGCGCGGCTTCGGCAATTGTATCGAATTACGGTGATACGCCGCTTGCGAAGGAGCTGCAGAAAAGAACAGGGATAACAGTTGAGTATCAGCATCCCGCACAGGGTCAGGCTGCGGAGAAGTTTAACATTATGATGTCGTCAACAAATCTGCCGGATATAGTAGAGTACAACTGGACAAAATATCCGGGCGGCCCGGGCAAGGCTATACAGGACGGAAAGATTGTAAGGCTCAATGATTATGTTGATAAATATGCGCCGAAGCTTAAAGCTTATCTTGAGGAAAATCCGGATGTTGCCAAGCTTTGCATGACTGATGACGGAGACATATTCGCATTTCCGTTTATAAGAAGCACCAAGAAGCTGTGCATATCGCAGGGCTTGGTTGTGCGTAAGGATTGGCTGGAGGAGCTTGGAATAGCAGAGCCGGAAACCATTGATGAGTGGGAAGCAATGCTCACAGCCTTTAAGGAAAAAAAGAATGCGGAATATCCCCTTGACATGAATACATGGCCGTTTACCGTAGGCGCATTTTCGGGTGCATATGGAACACCGATGGCATATTATGTAGAAAATGATACTGTTAAATACGGTCCGTACGAGCCGGGATTTAAGGATTTTCTTTTAAAAATGAATGATTGGTATGAAAAGGGTCTGATTACTCCCGATGTATCATCTGTTGCGGGAAATATTATTGATTCAGATCTTATGACAGGCAAGGCAGGCGCAGTGTTCGGCGCACTTGGCGGGGGCTTGGGAAAATGGCTTGCAGCGGCTCCTAAGGACGGCTTTGACCTTGCAGGCGTTAAATATCCCGTACTTAATAAGGGGGATAAGCCAAAGTTTAATGCGTCACAGCTGATTACTCCGGGAACGTTTACCGCAATTACAACAAGCTGCAAGGATCCTGATGCTGCTGCAAAGTTCTTAAGCTACGGATATTCTGACGAGGGCGCAATGCTGTTTAATTTCGGTATAGAAGGCGAAAGCTATACTATGGAGGACGGCTACCCGAAGTATACTGATACAATCACCAATAACAGCGAGGGCTTCGCCATGTCAAATATGCTTGCTCAATATGTACAGTCATATATGGGAGGCGCATTTATTCAGGATGAAAGATATATGGAGCAGTATGCATCACTGCCGCAGCAGCAGGACGCATGGGCTAAATGGTCGGAGGATGACGGCTTAGTCAGAACGGAGCCGTATCTTTACTACAGCAATGAAAAATCAACGGAGCTGGTGAAGAAAACCACAGCTGTTGATACATATGTAAATGAGGCGGTTTGTAAGTTCATTATGGGCTTAGAGCCGATGGAGAAATACGACAGCTTCATAAGCGAGCTTAAGAACAGAGGAATAGATGATGTGCTTTCTGCTAAGCAAGAGGCGTACGAAAGATATTTAAACAGATAACATATACAGGAGGACTTCAAGGCGGGCTGCTAACTGCCCGCTTTGAAGCTTAAAAGGGAGGATCAGCGTTTTGAAAAAGGACAATGCAGCTATATCAAAGGCTTCATTCCGGAGCAGGGCGAAAAAAGACATCAGAGCACATCGGACAATTTATATAATGGTAATTCCCGTGATATTATTTTATGTTTTGTTCTGTTATAAGCCTATGTACGGATTACTGATGGCTTTTCAGAACTATTCGCCGAGCGAGGGAATTTCAGGCAGTGAATGGGTAGGGATGACGCATTTTATTGACTTTGTTAAAAGCTCTGATTTTCCCAGACTGATAAGAAACACCCTTGCAGTAAGTATTTGCAGCTTAGTGTTCGGGTTCCCGGCACCTATAATATTTGCATTGCTGCTTAATGAAGTAAGACAGACAAAATATAAGCGTGTAATTATGTCGTTCTCTTACCTTCCGCATTTTATTTCGTTAGTCGTTATTTGCGGCATGATAAAAACCTTTGTTTCAAGAACGGGTGTTATCACTGTTGTTTTATCGGGATTATTTGGTATTCCGCAGGAGGATTTGCTGTCAAATCCGGGATTTTATCTGCCTATATATACGCTGTCATCAATATGGCAGGGAATGGGCTGGGATGCAATCATATACATAGCAGCCTTATCCGGAGTAGACGCGGCGTTATATGAGGCGGCTACAATAGACGGGGCAAAAAAGTTTCAGCAGATGCTCCATGTGACAATTCCTGCAATATTACCGACAATTATAATTATGCTGATATTGAAAATAGGACAGCTGTTAAACGTCGGCTATGAAAAGACGCTGCTCTTATATAACCCTGTTATTTATAACAGAGCCGATATAATATCGACATATGTATACAGAATGGCATTTGAGGGACAGCAGTGGAGCTATACTACTGCAATCGGATTATTTAATGCGGTTATTAATTTTATGCTGGTTGTTTTTGCTAACAAGATAAGCGGGGCATTAACCGAAACCTCATTATGGTAGGTTAATATATGATTGCAAAAGGAGAACAACATTATGAAAATCAAACGCAGTGCCGGAGAGCATATTTTTGAAGTTTTTAATATTGTATTCATGGCGTTAATAATTCTTGTGATGACATATCCGTTATTATATACGATTTTTGCCTCAATGAGTGACGCAAACAGGCTTATAGCCCATAACGGACTGTTAATAAAACCCCTTGGCTTCTCGTTGGAAGCATATAAGATGATGAGCAAAAACAGCAATATAATAAACGGATATATGAATACTCTGTTCATTGTTACAGCAGGAACGGCGGTAAATATTTTCCTTACCTCTTTAGGTGCATATTTCATGTCCACAGACGGTCTTATGTTTAAAAAGCCGATAAACATTATGATCATTGTTACCATGTATTTTTCCGGCGGTATTATACCGATGTACTTTAATGTTATAAGTCTTGGGCTGGAGAACTCATTGTGGGCGATGATTTTTCCGACTGCAATAAATACCTTTAACCTTATAGTAATGAGCAGTGCATTCAGATCAATACCTGTGTCAATTAAGGAGTCGGCATATCTTGACGGCGCGGGAGAAATGTGTATGCTGTTTAAAATGATTTTGCCGCTGTCTAAGGCAACGATTGCAGTTATGATTCTTTATTACGGTGTAGATCATTGGAATGAGTGGTTTAATGCAGCCTTATTCCTCAATGACAGAAGATTATATCCCTTGCAGCTGATATTGAGGGAAATACTCATACAAAATGATACGAGCGCTATGTCACAGGGCGTTATGATGGAGGATCAGTTTGCAATAAGTGAAACAATCAAGTACGCAGTTACGGTTGCCGCAACATTACCTATTCTTTGTGTATATCCGTTTCTTCAGAAGTATTTTGAAAAGGGCGTTATGATCGGGGCGGTGAAAGGATAAAGCTATGAGAGAGATTAATAAAAAAATTATTGCCGCAGCAGTGCTGTTTTCTGTCCTGCTGAGCATGACGGCGAATATTACATTTGCAAATGCAGCAAATACAGTGTGCTCGGTAACGGATAATGTATACAGTATAAGCGGAAGCGGCGGGCCTGATTATATTAATGTTATAATAATGCCGGCAGACGAGAGTGCATCTTCCGTTACATCGGAAAAATTAAGTGATTCAAGGCATATATCATTTTCGGTAAAAAACAGCGGCTCAGGCTTTGAAAAAAGCTTTAAGCTTCCGGAGGATTTCCCGGCGGGTGAATATAAATCGGTGGTATGGGACGGAGCCGAGTGTGAAGAATACCATTTTATTTATGGTGACGAGGCGTTTTCGAATAATATTATACATAATAAAATAAATGACGGCTTGCTTGACGAGGTTATAGAATGGTACGGCGGAGAGTACGGCATAGACAAGGCCGCATACATCGGGTACAGCGATACTGTCAGGAAGGCTATAGCCGATATCCTTGCAGGTGAAGCGATAACTGATTTTGCAAAGCAGTATAAGGACAGCTGCATAAAGGCATTATTTGATAATATTAACGAAGCAGTGGATGTATATACGGTATTAAGCTTGGTCGGTACTGATTTTACTTATTACAATAAGCTTAATTCCCACGAGCAGAGTACTGCACTGTCAAAGCTTCTTAAGAATTTGCCGGGTGAGGTGTCGGGAATAAAGGCGGCAGCAGAAAAATGCTTTAAGGATGCTTATAATTCAAGGGATAAAAGCAGCGCTCAGGGCGGCGGGGGAAGCTCTGCATCGCCGGGGGCGGGACCGAGCGCCGGAACTGCATTGGTAAAGAACTACGGTGCGCCGAAAACCGGTCAAACGGGCGAAAGCAATACCGTTACAAGCTTTTCGGACATTTCAAAGCATTGGGCTGAGGAAACTATAAATAATTTATTGGGCAAAGGTATGATTTCGGGAGGCGGAGACGGCAAGTTCTATCCCGATAACAGAATCACCCGTGCAGAGTTTTCAAAAATGATTGTAAATTGTTTAGGCTTAAAGGAGTCGGCTGCCTCGTCAGAGCAGTTTACGGATGTCGGCAGGTCCGATTGGTTTTACGGATGCGTTATGACATTATACGGCAGGGAGTTTATTTCCGGTTATGATGACGGCACATTCCGGCCGAACGAAAATATAACAAGAGAAGAAATGTCGGTAATCATATACAGAGTATTATCGGCGTACGGAGCAAAGCTTGAGGGTGAAGCGGATTTTGATGATAAATCGGGCATCAGCGATTATGCGGCGGAAGCTGTTGCAGGATTATC
The DNA here is from genome assembly GCA_017935675.1 of Clostridia bacterium. Classification (GTDB taxonomy): domain Bacteria; phylum Bacillota; class Clostridia; order UBA1381; family UBA1381; genus RGIG9115. The sequence continues at coordinate 11,087 of JAGBHE010000082.1, read as the reverse complement.
AAACGCAGGAATTTTAACCGGTTCGGATAATTTATTCAGACCAAAGGATAATCTGACAAGAGCAGAAGCGGCAGCAGTTATATTGAGGGTATATAATAGTGTAAACGGTAACTCCGAAACAGACGGAGCCGATAAAGCTTCTCTTGTAAATGTAAAGACAACCTCAAAGCAGGACGCTTTGGCGGCAGAGGCTGAAAAGCTGGTGGAAAAGCTGATAGGAAGAGAAATGCGCGGCGTCTCCCGTGCCGGTTTTATTTCCGATATATACGATATTGCAGTCGGAGCCGTAAATACTGCTAAGGATCAGTATTTTGATGACCTGCCGGTTTCGAGAGAGGAAACGGGGAGCGTTCAGGCAGCATATGATTTAGGATATGTCCTGGCAGATAAAAATTTTATGCCTGATGAAACCATTTCACTTAATGATGCGGTAAGAGCAGTTGTTTGCGCATTAGGCTACAAGCAGTATGCAGAGGCCGCCGGCGGCGGAGCGGCAGGCTATGATTCTGCGGCAAGGCGCGCCGAAATACTTGACGGCATTCCCTACGGCTCGGATAAGCTTGATGAGGTAACGGCAAAAATACTTATTCTGAATATGCTTAACTCAAGAATTGTTACTTTAAACGGCAGCAATGAGTTTGTTGCGGATGCAGATACATTGCTTATGAGCCGATACGGAATACAGAAGACAAGCGGCATCGTAAATGCAACAATGATTAACAGCCTTACACAGGCAGGCATAGAGAAAAGACCGACGGTAACCATCGGAAGCGAGGTTTTCAGCACCGCGGAGGATGATACTGATGATTATTCGGATTATATAGGCTTCAGCGTGAACGCTTATTACAATGATGACGGCGAGCTGATTGCCGCTGCGAAAACGGAGAAAAATGAGACGGTATCTTTTCCGGCAGCGGAAGCTGAATTTCAGGACAATTATACAATTTCATACTGGGATGACGGGAGGCGCAGCACCTTAAGATATAAGCTTGATGAAGATTATTATTTCATGTACAACGGCGCATTAAGCGACAGGATTCCGAATGCTGTGCTGGCGTCCTTAAATGACGGCATTGTAGAGCTTCTCGACAATGATAATGACAGAAGGTATGAGATTGTTACGATAAAGCATCCTACATATATCGTTGTTAAAGGAACCAGCAAGGAAAACAAATTAGTATATGACAAATATTCCTCAGACAGCGTGCTTGATTTATCAAATGATGATATAATCCTGCACATTGCCGGCAGGGACGGTGAAGCAATACGTTTTCTTGACATAAGCGAAGGTCAGACATACGAGTGCTTCATATCCGAGGACGGGGAGCTTGTGGAATTAAGCCTTGTACCCGGAGTTGTTTCCGGTAAGGTCAATACATTCAGCGAGGATGAAATAGAGATTGACGGTACAAAATACAAACTGACTGAATATTTCAGGCAGAATTATGCCGGTACGGTAAAAATCGGGAAGGATTATTCATTTGTTATAGCCTCCGATAATAAAATCATAGGCTATTTACAGTCGGCAAATGATATGAAGGTCGGATACCTGTCCTACGCAGGCTGGGAAGACGGCGCAGAGGGGGATAGTATACTCGTCAGAATCTTTACCGCTGATTCGGAGTTTGTGACATATACAATAAAGGATAAAGTTAACGCAGACGGCTCGTCTGTGAGCGTATCAAATCTTTATAACAGGCTTGTTGCCGGTGAAAATGTTATAGGGCAGCTGCTTGGTTATTCTGCTGATGAAAACGGCGTTATTCGTTCTTTGGATTTTGCGGAGGTTAATAAATCAGAGTCTATAGGCGCGGAGAAAAAAGAAGGTAATTCGCTTACCGAATACGAGTTTGACACCCAGGGCGTCAGCGATGCATTCTATTTTAAAGAAAATGTAAATCTTATATATCCCTTCTACAATGTTTCGGGGACAACGGTGTTTGTAATACCAAAGGATATCTCGAAGAAGGAGGATTACAAAATCAGCAACTATTCAATTTTTGCCGACGGAACAAAATATCCGAATCTTAAGGTTTATAACCTGTCTGAGGAGGGTACGGCAGAATATGTTGTATACCGCGCAGACAGCATAAAACCGAATATTACAAAGTATGCGGGTTCCTTTGTTGTGGAAAGGGTTACGGAAACCGTTGATGATGAGGATAATATTGTCAGTCAAATATACGGCTGGTCCGATAACAAGTATGCTTCATATTACATAGATAAGGATGTATCTACATTGAAGGCCTCGGGAGAGCAAATCGGGTTTGGCGATATAATCAGATTCAGCGCAAGCAGTGACGGTGTGATTGAGACAATGATATGTGACTTTGACGCAAATGAGAATGTTTTCGGAAGAAATAATATTTCAGAGGCAGGCTATTTTAATGCAGGCAACAGGGACGTGGTATATCAGCTGGGTAAGGCATATTCAGTATCAAACGGATATATTTATCTCGGCGGAAACAAAAACGATCTTGACGATATGACAGTGTCAAGGCTGCAGAATTTTACTTTAAATTCCGGTAAGATTGCTGTTATCAATATGCGTGACAAAACAGTAAGACCTGCAGCGGCGTCAGATATAAGAACATATAAAAACTCAGGCGAGGGTGATATAGTGCTGCTTCGTCAAATGAACCTTTCAACTATGTCAACATTCGTATATGTTTGGTGAAAGGAGTTTATGATTGTAAAATGATAAAAAGTATAAATAAGTTATGTGCGGCTTTGGTTTTAATGTCGTTTATATCCGGAGCTCTGCCGGCATTTGCCCAATCGGAAAGCAATCTGTTTTTCTATGAGGATTTTAACGGCTACGCTACCAATGAAACAAAAACCTCGGTTGAAGCGGATAATGCGGCAGCATATGTAAAGGAACGTTCAAAAACAAATAAGGCGCTTGAGATTTCTGCGGGCATAGCTTTAAGCAAGATTAAGGCAAAATGGGAAAATAAAGCAGACAAGGTTGTAATATCGCTTAGCATTGAATGTGAGAATGAAAGGGCGAATATAGACGTAAGCGCAGCCAATTCCAAGGGCAGAGAGGAAAAGCTCATAGGATTTTCACCAAACGGGGAAATAAAGACATATGACGGGAAAAAAATAGGCGGTTTTGCTGTCGGAGCTGTTAAAAAGGTTGCGATCGCAGTCGATAATATAAATGAGGTGTTCAGCGTATATCTGAACGGGAAAAACGTTATCAGTGACTGGAACGTACCGGGGTCTGTTGTGCCTGAAGGCATAGTCCTGTCTGTCAGCGGAGGCACAGAAAAGCCTTCAACGGTGTATGTTGATGATATATGTGTATATCCGGGAGAAAGACCTAAGACAATAAATCGGAACACTAAGTTTAATCCCGAAACAATCGAATTGATATCTGTAAATGAAAGCGTAGGCGCTTCAATCATTACAAAAAATGATTTCTCTCTCCCGCTCGGAGCGGCGCCCGCAAACATTAATGAGCTTAACAACAACATGAAATCAAATCTTTTTGAAATTATGGGAAATGATGAAAATAAGTATCTCCATATTGAGCAGACGACAACAAACGACAGTCATATAGACACTCAATTTACAAATGACCTGAATTTCCTTGTAATGCAGGCGGATTTTAAGTTTGATCGTTTCGGTTCAACAATTTATCCGTTTAATGTAAGAGATAATGTAAGTAATGTGTCACCTGTTGACGAGATTTTCGGAACCATCGACCAAAGCGGCGTACTGAGCCTCAGCAACGGCAAAAAGGCATATACATTCAAGAAGGGGCAGTGGTATAACTTAGCTGTTGCCTTTAACCTTATTGCAAGAACGATAGACGTATATGTTGATAACAAGCTTATAGCTGAAAAAATGCCGATAAAGCAGGCGCAATTCCTTAAGCCGAGAATGGTCAGAACATGGATTTTCGGCTCGGCGGGAGTTTCGTTTAACATAGACAACTATAATATTTATGAAGGCGTCGGGCCTGCGGCGGATTTTGATGAGCTTGAGGCGCAGGAAATATCAATAATGAGCGACGGCAAACGTGAGCAGGAGCTGCTTAAAAATAAAACAGCCATATGTATTTCAAACGGACTTGTGTACAAGGACGGAGTAAAGACCTATATGGCTACGCCGGCTGAAGAAAATAATGAGTATTATGTCAATCGCGAAACCGCCGAAGCCCTCATAGGAGCGGCCGGAGCAAAATATAATGACAAAATTCCTCTTAAGGCTGCGGCTGAAGAAAACGGATTCAGCGTGTATGAAAATGCAGACGAGTATCTGCTTGTATTTTCAAAACAGGCATTTAAAGCTGATGATAAGCTTATGAGCGATGTTTCAAAGTATATGAAAATGCAGCTGCCGGACGCTGAAACCATAAAGAAGGATTTTAAAGAGAGGTCAGAGGGACATCCGAGAATTTTGGCAACGGCATCGGACTGGGATAAAATAAGAAAGAATATTGAAACCTATCCTGAATTTGCCGAGTGGCATAAGAAGATAATGGCACAGGCAGATTCAAAGCTCATGACGGCTACGGAATATTATCATTACGAAGTACAGGAAAATATTCTGCATCCTGCCCGCAGGTTTAAGGAAAAGATGCTTTACTGGGGCTATGCATGGAAAATCACCGGCAACAGAAAATATGTTGACAAAGCCGTTGAGGAAATGAAGGCTGTCTGCGAGTTTCCGGACTGGAGCCCGGTTCATCCTCTTGATACCGGCGAATTGCTGTTTGGCTCCGCGATCGGATACGACTGGATGTATGAAGCGCTGACAGACGAGCAGAGAAAGACAATTGAGGAAGGAACAAAAAGACTTGGTATTGATGTTTTAAGAAGTGCGTATTACGGACGTCTGCGTACGGAAAATAGCTTCGGCTCTCTTTCCGGCGGAAACTTTGTAATGAGTCCGACTAACTTTAATGTGGTTGTAAACGGCGGCTTGACCGCAGCGGCGCTTGCTTACGGAGATATATATCCTGATGAATGCTTTGATTCCGTTTCAAAAGCAATTCAGAGCCTGGGATATATGCTGCCCCTCTTTGAACCGTCTGGCGGCTGGGAGGAAGGACCTAACTACTGGAACTATACAACTGCGTATCTTGCAAATATGGTGAGTGCATTATACAGCGCATGCGGAACCGATTACGGAATCATGAAGCATCCCGGTGTTTCACTGACGCCGCACTATGCAATTTATCTCGATTCATTTCAGGGGCTTAACAACTTCAGCGATACCTCCCGCGGCTGGAGCTGGGATTCACCGCAGTTCAGCCTGTTCGGCACTATGATGAATGAGCCGGGATTCACATATCAGCGTTATATTGCGCTTATGGGTCAGAACCCGAATGCTTCTCCGACTGTGTTTGATATGATATGGCTTGATATTTCACAGACAGATGCAAAGCCGGAGCTTCCGCTTGACAATCTCACACCGGGGATTGATATGGTGAGTATGCGTGAGAACTGGGATATGTCGGATGCCATGAATTTCGGAGCACACGGCGGTAATAATACTGCGTACCACGGTCATTATGACGGCGGTACATGGATTTTTGATATACTGGGTGAACGCTGGGCTATTGACCTCGGTATGGATGAGAAGAGCTATGTGGGATATTCCATGAATGTTCTTTACCGGACAAGAACGGAGGGTCACAATATGCTGGTATTTAACCCAAGTGCGGATCCGGGATTTAATAATAATTCATATACGCCGGTTATAAGATATGAAACAAAGCCTAAGGGCGGAATCGTAGTATATGACAACTCAGAAGGCTATAAGGCGTGGACAAATAATGTGACAAGAGGCTTTTATATAGGAGATGAAAGACGCAGCCTTACGGTGCGGGATGAATTTACCGTAAACAGCAAGGACACAGAGGTATATTGGAGTATGCATACCCCGGCTGATATAACGATTGACGGGAATAATGCCATACTTTCCATAAACGGAAAGCAGGTGCTGGTTGAATTTGCGTCGGATATACCGGGCTTTGAGATTCTTTCATTAAAGGCAGAGCCTCTGCCGGGCAGCGTTGTCAACAATGATATAATGGCAAAGGACCCGGATATAAATAAGCTTTGTCTGCATGCAAGGGTGAGCGGCAGCGCATACATTGAAGCAAAATTGTCTGCCTTGGGCGAGCCGGCTTCAAAAAGCGGAATGCTTAACGCTCCCATTTCAACCTGGGAAATACCCGACGGCGAGCTGATAAAGCGCGGTGATTCGGCACTTACAGGCTTAACCGTAAACGGTGAGCCTCTGGCGGAGTTTAAGCCTAACAAGACTACATATTCGATTGCAGTGCTTGAAGGACAGCCGATTCCTGTTATCGGCGCCGAATCGGCAAACGGTAAGGTTGAAATAAATCAGTCAACAGATGTTAATAAGCCTGCTACAATATGCGCATATGACGCTTCGGGATTATATAACACCAATTACGTTATAAATTATGTACTGCTGAAAAAACCGCAGGATGTATTTGGAATGACCAGAAATATTGTATACAATCTCAGTGTCAGCTCAACGCCTGAGGAGGCAAATATAGGACCCAATATGCTTGACGGCGATTTGTCAACCCGCTGGGCAGGCAGAGGTGTCGGCGAATGGGCAGTATTTGACTTGGGCGAGGTGAAATCAATTGACGCATTCGCACTTGCTTATGAATGGGGCGATGAGAGAAGATACAGCTATTCGATAGAAGTTTCAGAAGACGGGGATTTTTATACTCAGATTTATGACGGTGCAAGCAGCGGAACAACAGAGGATATGGAGCTTGTAAAGCTTGCAAACCGGGTAAATGCTAAATATGTGAAGTTAGTCGGTAAAGGAAATACCGTAAATGAGTGGAACGGTGTAAGGGAATTTGCTATTCTCACGAACAAGGAGGCAGAATAATGATAAAAAAGATTATTTCAACAGTGGTATTATCCTCAGCAATTATTTTGTCAAGTATGAGCAGTATTCATGCGGAGAGTTCAGACAGCAAATACAGGCTGTCTGAGCAATCCCGCACTGATTTTGAAGACGGAGCTTATACAGGTGTGCCGAATGCCGGCTGGATAAGAAGTGAAGCAGTAGACGATGGGCATGGCAATAGTATATTGATAGGCGCCGATTCCGGCTTTGATATATCTCGTGAAGGCGCATGGATAGGGCTTTTCGGAAATAAGCGCGATGCCATATCGGCTTATGAGTTTGACTTGTATTCAAATGAAATCAAGTCCGGCAATCTCAGATTGATGTTCAGAGGTCCTATGTCAAACGGAAACAACGCAACGGGATATATTGTGTCAATAGAGCCTGAGGGCATTATAAAGGACGCTGATGAATCTGCGGAGTTCTCCTTTAATGAATGGCACAGAATAAGATTTCTCTATGACAGCACAAGCCACACTTATTCGGTTTATATGGACGATATGAGCACTTGTATACTTACAGGCTCAATTCACAGCATGGTAACCGGCATAGATTTTATGCGGGTGACGCTCTGGGCGGAGGATACATATGCCGCAATCGATAATTTTACATATTACAGCGCCTATAAGCTGCCTGACGGATATACAAAGCCGGTGATGAGTCTTAAACAGACGACGGAGAAAATACTTGAAAGCGAGGCAGGAGAGATAACAGCCGACATTGACGCTTTTGCGGAAATAGCCGAGGTTAAGTTCTATGTTGACGGTACGGAGGTTTATACAGCGACTGAAGAGCCGTATGTATTAAGTTATATTTTTACAAAGGGTAATCATACGGTAAGGGCTGTTGCTAAGGATATATATGATGAAACAGCCGAGGACAGCATCGACATAATTTCATACCCGGATACAAAGCCAAGGATTATATTCGGTTTCAGTGACGGGAGAGATTATGAGAGAGCAGAGCTGAATGCGCTTCCAATAACCGTTTCAATGAGCGGCGCGGAATTGGAGGAGGCGTCAATATCGGTTGACGGCGCATTTGTTGATTCACTGGTAATGGGTGAAAATACAGTAAACCTTTCCGGTCTTGCCATAGGTACACATCTGATATCGGTATATGCAAAAAATACCATAGGCGAGGAAGCGCAGGCGCAGCAGAGCATTACTGTTTGCAAGACATTTGATGACGTTATATGGTCCGCAGATTATGATGACGGAAATGCAAATGGTACGATAAACGGCGAAGGGCAATTCTACCGTCTTGAAACAATAAGAGAGGATTTCGGCAAGAGCATGCTTATCGGTGCGAATACAGTGCAGGATATAAGCAAGGAGGGCGCATGGACGCCTTTGCAGCTTATGAATACAACAACAACCGCCATTGTGGATTTTGATATATATTTTAATAACATCACAGGAAACGGAATGTTTATACAGCTGATACCGGCTGAGGGTGCTGTTCGTCCAAAGCTTGTTACAATAAGCAGCAGCACAATAGCCTCCGGCGATAATTCAGCGAAGTATGAGTTTGATGCGGGACAATGGTATCATATTACTCTTACCATTGATGCACAGAAGCGGGAATGTTCATTATATCTCGATAATAACAAGGTCTTTGAAAAATTGGCTGTAAGCAATATGCCCGAAGGTGCGTCAATGAATTCCCTCAGATTAATATCCCAGCTGCAGGGAGATGAGGAAACATATTTTGCAATAGATAATGCAGAGGTACGGCAGCTTACGACTGCGCCGTATATAATAAACATAACATCGGAGAACGGCAGCAGAAATGTTGTTTCTGACAGGGATACAAAAATCAAGGCGTACTTCTCAGGCGCGCTTCAGGAGGCAAGCGTTTATCCGTCTAAGTTTACACTGGACGGTGCAAATATAATCGGTGCGGAATATAACCCGGCTGATTTCAGTATAACTCTTACGCTGGATAAGCCTTTGAATGCGGGACTGCACAGGCTTACGGCTGCTTCAAATCTTGTAATGGGAAGCAACAGTACATACGATGAAGCCTTTTACAGTGATTTTACGGTAAAAACATCAATTTTCAGTATTAATTCCGCGGAAATAAAAGATGGCACGGTTAATACGGAAATTGAAAATACCGGCGATAATGAACGGGTGATTTATTTAATCGTAAACACATTTGATGAAGGTACTCTTAAGTCGAGCGTTGTTAAGGAGTTTGTATTAACACCGGGAATCAACTCCATTACATACAAATCCTCCGATTATGAGATTGGAGGTGAAATTAATGCGTATATATGGGATTCTCTTTCCATACCGTCGTGCCTTGCAATGTTGAATAATTAACCAAAGTCTGAATTAAAAATTAAAAAGAGAGGTAATAGCAATGAAAAGAAAATTAAGCTTATTATTAGCCATATCTATGGTTGCTTCATTATTAACCGCAGCAGGCGCATACGCAGCTGAGACAGTAGAAAATGTATGTACATTTGAGGATTATGCCGGAGAAAAAAACACATTGCCGGACGGCTGGGTAGAAGTAAATAAGGAAAAAATTGATGTGTACGGCAAGAAGGGTATTTACGGCAAGGACAGCAACGATAACGCATATGAAATAAACCCGTATTGGAATACAAATATGGGCAGTGTATCACAGTGGTATCAGACAAGATACATAACAAATCGGGAAATAGCAGGCAATTATATAAAGATATCATACGAAATGGCATTAGACAATGTTAATGCAAACAGATGGCTTCAGCTTCAGTTTAAGGACGCTGACGGCAAAACAAGTGATTCTGCCACTTTGTTCAGCTTCGAGCGCGTAGATGCTTCGGGCAAGAGCTGGGTGTTAAAGGCAAAGGCAGGCGGTGAGGACTGCAGCTATGCTATCCCGACAGAGCGCTGGATGAGGTTTGATGCTGTGTGCGACATGACGGCACAAACTGCCGATTTGTATATTGACGGCGATTTGATTAAGGAGGGTGTCGCTCTCGGATTAAAGGAGGGCTTTGTGCCTGCAGCGCTTAATCAGATGATTTTCGGTATTAACCAATTAAAGCACAGGAACGGAACTGCATTTCTCGCCTCAGCTACGTATTTGGATAATGTGGGATATACTATGTCCGATGTAAAGCCTGTGGTTTCGGAATATATTTCGCCTGATGTAGAGGATTTTCAGTCGTATACCGGCGGGCTCCCCGAGGGATTTACGGCAGCAAGCGCAACAGAGCAGCAGTCACATTATACATATAACGGGCTTCGAGGTAAGAGTGCGGAGGATATAAGCTGGAGAATATGCGCTAAGGAAGGAAAAGACGGCGCGTCACAGTGGACATCATACAGAATGAATAAAGTGATTAACGCGGGAACGTTAGAGGCGCCTTACATTCATTTTGCAACTGAGTTTGCCATGGAAGGCGGCAATATGAAACGGGGAATTTCTCTGCAGCTTAATAACGGTCAGGCAAATCTTGACTTACCGATAATCGAAATCAGCAAGGAAAATTCAAAGCAGGTTGTTAAGGTAAATAACAATGCGGTTGAGCTTGAGCTGCCTATGAGCGTGCTTATGAAGTTTGATGTTGTTGTGGACAGAAATAAAAAAAGCTTTGATTTATATATCAATGGTGAAAAGAAGTTTTCCGATCAGGCAATGAGCATAGGATATATCGGGTCCTTGCAGCAGGTAATTTTGTTTTCTCAGCAAAAGTGGGCGGCAAATGAATTTTGGAACGGCAAGCAGACAGAAAAGAATTGTTTTATAGCAGGAGAGTCGTATTATGATAATATGGAGTGCAATGCATACTATTCATATCCGAAAATAAAAAAATATGTTTCGCCGTCGGTAACCGTTATGGGCAAGGTATCCGGGGAGGTATATCCCATTGACGGTCAGACGAGATTCAGTCATTATGTACCGCTGAGAGGTTATGACGCCAAGTACTACTATTATGCGGAGAAGGTTACAATGCCGAAGGACGGTGCAGTGCATGCCTATAACGCGGTCTTTGGCAAGAACGCTGAACAAAACGCAATAGAGGCTTCTGAAAACATTTTAGAGGTTACAGACGGAAATGCAAAGGCATTCGGCAGGGATGTAGGTTCAATCATTCCTACAGACAGGGAGTTTAAGCTTTCATTCCTTTTTGATGCAGAGCACAGAACATATAATGTATATGCGGACGATAAGCC
>JAGBHE010000081.1 GCA_017935675.1 Clostridia bacterium | reverse complement strand
TGCATATTGCGAAGTCGGATTTTTCGTCAGATTGTTCAAAAAATCCGACGCATACTGGCGTATGCTGAGGACTTTTTTGGGCGATATGACGGAAAATCAGCAAGCAAGATGTGCTTAATTTAATTTACGGATAGGCTCTTATAATTCACCGTGCTCTATCTGAGCACAAAGACTTTCCCATTCCTCCATAAGCTCAATAAGCTTTTCTTCATTAGCAGAAATCTTGTCTGTTATTTCCGACGCCGCAATATAATCCGATGCAATCTCCGGAGAAAGCAGCTGCCTGTTCAAAGCTTCGTTCTCCTTTTCAAGCTCGTCTATTTTGTCTTCTGCTTTTTTTGCACGGCTCATGACCTTGCGTCTTTCAGATTCCCTCTGCTTTTTTTCCTTGTAGGATATAGCGCTGTTGTTTTCAAAGCCGGGCTGATTTTTTATATCAGCGGCTGCAGCAGCACCGTATTTTTCATTGAATTCATCATATGAACCCGGGCTGTTTATAATGCGGTCCGGAAGCATATAAAGAATTCTGTCAGAAAGCTTGTTTATAAAATATCTGTCATGAGACACCATCAGCATTGTTCCGCCATATGAGGACAAAGCCTTTTCAAGAGCCTCACGGGAATTTATATCAAGATGATTTGTCGGCTCGTCCATTATAAGAAGATTTACACGCTTCAGCATCAGCTTTACAAGGAGTACTCTCGCCCTCTCGCCTCCCGACAGATTTCCGACAAGCTTAAAAACATCCTCGCCGCGGAAAAGAAATGCTGCAAGCGCGTTTCGTATTTCCGTCTGGGTCATTCGCGGATATTCATCCCATACCTCATCAATCACTGTTTTTTCTGGTGAAAGGTTTTCCTGGATCTGATCATAATATCCTATATGAATATCAGTTCCGATTTTTACAGCTCCGCTGTCCTCACTGCAAATGCCGAGTATTATTTTAAGCAGTGTAGTTTTTCCGCAGCCGTTCGGACCGAGAAGAAAAATCTTTTCGCCTTTTTTTATATCGAAATTCACATTTTCAAAAATCTCTCTGCCGTCAAAGGATTTTGATAATCCTTTTGTTTCTATAACATCATTTCCCCCGCCCTCATATGCTTTGAATGAAAAGCTAATATCACTTTCCTTTTCCGGAGGCGCTTCAAGGCCTTCGCGCAGTCTGTCAACAACCTTTTGCTTACTTTCGGCAGTTTTAATGTTTTTTTCTCTGTTCCATTGCCTCTGCTGCTTTATAACATCCTCAAGCCTGTTGATTTCCTTCATCGTGTTTTCATACTGTCTGCTCTGCGTGAGCTCGTCAATTTCCTTTTGAGCGGCATATGCGCTGTAATTTCCGTTAAAAGAATAGAATCTTCCTCCGGAAAGCTCAAAGGTTTTATTTGTTACCTTGTCGAGAAAATATCTGTCATGAGAAATTACTATAAATGCGCCTTTATAGCCTCTCAAAAAATCCTCAAGCCATTCAACACTTTTAATATCAAGGTGATTTGTCGGTTCGTCCAGCAAAAGAAGGTCACTCTCGGAAAGTAAAATTTTCGCAAGCTCAACTCTCGTTTTTTGTCCGCCGGAAAGTGTTGAAACGGGCTTTGAAAAATCCTCTTCCGTAAAACCGAGACCTATCAATGTACTTTTTATCTTTGTTCTGAAAAAAAATCCGTCTGTCTCGGAAAGCTTTTCATTCAGCTCATTTTGCCGCAATATAAGCGCGTCGGTATCTCCGGCACCGCTTTCAAGCTCAAAGCGTATATCCTCCAGCTCATGCTCTATATCAATCACGTGGCTGTAAATCTCAAGCACCTCGTCAAAAACACTTCTTTCCGAATCCGCACAGGAATATTGATCAAGATATCCGATTTTTAACTGGCGGCTTCTGAATAATTCTCCTCCATCCTCGGCTTCAAGACCTAAAAGGATTCTGAAAAAAGTAGTTTTTCCGGCTCCGTTTGGGCCGACAAATCCGATTCGCTCATTATCATCTATATGAAAGGATGCGTTTTCAAAAAGTTTTTCTCCGGAAAAGGATTTAGATACTCCGCTTCCGCTTATAAGCATTTGTACCACCTGATTTCATCAAATTAGTGTAGCCGTCCCGAAAACCTGCAACAAATAATAATATTATACATTATCCGGCATATAAATTCAATAGCTATTTAATATTTTTGTTGTTTTACACGAATATTTTTTGATTTTTTCCAAAAAAAGACTGCCGCATCATGCTTCGAAGTATGTATAATAATACGAAACAGATACGACAGACTTATCATTTTAATACAAGATATTAATTATTCAGGTATACGCTGAAGCTTCTTTGCGCAGTTTGCGCAAACATTCTTTCCACCGAAAGTAAACAGCATATCCGAAGAACCGCAAAATGTGCAGAATGGCTCATATTTCTTAAGGATAATTGTATCGTTATCCGTGAAAATCTCAAGAGGATCGCCCTCGCTGATTGACATAGATTTACGAAGCTCCTTAGGGATAACTATTCTGCCTAATTCATCTACTTTTCTAATAATTCCTGTTGCCTTCATTTTATTTCCCTCACTTTCTTTAACATGACATCATTATACCATGAATTACATTAAATGTCAACATTATTTTTATTTTTTAGAGTATTATGTCAAAAAAAGCATAAAGCGCTTTGTTTTTGACATAATATATAAATCAAAGCTTAAAGATAATTCCGACAATTGCGGCTGCGCCTATATAGAACACCGGATGAAGCTTCCATTTTCGCATGGCGGCAAACAGAATAATAAATAAAATTATATTTTTAATATTAAAAAGTTCCATGAGTATACCGGACGCGCAAAAAGCATCAATGTTTATAAGAGACAGCTTCACGATTTCAAATGCCGCTGCCGCAATAAGACCGGTTGATGCCGGACGAAGACCGTAAAAAACGCTTTTAACAGTTGAATTTTCTCTGAACCGTTTTAAAAATCCTGCGACAATTATTATGATAATTACACTCGGAGCTACTAACCCCAGCGTTGCTGTCACACAGCCGGCTATACCATACACCTCAAATCCGACATAGCTTGACATATTTACACCGATAGCTCCCGGAGTAGACTCGGATATTGCAATCATATTGGCAAGGTCGGTTTTTGTAAACCAGCCGGTAGCATCGGAAAGCGAACTTAAAAACGGTATTGTCGCCGCTCCTCCGCCGATGGCAAAAAGACCTATTTTAAAAAACTCGTAAAATAATTTCAGAAGTATCATTAATGTTTACCTCCGATTTTTTTATATATAACCCCGGCAGCACCTGCAAAAATAACGAGAATAACAGGAGAAACGTCCGTAAATGATGCAGCGATGAATACTGCAATGCAAATTACTGCTGTTAAAATATCAATTACAGAGCTTTTACGGAATTTCAAAACAGCTTCAATAATAAGTACACATACACAGACGCGGATCGCTGAAAATGCGTGACGCACAGCCTGAATATCAGCAAAATTACTTATAAAAGCTGCAACAATTGCAATTATAAGTATGCTGGGCGTAATAAAGCCTAATGTAGCAACAATTCCTCCGGCTATTCCCTTCTGCTTGTATCCGACAAATGTTGCCACATTTACAGATATTACACCGGGAGTACATTGACCTATTGCAAAATAATCATTTATTTCTTCCGCAGTAGCATAGCCGCGCTTATCCACAACCTCACGCTGTATTATCGGCAGCAATGCATAGCCGCCTCCAAAGCATACAATGCCCATTCTGAAAAATACAAGATACAAATCAAGTAAAAGCTTCACCTTTTTCCGGTCTCCTTCCAAAATACTGATATATATTGCACTTTATCATGCCGTTATAAACCTTTCGCCGCTTATTCGCCCTGCGCCCGAAAAGCGATTCAAAATCTTCATGGGAAGTGATTATATAAAACGACCAATAATCCTTTTTAAGAAACGCTTTCCCGATATTGCGGTACAGCATTTCGCACTGAGATTTTTCACCCAGCCTCTCGCCGTACGGAGGGTTACATATAACCGTACCGAATTTTTCGACAGGCGCAAACTTTTCTGCCGGATACAAATCAAATGATATGCAATCCCCGACGCCTGCATGCTTCGCATTTGCTGACGCAATCGATATACATTCGGGATTTATATCATATCCGTACAGCTTCAAAGGAAGGTTACGCACAGCTGCTTTTGCGGCTCTGCGCTCATTTTCCCATACATTTTCGGGAATATACGGAAAATTCTCCGCAGCAAAGCTGCGACATATTCCCGGAGCTATTCTGCGCTTGAACATAGCGGCTTCAATCAGTATCGTACCCGAGCCGCAAAAAGGGTCAATCAGAGGCGTTTCATATTTCCAGAAACTCAGCATGACCATAGCTGCGGCAATAGTCTCACGAAGCGGTGCCGCTCCTGCCTCGGTACGGTAGCCTCGCTTATACAAAGGCGCGCCGGAAGTGTCAAGCATCAGGATGACTATATCCTTACGTATAGAAAACTGAATTCTGAAAAGCGCTCCGCTTTCAGGCAATCGCTCAAGATTGTATTTTTCACCGAGAGAAACGGAAATGGCTTTTTTTATAACGGACTGACAGTCAGGAACACTTGCAAGCTTTGATTTAAGACAGTGTCCTTTAACCGGGAACACACCGTCCGAGGGTATAAAACGCCACCAGTCGATGCTTTTGGTTTTTTCGAAAAGCTCATTAAAGGACTCTGCGCGAAACTGCGCGGTTTTTATGAGAACCCTTTCGCCCGTCCGCAAATTAATATTCGCCCTTGCAACAGCCGTTTCATCACCGCAAAACATCACTCTGCCGTCCTGAACCGTAGTTTCGTAACCCATCATCTTAAGTTCCTTTGCACACAATGCTTCAAGTCCTAGCAAAGTAGGCACTACAAATTCAAAATTCATTTTTTCCTGCGGCTCCTTTTCTTATGTGTTTCATCAAATTTGGCAAGAATATCATGAGAAACATCCTCCGACAAAACAAAATCAATTTTTCGTGACAGCAAATCGCTTCTTACAATCATAACCGATACGCTGTCACCGATTTTGTATTGTTTGCCGGTTCGCTCACCCGTAAGTGTTTGCGCTGTGTCGTTATATACATAATAATCATCAGTCATGTTTTCAAGACGTATCATTCCCTCAATACCATTTTCAAGCTCTGCAAACATTCCGAATGCGGAAACACCCGAGACAACAGCTTCAGCTTCCGTTCCGATAAATTTCAGCATATATGCTGCCTTCATCAGGTCGTCAGCGTCACGCTCGCAGTATTCTGCGGATGTCTCGCGTTCACTTGACTGCTTTGCGGCAGTCCGCATGAAAGAAAAATCAAGAGACGGTCTGCCGTCAAGCATGCGCTTCAGACTGCGGTGCACCACAAGGTCAGGATACCGCCTGATAGGTGATGTAAAATGACAATAATATTTGGCAGCAAGACCGAAATGTCCATCATTTTCAGCTCTGTATTCCGCTTTCATAAGCGATCTCAGCATAGTTCTTGAAATAATTCCTTCAACCACCGTACCGCGCACCTTGTCGATAATCTGCTCAAAGGCTTTTGGCTTAACAGGGTTTTCTGCGTCTATTTTCCCTTTAACGTACAAACCAAAGGGCTTTAAAAAAAGCTGAAATGCCGAGAGCTTCTCGATGCTCGGAGCTTCATGAACTCTGTATATAAACGGAATCTCGGACCAATATGCAAATTCAGCTACAGTTTCATTTGCCGCAAGCATAAACTCTTCAATCAAGCGGTTTGAAGCTCCGCGCTCCGCTGTCCTTATTTCAACAGGCTCACCGTTTTCGTCAGTCACAATTTCGGATTCGGGGAAATCAAAATCAATTGCCCCTCTTTCAAATCTTTTCTTTCTCAAAATTTCCGAAAGAGAAAGCATATCCTTAAGCTCAGGTAAAAGATGAGCATAGCGTTTTTCCATTTCGGCGTCATTATTTTCAAAAAGTCTGTTCATATCTGTATAAGTAAGTCTTTCCGCAGATCTGATAACACTTTTGGCAAGCTTATTTGAAATAATTTTTCCGCTCATATCTATTTCCATAAAGACAGAAAGCGTAAGCCGGTCAACCTTTGGATTAAGAGAACAAACGCCGTTTGACAGCTTTTCCGGAAGCATCGGTATAACCCTGTCAGGTAAATATACGCTTGTACCACGTTCAAAAGCCTCACGGTCAAGCATAGAGCCTTCACGGACGTATTCACTGACATCTGCAATATGAACGCCAAGATAAAAATTTCCGTTATCAAGTCTCTCAATACTGACCGCATCATCAAAATCACGCGCCAGCTCGCCGTCAATGGTAAAAACGGTAAGCCCGCGCAGGTCCTCCCTTTCCTCAGGATCCCAGCTGATTTCATCGCTTATCCCGGCGATCTCGTCAAGAGTACCCGAATCAAATTCGGTTTTTATTTTATTGACAAGAATAATGCTCTCCATATAACTTGAAAGATCTCCGCTTTCACCGAGAATCGCATCAATGCGGCCAAACACATGACCGTCAGGCGAAAAGCTAAGTCCGCTGAGGGCAACGCGCTGCCCGACGGCTGCTCCCGCCGCCCCCGCAGGTCTTACGGAAATTTCCGCGTAAATTCTTCTGTCATCAGGCTTCACCCTCAGAAGCTTGCCGTGCTTTGTAAAAACAACTCCCACAATCGGTTCCTTTGAACGCTCCAAAACCTTGACAACTGCGCCTTCTGACTTTCCGTTTCTCATTCCTGTCAGCTTTACAAGGACCCTGTCTCCGTGAAGAGCATTTCCCATGGCAGAAAAAGGAATATATATATCCTCATCATTTTCCCGGACAAGAAATCCGAATTTACCTGAGGCATTACATCTTAAAACGCCGGAAAAACGCTCGTTTGCTCCGGTGCAGGGCATATATCTGCCTTTTTTTGTTACAAATATACACCCTTCACTTTCAAGCGCCTTAAGAACGTCCGAAAAAATTGTTCTTTCCTCCTGAGGAACATCAAGCATAACGGCAAGCTCGTCAAATTTCAAAGGAATATAATGTTTTGAGTGAAAATATTCTGCAAGCCTTTCTTTTTTGTCCATATTCAAGCCTTTCTGTAATATTACGTAAAATAGAGCCAAAAACCAAAAAAACCAACTATGAAGCTGAAAATCATAAGCTGAACAACAAGCATAACCGTTACTCCGATAGTAAATTTCGGTTTAAGAGTTTTGTGTCGGAAAACCTTCATTCCGATAAATCCGCCGAGTGCACCGCCGAAAAAGCATCGTGACAGAAGCTTTTTTTCGCTTATACGGTCATAAGAACGTTTTCTTCTGCCGGCTGCAGCCTTCGGAGGAGCAGCTTGGGCTTTTTTCTTATCTTCCCTGAAAAGCTTAAATGCCGATATATTCATAACGAGTATATAAACAAGAAATATCAAAAGTAATCCGCCGCTTATCATGCTATCCTGCAAAAGCTTTGACCTTGACGGAAGCATCGGAAGATTAATACTTTTGAAAAAATCCGAAAGTATGGTAAACAGCGATGAAATTATCATATACAGTCCCCACAAGGCTGATGCAAGAAGCTCTGCGAGAAACCCTCCGATATCCTTAAGAACACCTGCGAAATCCGACCCGTTATTCATTTTGAGCATCACTCCTTTCATCATAGGTAAACCGGGATTTGGTGATTATTGCTGAAGCTCAACCACCGTAACACCCATCTCGCCTTCCCCGAATTTTCCGTTACGAAAACTCTTGACATGCTTTTGTTTTTTCAGATACTCCTGTATTGTTTTTCTGAGGACACCAGTTCCCTTGCCGTGTATAATTGTTACAGGAGATACTGAAGCAAGATAGCAGTCATCAATAAATTTGCCTACGTTGTCTACTGCCTCCTCGGAATTCTGACCGCGCACATCGAGCTCAGTCGAAACATTTTTTGTTTTTGATGCAAAAGCACTTGTAGTCCTTACATATCTGTCCGCAAGAGACTTTGTTTCGTTTACCTCTGTTTTTCTGAGATTGGTTACATGCACATCAAGCTTTATTATGCCGGCCTGAACCCTGACAAGCCCGTTTTTATCGGGAGCCTTCAAAACAACAGCCTCCTGATTCATATCAATTATTTTAACGTTTGTTCCTGGCTTAAGGTCCTTCGGCGGATCCACATAGGTTCTGCGCGGCTTTGCAGCAGAATTAAGCTTTTTGTCGATTGTATCCTCTTTCTTTTTAAGCTCCTCTCTCGCTTTCCGAACCTTTGAGTCCATTTCTGACGCTGCGCTTTGGCGGCGCATTTTTTCAAGCTCGCGTATTATTTTATTTGCCTCATCCTTTGCATCCATGATTATTATTTTAGCTTCACGGGCAGCTTCATCCATAACACGCTTTTTATTTTCCTTTAGCTTTATCCTGTCATTTTCAAGCTCCCTGCGCAGCTCCGTAAGCTCTTTTTTCAGACGTGCCGCATTTTCACTTTCACTGCGTGCTTTAATTCTGCTTTGCTCAAGATCGGTTATAACATCTTCAAATTTAATGCTTTCATCGCTGAGCAGCTCTCCGGCTCTGTCAATTACCCTGCTGTCAAGCCCAAGCCGCTTTGAAATTGCAAAAGCATTTGATTTCCCGGGGACGCCTATTAACAATTTATAGGTTGGTCTCAGGGACTCAACATCAAACTCACAGGAGGCATTTTCAACTCCGTCCGTTGCAAGAGCAAAAAGCTTAAGCTCGCTGTAGT
Source organism: Clostridia bacterium (assembly GCA_017935675.1). Taxonomy (GTDB): domain Bacteria; phylum Bacillota; class Clostridia; order UBA1381; family UBA1381; genus RGIG9115. The sequence continues at coordinate 16,543 of JAGBHE010000081.1, read as the reverse complement.
GAGTTGTTGCTAAAATTTTTGCGCCTCTGCCCCTCAGAAACTCAAGCACAGAAACTGCAAGAGCCGCACCCTCGGTAGGATCTGTCCCGGCACCGAGTTCATCAAAAAGCACAAGTGATGACGGTGTGCAGTTTTCAATAATCGATACTATATTTACCATATGTGATGAAAATGTTGAAAGGCTCTGTTCTATGCTTTGTTCATCACCTATATCGGCAAAAACATTTTCAAAAACACCCATTTTGCTTCCGTCCGAAGCAGGAAGATGCAAACCGGACGCCGCCATAAGCGCAAAAAGTCCCACCGTTTTAAGAGTAACCGTTTTACCTCCGGTGTTAGGTCCCGTAACAACAAGAGTATCAAAGGACTCACCGAGAAAAATATCGTTAGCAACAACCTTTTCATCAGAAATAAACGGATGCCTCGCTTTTTTAAGCTCTATTATTCCCTTGTCGTTCAGCTGCGGCTCATTTCCGCTGTAATCAAGAGAAAACGCAGCCTTACAGAACCAGAAATCAAGATCACAGATAATGCGGTAGTCAACAAAAAGAGTATGACCGCACTCCCCGACAAGCTGGGAAAGCTCATAAAGTATTCTCTCAGCTTCGCGCTCCTCACGCCCGCGCAAATCACGTATCTCATTATTCGACTGAACAACGCTCATCGGTTCAATAAAGAGTGTTGCACCGCTTGATGAGGTATCGTGAACAATCCCCGGAACTTCACTTTTATATTCACTGCGGACAGGAATAACAAATCTGTCATTTCTAACGCTTACAATAGCATCCTGTAAATATTTTTTATAGTGCGTGCTTCGTATCATTGAATTCAGGTTTTCCCGAATTCTGCCGTTAAGGCTATTTATTCTTCTGCGAATTGCTGCAAGCTCCGGCGAAGCGTCATCTGCAAGCTCACCATCCGGCAGAATACATGAATTAATCCTGTCCTCAACCTGCTTTGCCGTAATAATTTCATTACACGCTTCACCGATAACAGCGCTGCTGCCAAAGTCCTCAAGATAGCTCTTCATGCGTCTTGCAACATAAAGAAGCCTTGACACGCGTAAAAGCTCCTCACAATTAAGGGCGCCTCCCATTTCAACTCTTTTGACCGACGCCGAAACGTCGGTGCAGTTCATACTGACAGGCGGAGAACCGAATTTAAGGCTGCAGGACACAGCCTCAGTAGTCTGCTGCTGCAAAAGCTTCGCTTCCTCAAGAGTTTTGGCAGGCTCAAGAGCAAGAATCCGCTCCTTCACTTTATCGTTTTCGGTGTAATCCGCCAGCTTTTCGAGCAAGACATCAAATTCAAGTGCCTTTACTGTCTTTTTATACATAATTAATAATCACCGTCCTCCGGCGCTCTCATCATTTCTATCATATCCCAGACAGTATACTTTCCTTCATCATCCGTATTTGTGAACGGTACAAGTATATCATCATCGGTAAGCCCGAGAACATTCCAGATTCTTTCAAGATTAGGCTCAATCTCACGCTTTTTCAGTTTGTCCATCTTTGTTGCAACAACAATTACCCTTTCATGAAAATGGCGTATCCATTCACACATGGTAATATCATCAGAAGTCGGTTCATGCCTTGAATCAACAAGAAGAATCGTCTGGACAAGCTGCTGTCGTGATGAAAGATAGTCCTCCATCATTTTGCCCCATTTTTCAATCTCTGATTTCGAGCGCTTAGCATAGCCGTAGCCCGGCAAATCCACAAGATGGATTGTGTCGTCTACATTATAAAAATTTATTGTTATAGTTTTTCCGGGTGTCCCGCTTACTCTCGCAAGCGATTTCCTGTTAAGAAGCTTGTTAATCAGCGATGATTTCCCAACATTTGACCTGCCTGCAAAGGCAAATTCAGGAATGTCTGTTTTCGGATACTGTTGCTTTGACACCGCTGATATTGTTAGACTTACATTATTAATATTCATATTTTTCTCCCTTACTTTGCAATTACTGCCGCAAGTACCTCGTCCATTGTCTTGACGGGAATAAATTTCATTTCCGCACGTATATTTTCGGGAATATCTTCAAGGTCTTTTTTGTTATCATATGGAATTACTATATTATTTATTCCGGCACGATGGGCAGCAAGACTTTTTTCTTTAAGTCCGCCAATCGGAAGCACTCTGCCGCGCAGGGTAATTTCGCCTGTCATTGCAATATCACAGCGAACCTTTTTCCCGGTTAGTGCGGAAAAAGCCGCAGAAGCCATAGTTATCCCGGCAGACGGTCCGTCTTTCGGAACAGCTCCCTCCGGAACATGAATATGTATATCCTTTGTTTTATAAAAGTCAGCTATGCCGTATCTTTCAGCAGCGGAGCGCAGAAAGCTTATTGCCGCCATTGCCGACTCCTTCATAACGTCTCCGAGCTTTCCTGTAAGCTCAATTTTTCCGGTGCCTTTCATAACATTAACCTCAACGGAAAGAGTTTCCCCTCCGACAGCGGTCCACGCAAGACCGCGGGCAAGTCCGACCTCGTCCCCGGAATTCTTGGTTTCAAATGAATAACGTCTTCGCCCGAGAAATTCATGTACAAGTTTTTTTGTTATCTTAAGCGTGCTTTTACCCTCGCTCAGATAGAGCATTGCCGTTTCGCTGAGAATTTTTATAAGCAGCCTTTCAAGATTTCTTACACCGGATTCCCTTGTATAATAATCAATCAGCTCATAAACAGCATCTGACGCAATCGTTACACGCTTTCCTTTCAGTCCCGTTTTCTCAAGAGCCTTCGGGAAAAGATATTTTTTTGCAATAACAAGCTTTTCCTCACGGGTATATCCTGTAACCTCTATGACATCCATTCTGTCAAGAAGAGGCCTTGAAATTGTGTCAAGAGTATTTGCGGTTGTTATAAACATAACCTCCGATAAATCAAAGGGAAGCTCAATATAATGATCCCTGAAAGCAAAATTCTGCTCACTGTCCAGAACCTCGAGGAGCGCCGCTGACGGGTCGCCGCGGTAATCTGTCCCTACCTTATCTATTTCATCAAGAAGTATCAGCGCATTTTTTGATCCCGCCTGCGCAACTGCACTCATAATCCGTCCGCTCATAGCGCCTATATACGTTTTTCTATGTCCTCGTATATCAGCCTCATCATGTATTCCGCCCAAGGATATTCTTACATAATTTCTTCCGAGAGCCTCGGCTATAGACTTAACAATTGACGTTTTTCCCACTCCCGGAGGCCCGACAAGACAAAGAATATTTGTTCCCCTTGCGTTGAAATTGCGCACAGCAAGATTTAAAAGCACATTTTTCTTGACTTTTTCAAGCCCGAAATGGTCACGGTCAAGAATTTTTTTCGCATTTTCAATGCTGAGATTTTCCTTTGTTTTTTTATTCCACGGAAGTTCTGTTACAGTGTCAAGATATGAGCGTATAACACCGCCCTCAGCGCTTGCAAAGCCGCATTTTTTCAGACGGTCAACCTCCTTGTTAAGCTTTTCGGAATATTCCGGCGAAAGACCGAGAGCACTGATTTTTTTTCTGTACTCCGCCATTTCGGCATTGCTTCCATCCTTATCTCCAAGCTCATTTTCTATAACCTTCAGCTGCTCACGAAGATAATATTCGCGCTGATTTTTATCAATATGCTTCTTAACCTCTTTTTCAATCTTGAGCCTAAGATTCAAAAGATCTGTTTCATTAGCAAGACACTTAATCAAAAGCTCCATACGCTCATTTACGTCAGAAGCTTCAAGAAGTCTTTGCTTTACTTCAAGCGGAAATTCAACCTGATGAGCAATAGTATCTGATAAAACAGAGCCGTCATCAATTGCAAGAATTCTGAGGAATCTTTCAGATGTCATTCTGTTGTTTATCGAAAAAAAGTCCTGATACCTTTGCTTAAGCTCCCTTACAAGAGCCCCGTGCATTCTTGCGTCAGAAACAAAATCGGGCATCGCCGCTATATCAGCCTCAATGTATTTTTCCATTCTTGAATTAATAATTCTCGCCCTTGTATAGCCTGATGCGATTACTCTTGTTATTCCTCCCGGCAGCCTCATAATCTGGATTATCTTTCCGATAACGCCTGTTTCACTGCAGGAATCCTTTGAAATTTCATTAATCTCAGGATTAATCTGCGGCGAAAGAAAAATCATTTTATCTTTTCCCATTGCTGCTTCAACTGCATTTATTGTTACATCTCTGCCTGCGTCAAATGTTACTTTATTATGCGGAAATGCGACCATTCCCCTCAGAACGGTCACAGGCAAAGTCATTATTTCTGAATTCTGCATTTTTACCTCCAACACAGTGCCGCAACGCGGCGTCTATTCCGATTTTTCACGAATTGCCGCCCAATATCCTTCGGCGGCTTTTTCGGTCTTGTTATCACCGAATTCGTAGTATTTTCTGTTTTTAATATTATCCGGCAGATACTGCTGCTTGACATAATGCTTCGGATAAGCATGAGGAAACTTATACGTTTCTCCTCTGCCAAGCCTCGCGGCTCCGCTGTAATGGGCGTCCTTGATTGAAGAAGGAATTTCTCCGGTGTCAAGCTGAGACAAATCGTTCATCGCCGAATCAATCGCCGTAATAGCCGAATTTGACTTCGGTGCTGTTGCAATAAGAATAACTGCTTCGGCAAGCGGAATTCTTGCCTCCGGCATTCCGAGAAGCAAGGCTGTATCTGCAGCCGCTTTTGCTACAGTAAGCGCTGTCGGATATGCAAGCCCCACATCCTCGGCAGCGCAGACAAGCATCCGTCTTATAGCGCTTTGCATATCTCCGCCTTCAAGTAGACGTGCAAGATAATGAACTGCCGCATCAGGGTCAGAACCGCGCATTGATTTTTGAAAGGCACTTAATATATCGTAATGGCTGTCACCGTCCCTGTCAAAACGCATGGATTTTTTCTGAGTTGCCTGTTCGGCTGTTTCAATATCAAGAAGCATTTTCCCGTCTGCATCCGGTGAAGCCGCAAGCACTGAAATTTCAAGAGAATTAAGGGCTTTTCTGACATCGCCTCCGGCTGACACGGCAATATGACGAAGAGCATCTTCCTCAGCCACCAAGCCATCATACCCGCCGGTGCGCAGAATCTCAACGCCGCGCCTTACAGCGCATAAAATATCCTCCGTACCGAGTGCTTTGAATTCAAATACAACGCTTCTTGAAAGAACCGCATTATAAATATAAAAGTACGGATTTTCAGTTGTACTGGCAATCAGCGTTATTTTTCCGTTTTCCATGAATTCCAGAAGTGACTGCTGCTGCTTTTTATTAAAATGCTGTATTTCATCAAGATACAGCAAAACTCCGTTCATAGTCATAAAACTGTCAAGAGATTTCACTATATCCCTTATATCGCTTACGGACGCGGTAGTCGCATTAAGCCGATAAATCTGCTTTCCGGTGCGCCCTGCAATAATGTTTGCTACCGTAGTTTTTCCGACTCCGGAGGGACCGTAAAAAATCATATTCGGAACTTCATTTTTTTCTATTATTTTTCGCAGAAGCTTGCCTTTCCCGAGCAAATGCTCCTGCCCAAACACCTCGTCTAAAGTTTTCGGCCTGATTCTGTCGGCCAGCGGATTCACGTCATGCACTCCCTTCCGAATTAATTCGCTTTTAATTTTTCTGCAGCTCAATTAGCAGGCTGTTAACCTGCTCCTGTGAAACGGTTGTCATATATGTTCTTGTGCAATCCTTAATCTTTGACGCATATTCAAGAGCTTTATCAATATCGCCGAGATTTTTCAGCGCTATTGCACCGTGATACCAGCCCTCGACAAACTCAGGGAATGCTTCTGTAAGTTCTTTCGCAAGCTCATATGCCTTTTTATATTCTTTTTTCCTCAAATAGCATACAATAAGATTATCAACATTATCCCTGTTGTCACTGTCGTAATCGTATGCTTTTTCACAGAACTCAAGGGTTTCATCAATAGGCATGTTTCTCAGAAGCATCAGAAAACCTACAAGACAATACATGTTTGAGGTTCTGAATCCGTCATCAAACATTTCCTGCGCTTCCTCATAGGCTTCATCAAGATTGCCAAGCTTATAGTTTATCATGCATCTTGTCTGCTTTGCGTTCTTTTTTATCTCATCGGTTACACGCAGCTCCAGTATCTTGTTAATAATCTCAAGAGCCTTTTCCGGCTTGCCCGTGCGCAAAAGCGCTTGGGCATATGAAATATCAACAGTAAACTTTCTTCCCTTTGACTTATATGCCTTTTCATAATATGACATTGCTTTATCATAATTTTTCTTATTGAATTCTGCATTTGCACGTCCGGCCATCAAATTGGCGTAATTTGAATAGTACCCTACCGCAATAGCGCCGACGGATACTATAATACCGAGAAATATATTTAACCTAAATGAAAGCCATATTGCAGCCAGGACAATCACAACTGTAAGTAATATACTCATAAATCTACCTTCCTTTCAAACACATAATATATATAACAGAAAAAAGGGCGATTTTCAAAACCGCCCTCAAAAAACTTAAAAATCGGCAGTTCCGACAGTTCTCGGGAAAGGCAGAACGTCACGTATATTACTCATTCCGGTGATATACATAACAGCTCTCTCAAAGCCGAGACCAAAGCCCGAATGCTTATTAGTTCCGTATTTTCTCATATCCATATACCATGAATAATCATCAGGATTAAGACCAAGCTCATTAATTCTGTCCATAAGCACATCGTAGTTTTCTTCGCGCTGGCTTCCTCCGATTATTTCTCCGACTCCCGGCACAAGGAGATCCATTGCCGCAACAGTCTTTCCGTCAAGATTCTGCTTCATATAAAAAGCTTTAATTTCCTTCGGATAGTCCGTAACAAAAACAGGGCGCTTGAAAACATGCTCTGTCAGATAACGCTCATGCTCCGTCTGAAGGTCAGCTCCCCATTCCACAGGATAGTCAAAAGCTTCATTGCTTTCGGAAAGAATTTTCACTGCCTCTGTATACGTCACGTGTGCAAATTTATTGCTTACTACATTATCCAGACGCTCCAGAAGACCTTTGTCAACAAAGCTGTTGAAAAACTCCATTTCCTCCGGTGCATTGTCAAGACAATATGTTATGATATACTTGAGCATATCCTCTGCAAGCTCCATATCATCCGCAAGCTCGGCAAATGCCATTTCCGGCTCAATCATCCAGAATTCAGCAGCATGACGGGTGGTATTTGAATTTTCGGCACGGAAGGTCGGGCCGAAGGTGTACACATTTCTGAACGCCATGCAAAAGGTCTCAACATTAAGCTGTCCGCTTACAGTAAGGTTTGTGCTTTTCCCGAAGAAATCCTTTGAATAATCAATTTTACCCTGAGCATCCTTCGGAAGATTCTCCATATCAAGTGTTGTTACTCTGAACATTTCTCCCGCGCCTTCACAATCACTGCCTGTAATAAGCGGAGTGTGTACGTAAACAAAGCCGCGGCTGTTAAAAAACTCATGTATTGCGAACGCAATAAGTGAGCGCACTCTGAAAACGGCTGAAAATGTATTTGTACGCGGCCGCAGATGTGCGATTGTTCTGAGATATTCAAAACTGTGCCGTTTTTTCTGAAGAGGATAATCCGGAGTTGAGGTGCCTTCAATTACTATTTCGGCAGCCTTTACCTCAAAAGGCTGCTTTGCCTCAGGGGTAAGTACAAGCTTTCCCGTTACGGTTACGGAAGCGCCGACATTCAGCTTGGATATCTCCTGATAATTCTCAAGCTCAGACTCCTCCATAACAATCTGAAGGTTTTTAAAAAAACTGCCGTCGTTAAGCTCTATAAATCCGAAATTTTTTGATGCACGTATAGTGCGCACCCATCCTGACAAACAAATTTCCTTTTCCGCATAAGTATCAGTATCGCGGTAGACATTTTTTATTACCGTTTTCATCTTAATAAGCTTTCCTCCTGAATGGATTAATATCCCGTATTTTTTATTTCTCAAATAAGTTCTATGTTTTTTTCAGCGCACTTGGCAAGCATATCATCACCCCATACGGAGGACTGAACCTCACCAATATGAGCCTTTCCGAGAAGCAGCATGCAAAGCCTTGACTGTCCGATTCCGCCGCCGATTGTATATGGAAGCTTCTTTTCAAGTATTGCCTTATGAAAATCCATCTCAAGGCGATCCTCGGCGCCGGCACTGATGCACTGAGCGCGCAGTGTATCTTCATCCACTCTTATTCCCATGCTCGAAATTTCAAAGGAAATATCAAGCAGCGGGTAATATACAAGAATATCTCCGTTAAGCTCCCAATCATCATAATCCGGCGCTCTGCCGTCATGCTTTTCACCGTTTGAAAGAACCTTTCCGATTTGCATGAGGAAAACAGCCTTTTTTTCACGAAGAAGCTTATTTTCGCGCTCCTTCGGACTAAGTCCCGGATACATTCTGAGAAGCTCCTCGCTTGTTATAAAGGTTATTTCCTCCGGCAGCTCGCATCCGACCTCCGGATACTTCTCCGAAACCGCCGAGGCTGTTTCGCGGATGGCAGCATATATTTTCTTGACGGTTTCCGTAAGTGTTTCCGTATTTCGCTGTTCCTTTGTTATAATTTTCTCCCAATCCCACTGGTCAACATACATCGAATGAAGGTTATCAAGAACATCCTCATCTCTGCGAATAGCATTCATATCGGTATAAAGCCCTTCACCTGCCGAGAACTTGTATCTGCCGAGTGTCATTCTCTTCCATTTGGCAAGTGAATGTACGATTTCAAGGGTTCCGCCTCCGACAGGAGGTGCATCAAAGGAAACAGGGCGCTCAACACCGTTCAGATTGTCATTCAGCCCTGTTTCGGGTCTTACAAAAAGCGGTGCCGAAACCCTATGCAGATTAAGTGCTTTTGCAAGATGTGTCTGAAATGTGTCTTTTACAAATTTAATTGCCTCCTGAGTTTTTCTTAAATCCAGAGGAGAACAATAGTTTTCGGGAAATATCAGCATGATTTATCATTCCTTTCGGTAAATTTTATACTTTCCAGCGTACTTTTGAAATTATTTCTGACCGCTTCAAGGTACTCGCGGCGCAGAGATGTCTGCTCCGCCTTTTCGGCATCTGTAAGAGAACGGCTCCGCGACAGGCGCGCAAGCTCATTTATCCTGTCAATTTTTCTCTGTTCCAAAGTAATTAACCCTCCGCAGCAAAAATTTTCAGCACCCTGCATGCCGGCAAAAGTGCATAATTCCAAATCCTATTACTACATTATACTCCATTTTGAATTATTTTTCAAGTAATTTTACAAAATTTATTATTTTTTTGCCGGGCAAAGCCGACAAACGTTATATTTGATAAAAGATAACACCATTTTAAAGATTTTATTGGTATGATTTTTACAAAAAAACTGCCGCCATAATAGGCGGCAGCATACATGTCTGTCATGTAATTATTAAACTCCCAGCGACTTGAGATACTCTCTGCTTTTCTTAGCTGATTCAAGAGGCGTTGCTGTATTGCACGCATCCTGTTCAACAATTAAGTATTCGGTACCTGCATCGGCAGCTGCATCAAGTATAGCCTTGAAATCCTGGATCCCGTCACCGCAGGGTCTGAAATCAAAGCCTGTATCCTCTCTGCTTGCCTTTTTACCCTCAGTTCCGTCAGATGAAATAAGAGCATAAACAGGACCGCCGCCAAGCTTTTCACATACAAAGTCCTTAAGATGGAGCACCGGAACACGTCCTGCGAATTTTCTTACATATCCGGCAGGCTCAACTCCCGCATAGTGTACCCAGCAGGTATCAAGCTCAGGCATCATAAGCTCGGAACCGATGTCTTCCAAAAGCCATTCAAGAAGATATTTATCCTCATACTTATTGAATTCAAAATCATGGTTATGATAAAGAAGCTGAATTCCGTTTTTCTTAAGAAGCTCAGCAACCTTCTTTATATCCTCAACCGCCTTGTCATGGTCTTCTGCTCCCTTATGAAATTCCAGTCCCATCCAAGGAATTGCACTGTACTGAGCACCGATCGTTTTGAGATAATCAACAGCAGCCTGACCCTCTTTTACAAACAGGTCATATGTCTGATGTACGCTTATGCACTTAAGATCATGTTTTTTGAGAAGTGCGGCAACCTCTTCGGCAGTTTTACCGAAATAGCCTGCAAACTCAACATAGTCATAGCCCATTTCCTTAACAGCCGCCAGAGCCGCATCCATGTCTTTTTCCATATCGTCTCTTATGGAATAAAGCTGTAAACCAACCTTCATATCATACATTTTTTTCACAACCTTTCAGAAAAATATTGATTTAAAAGTGTGTGTGTGTTATAATACTTTTATACTTTGTATTTAAGCATTTTTTTTAAATTATTTCTACCGTAATTTTGACTTATGCTTGCACTATATTGACATATGGAGAAAAAGCTATGTTTGTACAGCAAATAACACCTAACATTTCCGATATACATATTTCAAGCGGAAAAACCTCAGGTAAAGACGGATTTCCGCTGCATCTGCATGAGGAGTCGGAATTTATAACTGTTCTCGGCGGAAAATTTATCTGTCACGCCGATGGAAAAGACTATGATGTACTCCCCGGCGAAACAATAATGATTAACAGAAATGTGCCGCACAGTACTACGATTGACCCGGATACAATTTCAACACTTGTTCAGATAGATATAGAAAGATTTTTGTCCGATGCCGAAACGAGAATCAGCCATCTGTCCGCATTCCTGAATGAAAACAAATATCCGTGCTATGTTTTTAAAAAAAGCGGCAGGCTTACCGATGAGATAAAAAGTCTCATAATGAATATAAAAACAGAATTTAGCGAAAACAAGACTGCAAACGAAATATTTATCCGAAGCGATATTTACAGAATTGTAGCGCTGCTCTACAGAAACGGAATTATCGAGGATTATTTTTCTCGAATCAGCAAAAACAAGCTTGTGCGGCTGATGCCGGTCTTGCTTTATATTGATGAAAACTATAAACGACGGATAACGCTTGAAGAGCTTGGCGGGATTATCCATCTTAATCCCGATTACCTTTCCAGAATATTCAAAGGGATAACGGGCAGAAATATTTTTGAATACATTAATTTCGTAAGAATATACAATGCCCGGTCACTTCTTGTTAAAACGGACATGACTGTTCTTGAAGCTGCATATGAGTCAGGCTACTCCTCCATATCATATTTTAACAGAAGCTTTTGTAAAATCTGCGGATGTACGCCTACGGTTTACAGAAAAATTAAAACAAGTGAGGTTAAATAAAATGTCAATGTGTGAAACCTGTGCCTATTATACTTATGATAATGAAGAAGATTTTTACTTTTGCACCGTAAATCTTGATGAGGATGAAATGTATTCCTTCATCAGCGGAACCGTTAAACGCTGTCCTTATTACCGTGACGGTGATGAATATAAGCTTGTCAGAAAACAAAACTGAGTGAACGTGCGAAAAGAGACAAGATGTAATTACAAAAACCGAATTAAACAGGCTTCGCTTTCATATGATGTAGTATTGCTTTATGCGGAGAGTGACGCTTATGTTTATATTTGAGCTTATTTCAAAATGGTTTCTTGACCTGCTTTTTTTCGCAGGATATCTCTGCGGAAATAACGCTTTTCCTCCGGCTTTATCGGCTGAAGAAGAGCAAATGTATGTTGAACTATGGAAAAACGGTGACAGGGACGCCAGAAAAATTCTTATCGAACGCAATTTGCGCCTTGTGGCTCACATAGCAAAAAAATACAGCGACGACAGCAATATTGATGATTTTATCTCAATCGGTACAGTGGGACTTATAAAGGGTATAGATACGTTTGATTTCACAAAGAATTGCAGGCTTTCCCCATACATTTCAAGATGTATAGAAAATGAACTTCTCATGACTCTTCGAAGCAATAAAAAACGTCAGGGTGACGTTTCTATTGACGAAACAATAGGCATAGACAAAGAGGGAAATTCTCTTACTCTTTCCGATGTTCTTCCGTCAGACGGAGGAGATATTGTTGATGAAATATGGACTAAGCTTGAAACAAAAAAACTTCAGAAAGCAATGAAGAAGGTTTTAACGCAAAACGAAATGCTTATACTCTGTGAGCGATACGGTCTCGGAGGAACGCAGAAAAAAACTCAGAAGGAAATTGCCGCAAAGCTCGGGATCAGCCGAAGCTATGTGAGCAGAATCGAAAAAAGATGCCTTAAAAAGCTTTATTCCGAGCTTCGTGCCGATCACGAGCAATAAATCAAAGCCTGATTCAGCCCCGGTTCATTGAAAACTTGCATCCGCAGTAATTTTGACGGTACAGATTATATTTATGTGACAATTGTATTGATTTAAGATAACCATCTTTTTTTTTGAAATCGGACGGAAGCCACAGCAGATTATGCCGGAGTGCAGCAGTCTTGCCAATTTCATTGATAAGCGGTGCGTTTTTGTGAGGGCTGACCGTCAAAGTTGTCCCGAGAAAAGTTATACCTTCTTTTTCAGCCTCACATGCAGTTAGCTCAAGCCTCATTTCAAAGCATTTTGTACACCTTGCTCCGCCCTCCGGCTCACCCTCAAACCCCTTCACATTTTCATAAAATGCTTCGGGATTATAGGAACATTCCACTGCCTTTATACCGAGTATTCCACATAACCGCAGCTGTTCGTCAAGGCGGTGAGAATATTCACTCTGAGGATATATATTGGAATTTGAAAAAAACAATGTTATTTCAAAATGCTCCATAAGATATTCAAGAACATAGCTGCTGCACGGCGCACAGCAGCTATGAAGTGCAAGAGTGGGGCGTTCAGTATTTTCTTTAATTATTTCTTCAAGCATTTTCTGGTAATTTCCCACTTGTTTCAGCTCCTCAATTCCTTATTACCCTTAAATATTAGTGTAGCATATAAATATCAAAATGTCAAGCCTCTGAATATTTTAATTTAAAGCAACAGGGACTGCCGGTGCTCATGGTACACCGATACAGTCCCTGCTGCTTTCTCTGTTGCTAAGGATAGCCTCAGAAAATTTATAGAAATGTTAGTTGGGTGGGTAAAATCAGTATGACATCTCATATGTCAGAACGCCGTCGGCATACACTGCCTCAGCCTCAAGAACCTCTGTAAAAAATGCTGCCGGAACATATGTAACGCCTGTTCCGTTCACAGGTACGCAAACCGGGGCCTGACCGAGTGTTATGGGAGCCATTCTTCCCTTTATGTACGAATCCTCCCCTATTCTGAGCGAATAAGGCCCGTTAAGTGTAATCGACTTAAGCGCATCATTCCATTGAACGTCAAATCCGAGTCCTTCCGCAACTGCACGAAGCGGAATCATGTTTTCCGCACCGGCAACGGTTTCATAAGGAATTTCCGCATCACCGGCAACTATTTTGGTCACCTTTGACAAGTCAATTGATTCCTCAGTCTCATCAGAAACATCGGGAATGTCCTCAGCATCCTTATTAAGCACTATAATCCGTGTCGGAGTAGTCTGTGCAGGTAAGCTCCGAGTTGTCATTTCATATACAACAATAAGATCATATCCGTCAAGATTTCCGTCAAACGTCTCTTTTGTTAATTTAATTACAGGAGTGTCGTCATTAACATGTATTGCCAGTGATTCAGCCTGATTTACATAATCTCCAAAATCATTTTCTCCGCTTTTTATGTATTTATCAACATCAACCGCAGAAACTGCTTCCGTATTTTTTACAATTACCGTCGGAGAATACTGCGCCGGCAGCGAAAGCACCGTCGGTGTATTTTCTCTGACATATATTGTCACCTGATCCCCAGCAGCGATTTCAGTCATATCCCCTTCATTTGTTATAGAAAGCTGGAGATAGTTTTTATTGATGAGGAACTCTTCCCCGTCCTCAGTCTCCGCTTTATACATATCCTCTTCAACGGCAGTTATTTTTCCGGTGAATGTAACAAATGCCGAATGTGTCTCCTGCTGTATTACCGCAGGCGTGTTTTCATTATCTCCCGGGGTCTCGTTTGCCAATGCACCGCCGATTGGCAGAAGCATCGCTCCCGCAATAAATAATGTTATTAATTTCTTATTCATGTTTTTCTACCTTTCTTTATTATGTAGTGATAACCGAAAATAATGCATAATGCTATGCAGTTTTTCGTGTTTCATATATAATACAATTGAAATACGAAAAAGGTTGCAAAAAATCAAAAAAAATAATAAATTTTTTTTTTGCGGGCATAATAGTACAGAACTTAAGTTAAAAATGGAGGTTAATTATATGAAGCTGATAAAATTATTAATTTCAACCGCTGTTCTTTCACTTGTTCTTTCCTCATGCGGCAATACCAATAATAACAAAAACGGGGATGTAACAAGCACTGAGCAGCCGTCAGGCTCGCCAACGGCAACATCGTCCGCTGATAATAATGAATCTGTCGGAGAAAAAACAGGTGATGTTGCCAACGATGTCGTAAACGGCGTTGAAAAAGGCGTTAACGACACTGCCGATACTGCTAAAGATGTGGTTGACGATATTACAAAATAACTCAAAAGTTCCGAAAAAGCTGCGGTAAAGATATAAAAACCGCAGTTTTTTCATAGAAAAAACATATAGAATTTTTAGTTCAAATTTAGATATATTCAACAAACAATTCCTTTTCAAAAAAAATCATTTGTATATTAAAAAAAATTATATAAAAATCACTTGCATTTTTTTTCGCTGTATGATATAATTTCCTTATAGCGTGTGGCGTTGCTTATGCGCTATTATATACCCTTTTATCATATATACCACCACCACGGAAGGCACCGATTCCCCGATCGGTGCTTTCCGCATAAGTAGGATTATTCAGCATTATGGAGGATTAAAAAGAATGAAAAACGAAACTGTAATTGTTCTTGACTTCGGCGGACAGTACAATCAGCTTATAGCTCGCCGCGTTCGGGAATGCAACGTCTATTGCGAAGTGCTTCCGTATAATACGGATATAAGCAGAATCAAATCAATGAAGCCCGTCGGGATTATTTTTACCGGCGGTCCGAGCAGCGTTTACGAAGAAGGCTCGCCAAAATGCGATAATGAAGTGTTTGAGCTTGGCGTGCCTGTTCTCGGAATATGCTATGGAAGCCAATATATGGCTTATACCCTCGGCGGAACTGTGACAGCAGCCGACAAACGTGAATACGGCAAAGCGGAAATGCACATAATGGGCAGTGTGTTATTTGACGGCATTGACGAAAATACTATATGCTGGATGAGCCATACAGACTATATCGAAAAGCTTCCGGAGGGTTTCAGAATTTCCGCAACAACTGCCTCATGCCCTGCTGCCGCATATGAAAATCCCGAAAAGATGCTGTACGGTGTACAGTTCCATCCGGAGGTAAATCATACACCTGAAGGAACTAAAATGCTTCATAATTTCCTTTATAAAATCTGCGGCTGCTGCGGAGACTGGCAGATGAGTGATTTTGCAAAACGCTCTGTAGCAGAGCTAAAAGAGAAAATCGGGGATAAAAAGGTTCTATGCGCACTTTCAGGCGGAGTCGACAGCTCGGTTGCAGCAGTTTTATTACATAAGGCTGTGGGTGATAACCTGACTTGCATATTCGTTGACAACGGGCTTCTACGCAAAAATGAAGGCGACGATGTTGAACGCGTATTTAAGGAGCAGTTTTCCATGAAGCTGATTCGTGTAAATGCACAGCAGCGATTCCTTTCTTGCTTAGCCGGTGAAACAAGCCCCGAGAAAAAGAGAAAAATCATAGGCGAAGAATTTATCCGCGTTTTTGAAGCCGAAGCAAAAAAAATCGGAAAGGTTGATTTTCTCGTGCAGGGTACCATTTATCCTGATGTCATTGAAAGCGGTGCCGGCAATGCCGACCTTATAAAGAGCCATCATAACGTCGGAGGTCTGCCTGATGCAGTTGATTTTGAGGAAATAATCGAACCTCTTCGTGATCTTTTCAAGGACGAGGTGCGAAAGCTCGGAATTGAGCTTGGTATACCCGAATTCCTCGTTTGGCGTCAGCCCTTCCCCGGCCCCGGTCTCGCAGTCAGAGTTATAGGCGAAATTACAGAACCGAAGCTTGAAATACTCAGAGAAGCAGATGCCATTTTCCGTGAAGAAATAGCCGCTGCCGGTCTCGACAGGAGTATTAACCAGTATTTCGCGGTTATTACCGACATGAAAAGCGTCGGAGTTATGGGTGACGGCAGAACCTATGACTACACATTGGCACTGCGCGCTGTTACCACCACAGACTTCATGGCCGCCGATTGGGCACGTATCCCCTACGATGTCCTCGAAAAGGTCTCAAACAGAATAGTAAATGAAGTTAAACATGTCAATAGACTTGTGTACGATATAACAAGTAAGCCGCCGGCTACTATTGAATGGGAGTAACGCTTTGAGCATTATAAACTGCATAGGTAAGCCATTTTTGAAAGCATGATATTAAAAATGGCAACACTTTGGCAACATTTGAATTATTCAATCGAGTAGGGCGGATTTTCTCCGCCCTCTCACACCACCGTACGTGCCGTTCGGCATACGGCGGTTCAATTCAATTTCAAAATATGCCTTCGACTATTATAGTAGTCGATACAGCTCACTAATCCTCGCTTCGTGAGCTT
>JAGBHE010000080.1 GCA_017935675.1 Clostridia bacterium | reverse complement strand
TTTTGCCATAAAAACTGTGCAAATTAATCAGAGTACATACTCATTTATACATGTTAAATTCACATTATGCAAAGCGGATTTTGTACAAACGCAGTTTTTTTTGTTTCAAATGACTATTTTGTTGTTTTTTTGTTGCAAAATGAAAAATATGTGATATAATTTAAAAAGAGGCTTATGGCCTATTGACACGAAAGGAGCAACAGCAAATGAAATATTCAAGTGAAGTTGAACACATGTGTCCTCTTGCGAAGGGCGCATATCATGGTCCCGCGCCTATCCCCCAGGAAGGACAGTGGACCAGTGCAAAGGAAATTAAAGATATTTCCGGACTTACCCACGGCATAGGCTGGTGTGCACCTCAGCAGGGTACATGCAAGCTTACGCTGAACGTTAAAGAAGGTATCATTCAAGAGGCTCTCGTTGAGACAATCGGATGTTCGGGAATGACCCATTCGGCAGCCATGGCATCCGAAATACTTATCGGGAAAACAATTCTCGAAGCCTTAAATACTGACCTTGTATGTGACGCAATCAACACTGCAATGAGAGAGCTTTTCCTCCAGATTGTATACGGAAGAACTCAGACAGCCTTCTCAGAGGACGGACTGCCTATAGGCGCAGGTCTTGAGGACCTCGGTAAGGGACTCAGAAGCCAGGTTGGTACTACATATGCAACACTCGCAAAGGGTCCGAGATATTTAGAGCTTGCTGAAGGCTACATTACAAAAATAGCTGTTGACGATAAGGATCAGATTATCGGATATAAATTTGTTCATCTCGGAAAAATGATGGAAATGATTGCAAACGGCATGGATGCAAACGAAGCTCTTGCAAAGGCAAGCGGACAGTACGGACGTGTTGACGATGCTGTACGGCTTCTTGACCCGAGACATGAATAATCTGAAAAGGAGGACAAAATAATGGCTTTATTTGAAAGTTATGAAAGAAGAATAGACCAGATCAACGCAGAACTTGCAAAGCATGGTATAGGCTCAATTGAAGAAGCTAAGAAAATCTGTGATGATAAGGGTATTGACGTATATAATCTTGTTAAAAGCATTCAGCCCATCTGCTTTGAAAACGCTTGTTGGGCTTACATCACCGGAGCAGCCATCGCTATTAAGGACGGCTGTGTAAATGCAGCAGACGCAGCAGAAAAAATCGGTCTCGGACTTCAGTCCTTCTGCATTCCCGGTTCAGTTGCCGATGACAGAAAGGTTGGTATCGGACACGGAAACCTGGGAGCAAGACTTCTCCGCGAGGAAACGAAGTGCTTTGCTTTCCTGGCAGGTCATGAATCCTTTGCAGCCGCAGAGGGTGCTATCGGTCTTGCAAGAAGCGCCAACAAGGCAAGAAAGGAAGACCTCCGCGTAATTCTTAACGGTCTCGGTAAGGATGCCGCTCAGATTATCTCAAGAATCAACGGCTTTACATATGTTAAGACAAAGTTTGATTACTACACAGGCAAGGTTTCAATAATTGAAGAAATCAAATATTCAGACGGTGAGCGTTCAAAGGTTCGCTGCTACGGCGCTGATGATGTACGTGAGGGCGTTGCAATAATGCACCTTGAGGGCGTTGATGTTTCAATTACCGGTAACTCAACCAACCCCACAAGATTCCAGCACCCCGTTGCCGGCACATACAAAAAGGAATGCATCGAACAGGGCAAGAAGTACTTCTCTGTTGCATCCGGCGGCGGTACAGGCCGTACACTTCACCCCGACAACATGGCTGCAGGTCCTGCTTCCTACGGCATGACAGATACAATGGGAAGAATGCATTCTGACGCTCAGTTTGCAGGATCTTCTTCTGTTCCTGCCCACGTTGAAATGATGGGACTTATCGGTATGGGCAATAACCCCATGGTCGGAGCGACCGTAGCGGTAGCGGTGGCCGTTGAGGAATGTATGAAAGGCTGATAAAAAAATATTAACAGGCTTGTGCACATTTATTGCACAGGCTTGTTTTTTTCATACCGGCAGCTTTTGGCTTGCAAAATCAGAATTTATTGCGCGGAAATCGTATAAAATATTGACATATTGAGGTTTTTGTATTATAATACTATTAAGAAATTTCTGGGACAGGCGGAGATGCTATGAAAAACATTGAAAGCAAATGGGTTAAAATTGTGCTATGCGGGATAATTCTTATAATCTGCTACAAGCTTATTGACAATTATCGCGGCGTACTTGCATCATTATCGGCGGCAGCTCATTTATTTCTGCCCTTTACAGCAGGAATTGTAATTGCTTTTTTCACGAGCAGACCATCGGGAAAAATTGAACAAAAGCTTGCAGGCACCGGACGACCGTTTCTGAAAAGACACGCCCGCGTTCTCGGGGTACTGTCTGTTTACCTGATATTTTTTGCCGTTATTGCTTTTGCGATGGTTTTCATATCGCCGCGGCTGTACCGCAATGCTCAGGAGCTGGTTGCTAACATTCCGCAGTACTATGACATGGTTAATAAATTCATTTCAGAGAATGAATTTCTGTCAAGATATGCATCTGTCGAATCCATCGGGCAGCATTTTTTAAAGTTTATAAGCATGGAAAATGTCAACCGTTGGTTCGGGATTATCGGAAGTGTTGCAAACTCCTTTTTAACGGTGTTTATGTCAATAGTAATTTCCATTTATATAAACCTCGAAAAGGATCAGATTTTTTCATTTGCAAGGCTTATAAAAAACAAGTTTTTCAAAGGCGGTTTTATTGATGTTGCGGTTTTATACGGCAGGCGGATTATTGACGTTTTTTATTCGTATATGTCCGGCATGGTTATAGATGCGATTGCAGTCGGTACTGTTTCAGCAATTGCCCTGTCTCTTTTCAAGGTTCCTTATGCCGTTTTACTCGGAGTTCTTGTTGCGATAGGAAACATGATACCGTTTTTCGGAGCAATTATATCCTCTGTTGTCCTATGCATAATCAGCCTTATCTCCTTAGGTCCTCTTAAGGCGGTCTGGGTGCTGATATTTCAGCTTGTTCTCGGTCAGCTTGACGGGAATTTGCTGCAGCCGCGTATACTTAGCTCATCAACGGGCATCAGTCCGCTGCTCGTACTCCTTTCCGTACTGATATTCGGAGACATTTTCGGAGTTGCCGGAATGATTCTTGGCGTACCTGTGTGCGCAGCGATTAAAATGATGATACTTGACTATCTTGACAATGGCATACTTGACGGAAGCTACGGAAAAGAAGAAGAAAAATAACCTGAGCTGCTGCGTTATCAGCAGCCCTCGGGGGCTATGATACAGACTTTCTGCCTATGGACGGTCTGTGCTGAATACAACACCCCCTTACTCAAAAAACTGAAAGGATATAATATTTATGTGGTTAGCAGACCAATGGACAGATTATGCGCTAATCGACAGCGCTTCAGGAGAAAAGCTTGAATACTGGGGTGATTATCTCCTACGCCGCCCGGACCCGCAAGCGGTCTGGAGCTTAAAATCCGAAAAAAACTTGTGGAATAAAACAGACGCGTCTTATCACCGTTCAAGCAGCGGCGGCGGAAGCTGGGAATATTTCAATAAAAAGCTGCCGGAGCACTGGCAAATACACTACAAAAGTCTGACCTTCAACATAAAGCCAATGGGCTTCAAGCACACCGGGCTTTTCCCTGAGCAGGCGGTAAACTGGGACTGGTTTTCGGAGCTTATAAAAAGCTCCGGCAGAAAAATAAAAGTTCTCAATCTTTTTGCATACACCGGAGGTGCCAGCGCGGCGGCTCTGAGTGCGGGAGCTGACGTAGTGCATGTTGACGCATCAAAGGGTATGGTCAGCTGGGCAAAGGAAAATGTTGCTTCCTCCGGTCTTGCTGATAAATATATAAGATATATAGTAGATGATGTTAAAAAATTTGTTAAACGCGAAATGCGCCGCGGTAATAAGTATGACGCTGTAATAATGGACCCTCCGTCTTACGGGCGCGGCCCCGGCGGCGAGGTGTGGAAAATAGAAAATGAGCTTTATCCTCTGATATGCGACTGCATGGATATATTGTCAGAAAATCCGCTTTTCTTTCTTATTAATTCATATACAACGGGGCTTTCAGCATGCATACTTGATAATGTGCTTAAGCTTACCCTCGTAAAGCGCTTCGGCGGCAGTTGTGCAGCTGATGAAATCGGGCTGCCCATGAAAGCGTCAGGGCTTCCTCTTCCCTGCGGAATAAGCGGAAGGTGGCTTTGCAAGCCATGAAAATACCCGTTATAGTCATCTGTGGTCCTACAGCTTCCGGAAAAACAGATCTTGCCATAGCCGCCGCAAAACACTTCGGCGGTGAGGTTATTTCAGCAGACAGTATGCAGGTATACAAAGAAATGGATATCGGCACCGCGAAGCCTGCCAAAGAGGAAATGCAGGGCATTGCACATCATATGATTGATGTTGCTGACATAACTCAAAACTACAGCGTAAGTGATTACTGCAGCGGAGCTCATACAGCGGCAGCAGAAATTGTTCAAAGAGGACATATCCCCATTATTGCGGGAGGTACCGGGCTTTATATTGATTCCCTTGTAAACGATCTTGATTTTTCAAAGAGTACAAGCTGTGATGAAGTCAGGCTTAGACTTTTGGAATATGCAGAAAAAAAAGGTTCGGAGGCTCTCCACCGCCGCCTTGCCTCACTTGACCCGGCGGCTGCCGCCGCAATACATCATAACAATGTTAAAAGGGTAATGCGCGCACTCGAGCATATTGAAATTACAGGCGAAAAATTTTCCGAATATAAGCTTCGTGCAGCCGGAAGGGAAAGCAGATATCATCCGCTTTGGCTTTTTATCGACGTGGAACGTCAGCTGCTTTACGAACGGATAAACAAGCGCGTAGATATTATGATGGAAAAAGGACTTCTTGACGAGGCGAAAAAAATATATAATAAACATCTGCCCCGCTCCCTGACCGCACTCGGCGGAATCGGGTATAAGGAGCTGTTTGACTGCTTTGACGGTCTTTGCAGCCAAAGCGCGGCTGTTGATGCAATCAAGCAAAATTCACGCAGATATGCAAAACGGCAGCTGACATGGTTCAGAAGAAATACAGCGCTGAACCGTATTCCCTTTGGGAACGGGATGACAGAAGCTGCTTTTAAAATTATTGACGGGAGGAAAAAAGAATATGAACAAATACAGCTTTAAGCCGCAAGGCGTTTGCAGTGCTCTGATAACATTTGAATCGGACGGTGAAATTGTGAAAAACATTCAGTTTACAAGAGGCTGCAACGGAAATACAAAAGGTCTTTCGGCTCTTGCGGACGGCATGAAGGTAAAGGATGTTATTGCAAGGCTTAAGGGTACAGACTGCGGCGGAAGAGGGACATCGTGTCCCGATCAGCTTGCAAAGGCACTTGAAGAGCTTATTGCAAACAATTAAATTATTGTCATAATCAGGAAAAACACTTCATATAATATATATAACCTAAGCGCAGATGTCCCCCGCCTCTAAGGCGGCGGGTTCCATTTCAGAATTTCAGTGGGAGTTTTAATCTCCCACTGACGCTTCGGAGCTAACGCTCCCTGCGCTTGCTTGCAATCTGTCGCAAGCTCTGCTCCTTGCGAGCAAAGCAGGAGCGTTGCTCCGATTTTAAAGTATATTATGTGGAGGTTTTTTTCTTGCGAAAATTCAGATTTATTTATCTTATTTATCTGATAATTATAACAGCCGGTTTATTCATTCCGGCAAAACAAACCGGTGAACAAATGGATCGTGTTAATCTGTATTTTGTGGACAGGCAGATGATGCGGCTCATTCAGGTCGACTACTACGTTTCAAAGGCAACACCCGAAAAAGAAGCCTCGCTTATCATCAGCGAGCTTTTGCGCGGCCGTGACGGAAATGACAGTATACGGCGAATGCTTCCGGACGCCGAGGACGCAATTTCTGTTGCCGTTACCGGAAGCACCGCTACCATTAATATAAATATGAAATATCTTGATTTTTATGAAACGGGAAAGCAGCAGGAGGAGCTCGTTGTATATCAGCTTGTGAACTCCGTTTCATCTGTTGAAGGAGTTTCACGTGTTAAATTTCTCTTTGACGGTAAAGAAAAAAAAGATTTTTTGGGTGAAATGGACATGCGCGAATCTTTTATTCCCGATTACTGCGTATAGTCTTTTTACTTAACCAGAATACACGCAATGACAACGCATGCAAGGTCTCCGATAACTGCGCATGGGATTGCACGTTTTACATCTT
This sequence comes from Clostridia bacterium, assembly GCA_017935675.1. Lineage (GTDB taxonomy): Bacteria > Bacillota > Clostridia > UBA1381 > UBA1381 > RGIG9115. The sequence goes on along the minus strand of JAGBHE010000080.1, from coordinate 83,015 downwards.
TAACACCTGCCGCGCTGAAATATACGGCTATGGTATAAAAGGTTGTTTCCGTAGAGCCCATGATTACGCTGGTAAGGCGGCCTATACGGCTGTCAGCTCCGTATGCGGCAAGATTATCGGCAAGTATGCCAAAGGCTCCGCTTCCCGATACAGGGCGCAGCAGCACCATCGGCACAATTTCCGGCGGGACACCCATTTTATCCAGCAGCGGGTGAAGCATGCTCTCTGCTGCCTCAAGGGCACCTGACGCACGAAGCATTGATACGGCGGTAAGTATGACAACCATGGTTGGGATTATCTTTCCTATCATTACAAGTCCTTCCTCAGCCCCTGCAACAACGGTATCATAAACCGGAACTCTGTTTTTTATACAAGCAAATATAATGATACATATGAACAGCGGTATTATATATGAACTCACAAGCCTCCCTCCCTGCTTATTTTTTTATTTTTTATAAAAAGAAACATAATTTTTACACATAAGACTGCGATTAAAAGCGAAAAAAAGGAACATATCCATATAGGAGCTACGATATCAAACGGATTTGCGCTTCCGTTTGCTGAGCGCAGAGCTATAATGCTCGACGGTATCAGCTGAAAAGCTGCCGTATTCATTACGGTAAACAAGCACATTTCCTCTGAAGGCTTACCGCCGCAGGATTTTGCAAGCTCCTTCATTGCGTTTATTCCCATAGGAGTTGCTCCGTTTCCTGTACCGAGAAGATTTGCGGTTATATTAAGAGTTATATAGTTTACGGCGTCAGATTCCCTGTCAAGCCTCGGGAAAAGCCTTCCTATCACGGGCATAAGCGCTTTTTTTATAAGAGTACACAAGCCCGAATCCTTTGCCCCCTTCAAGAGTCCGTTCCACAGGCACATTATTCCCGCAAAGGACAGCACAATCTCAATACCGCTTTTTGCTCCGTCAAAGCCCGCCGCCACCGTTTCATCAATTCTGCCGTTAATTGCAGCAAAAATAAAAGAAATAATTATAAGTCCGCCCCAAAGATAATTCAATTCATTAAACCTCCGTCAAAAAATCCTGTCCTTTAAAAATATGATTTTCCAAACATTTTTATTCCATATACTTTAATATCCGCACATACTTAAACCAAAAAAAATAAAATATAATAAATAAATTATGAATTTAGTATAAATTTCGTAAAAAAGACTTGAAAAATCCTCAGAAAAGTTGTATCATTATAGCATGGGTTATTAATGTGCAGCTATGCTGCAACAGTTGATTTTAAAGGGAGGTATTGATATGTCAATTAACGAAACAATGAAATTCAACCTCAATTACGACAAAGCAGAAGAAGTAAAGAGCATTATATCACGTGTTTATAAAGCTCTGCAGGTTAAAGGATACGACCCTGTGAATCAGATTGTCGGATATATTCTTTCCGGAGATCCCACTTATATAACAAGCCATGACGGTGCCCGCGGCCTGATTACCAAGCTTGAGCAGGATGAGCTTCTGGAGGAAATTGTGCGGAAATATCTCGAAACGCTGTAAAAAATACTTGCTTCCTGCCGCCATGAAATGGCGGCGGGATTTTCAAGTGCATATATTATTTGAAAGGATGATAAGGTTATGAACGAAAATCAGAAAGAAAACAATGAGACGGTGCAATCGTCCGATGAAGCTTCTGAAAAAGGCGGTGTAAAAACCAAAACAGTGATGGGAGAAATCTGGGAATGGATTTACACAATTTTTATTGCCGTAGCAATAGCCCTTCTTATAAAATGCTTTTTATTTGATATTGTTAAGGTTGACGGCAGCAGTATGTATCCAACGCTTATTGACAACGACAGGCTTATTATAACAAAGCTCGGATATACACCGAAGCAGGGAGATATTATTATACTTGATTCTACATACAAAAACCGCAGTGCGTATTTCGACAAGCTGGCGCAGGCAAACGGCAAGGAAGAGCTTAATTCCTTTGAAAAGCTTATCAGATACCCAGCCCTTCCCAAGGAATATAAACACCGATATTATGTGAAGCGAATAATTGCTCTGCCGGGGCAGACTCTTGACATAAGGGACGGGAAGGTTTATGTTGACGGTGAACAGCTCAGCGAAGAATATTATGACGGAACAACCTCAATTATTGACCCGACTGTAAAATATCCTGTCACTGTTGATGATAACTGCGTTTTTGTTATGGGCGACAACAGGAACCACAGCAAGGACAGCCGTGATTCATCTCTCGGTCAGGTTCCCTATGACGCCGTTGTCGGGAAATCACAGATAAGGATTTTCCCATTTAATCATATTGGAAAAACGGAGTAATTTTTAATGGAACAAAATCAAACAGGAATACAGCCGAAAGCTCTTCACTGGTATCCGGGACACATGGCAAAAACACGGAGGCTTATTGAAGAAAATCTTAAGCTTGTGGATGTCATAATTGAAATAATTGATGCCCGGATTCCTTTTTCCGGCAGAAATCCGTATTTTAACGATTTCCTCCGTCAGAAGCCGAGGCTAATCGTAATGAATAAATATGATCTGGCAGACGACAGCGCGTCAAAGCTTTGGAAGGAATATTTTTCATCCCAGGGAATTACTGTTGTTCCGGTGAGCTGTATAACCGGCAGCGGAATCAACAAAATTCTTCCGGAGGCCGAACGTCTTGTTTCCGATAAATTAAACCGTGACCGTGAAAAAGGTCGTTCAAGAACCTTGAAGCTTATGATGGTCGGCATTCCGAACGTTGGAAAATCAAGCCTTATAAATAAGCTTATAGGAAAAGCCAGCGCCGTTACGGGGAACCGTCCCGGTGTAACCAAAGGCAAGCAATGGATACGGCTTCGCGCAAGCTGCGAGCTTCTTGACACTCCGGGAATTCTGCCTCAGAAATTTAATGATAAAGCTGTTGCGGAAAAGCTTGCAATTACGGGAGCTATAAAGGATGAAATCATAAATACAGAGCTTTTATCATATACATTAATAGATTATCTCAAAAAGCATTATCCCGTTCAGCTCTGCGAAAGATACAAGCTGACCGAGGATATAACCGACTGCCCGCCATATGAGCTCCTTGAAAAAATCGGAAAGAAACGGGGCTTTGTTATATCCGGAGGCGAAACGGATACTGAGCGCACGGCAAAAATGCTGATTGACGAATACCGCAGCTGCAAGATAGGTAAAATCACCCTTGAGCTGCCATAAGCAAATCTTATTATGGAAGCACTGATTAATCAGCGGTTCCTTAGATATCTGAAAGGAAGGAATTTTAATGAAGGTATTATTGATAAACGGAAGTCCTCACGAAAAAGTCTGCACATACACGGCTTTGCGGGAGGCTGCTGATGTTCTTGAAAAAAACGGTATTGAAACGGAAATTGTTTATCTCGGAAAAGGTCCAATCCGCGACTGCATAGGCTGCGGGGGCTGTGCAAAATTAGACAACGCCTGTGTATTCGGCGATGACTGCATAAATGAAATTATAAAAAAAGCAGAAACCGCAGACGGATTTATATTCGGGACTCCCGTTTACTACGCGCATCCCAGCGGCAGGATTCTCTCCGCTCTTGACAGATTGTTTTACGCAGGCGGCTCTGCATTCGCTCACAAACCGGGAGCTGCGGTAGCCTCGGCAAGACGCGCAGGAACAACAGCGTCTGTTGACGTTCTGAACAAATACTTTACAATTGCCCAGATGCCCGTTGTATCCTCAACCTACTGGAATGTAGTGCACGGAAATACTCCGGAGGATGTGAAGCAGGATCTTGAAGGGCTTCAGACAATGAGGAATATCGGAGAAAACATGACATGGCTTCTGAAATGCATTGAAGCCGGAAAAGAAAAAGGTATTATCGCACCGACTGCAGATAAAAGCCAAAAAACTAATTTTATAAGATAACAAAAGCATCGCCTGTTTTCCGACAGACGATGCTTTTGTTATTGCGGTCTTTATTTTATTCAAACAATTCAATACAATCCTTACCGTCTGTTTCAGTAAGGCTGACCTTTATAAGTTCGTTTTTTGATGTTGGTATGTTTTTCCCCACATAATCAGGACGTATAGGCAATTCTCTGTGACCTCTGTCAACAAGAACTGCAAGCTGAACCGTCATAGGTCTGCCATGATAAACAAGACAGTCAAGAGCCGCTCTTACTGTTCTGCCGGTATAAATAACATCGTCAACAAGGATAACATTTTTATTTTCTACCGAAAACGGGAGCTGCAGCTCAAACCTTTTGTGCTGCTTGCTGTCTTCGATATCATCACGGAATCCGGTTATATCGAGAACGCCTATCGGTGTATGCACGCCCTCAATCCTGTAAATACATTCCGCAAGCCGCTTAGCTATCGGTATTCCCCGTGTTTTCACGCCGACAAGACATATTGTGTCTGCCTCCTGATTTTTTTCGGTTATCTCATGAGCTATTCTCATTATGGAACGTCTGAGCGTATTTTCATCGTAAAGAACTGCTTTTCTCCTCATAAATCAATGCACCTCACTGAAAAAAACATCCCGGCGGAACGGTAAATATCGCTGCGCCGGGAAAAGCTTTTTTAACTAAAGTTAAATTTTAAAATCAACACCTGTTTTTGCATCCTCTGCGCTGTCACCCGTGAAAACATAATCATTGCCCGGGAGAATCGCATTAAGCAAAATTCCGAGTATTGCAGCAATTGCAAGTCCTGTAAGAGTTATTGTTGCTTCTCCTACCGGAATCGATATACCGCCTATGGAATTAAAGCCCAGAGCGGAAACAAGTATCGTTGCAGCGATAATAACATTTCTGCTTTTTGACAAATCAACCTTATTCTCTACAAGGTTTCTTGCTCCGATAGCTGAAATCATACCGTAAAGAATAAGTGATACACCGCCGATTATAGCGGTCGGTATAGTGCTGATTGCAGTTGAAACAACCGGTGAGAAGGATAATAGAATTGCGAAGCATGCCGCTAATCTGATAACCTTCGGATCATAAACCTTTGTAAGTGCCAAAACTCCGGTATTCTCGCCGTATGTAGTGTTTGCAGGTCCGCCGAACAAAGCTGACAACGTTGTTGCAAGACCGTCACCCATAAGTGTTCTGTGGAGTCCTGGGTCTGCAAGATAGTTTTTGCCGACCGTTGAGCTTATAGCGGAAATATCTCCAATATGCTCCATCATTGATGCAAAAGCTATGGGAACGATGGCTATAATCGCACTGATTGCCATAGAAGAATCCTTGATATTTCCGAATACCATTCCCTCTTTCTTTATCGGGAAACCTATTATTTTAACGTTTTCAAAAGCTGACCAGTCGATTTCTCTCATAAATACGGCTACAACATAGGAAACCGCAATACCAATAAGTATAGGAAGAATTTTCACCATTCCCCTGCCCCAGATATTGCATATTACAATTGTGAAAAAGGCAATAAGTGCAAGAATCCAGTTTGACTGGCAGTTTGTTATCGCAGAAGGAGCGAGAATCAAACCGATTGCAATAATAATCGGGCCGGTAACAACAGGCGGGAAAAACCGCATAACCTTTTTAACATCAAACAGCTTGAAAAAGCCGGCAAGGATAAGATAAACAAGTCCGGCACAGGCAACACCGAGAGACGCATAGGGGAGCATCTCTATGTTTGGAGCTTTGTCTATCAGAGGAGCAACTGCGGCATAGCCGCCGAGAAACGCAAATGATGAGCCGAGAAACGCAGGCACTTTTCCCTTTGAGAGCAAATGGAAAAGAAGCGTTCCGAGTCCTGCCATAAGAAGGGTGGTTGAAATATCAAGTCCTGTAAGTATCGGGACAAGCACCGTTGCGCCAAACATTGCAAATGTATGCTGGCATCCGAGAAGCAGCATCTTCCCGATTCCGAGAGCCTTCGCATCGTAAATTCCGTTTTCACCGATTGTGTTTTTTTTCATGGTAAAAATCCTTTCGTATAAATTATTTTAAAAAAACCCCTGCCACTCCGGCAGGGAAAATTTTTCATGGCAAATATGCTTGTCCTTCAAATCTTCTCCATGTCACGGCATGGCTTTAAAGATTGACCCCCTCCCCGAAAACAAACTCCGCGGAGGGCTCACGACCTCACATTTGATATTCTATCATATTTTTAACAAAATGTAAAGACTTTTTTTATATTTTTTTAAAGAAATATTAAAAGAATAATGAATTTATTATGCCTTCTAAGTATTCCTGTCCGCCGCTTCCCGGAAGCTCTGCACTTTTCAAGGCACACGCATGGTCTGAAAGCTCTTCAAGAGTAGTATTGCCGGACAAAATCTTTTTGCCGATTTCGCTGTTAAAGCTTGAATACTTCTTCCCTACAAACTCATCAATTCTGCCGTCCTCAATTATTTTTGCGGCATTTATTAACCCCAAAGCGAATGTGTCCATACCGAGAATAAACCCATGGAACATGTCCTCATATGTGTTGCTCGCTCTGCGGTTCTTCGCATCAAAATTAAATCCGCCCGTAAGCCCTCCTGCCTTTATTACCTCATACATACACATTGTTGCGCTGTACACATCAGACGGGAATTGATCCGTATCCCAGCCCAAAAGATAATCGCCTTGATTTGCGTCAATTGAACCTAACATACCGTTAACAGCAGATATTCTCAGCTCATGCTCAAATGTATGACCTGCAAGTGTTGCATGATTTGCTTCAATGTTCATCTTGAAATCCTTGTCAAGACCGTACTGTCTTAAGAATCCTATTGCCGTTGAAGCATCAAAATCGTACTGGTGCTTCATTGGCTCCTTTGGCTTAGGCTCAATATAGAAATCACCTTTAAATCCGATTTTTCTTCCGTATTCAACGGCCATTTTCATAAGACGGGCAATATTGTTTTGTTCAAACCCTATATCAGTATTTAAAAGAGTTTCATAGCCCTCTCTGCCGCCCCAAAAAACATAACCCTTACCGCCTAATTTAACGGTAATATCAAGAGCTTTTTTTACCTGTGCCGCCGCAAAACAAAATACATCTGCAGAATTTGTGCTGCCGGCGCCGTTCATATAACGCGGATTTGAGAACATATTTGCTGTTCCCCATAAGCACTTTATCCCTGTCAGCTTCATTTTCTCAAGAATATAATCAGATATTTCATCAAGCCGTCTGTTTGTCTCATTTATATCGTCTGCTTCAGGCACAAGATCAACATCATGGAAGCAGAAATACTCAATTCCAAGCTTCTGCATAAATTCAAAGCCTGCATCCACCTTTGCTTTTGCATGCTCCATTGTACCGATTTTCTCACCAAATGACTTATCGGCAGTATCCCGTCCGAACATATCGGTACCTGCCGCTCCCAAGTTATGCCACCATGCCATTGCAAAAGGAAGATGCTCCTTCATCTTCTTTCCCAATATAATTTGTTCGGGATTGTAAAACTTAAAAGAAAACGGATTTTTACTCTCCCTTCCTTCATACTCAACCTTTTTAATATTCTCGAAATACTCTTTCATTTAAATTTCCTCCTTTAATTCCTGATACAGATTTTTGATATTCGGATATAGCTTAATAAATTTATTATATCTTTTTTCATATAAAGCTGAAAGCTCCCTGTCAGGCTTTACACTCCTTATAATTTCAGGTTCTGAAATTATCTTTTCCTTATTTCCGTCTGCCATTGCAAGAATCGCCGCGCCATACCCCGGTCCCTGCTCCGTTTTGGGAATATCGAGTTCAATATTTAATACGTTTGCAAAAATTTTAAGCCACAGCTCTGATTTTGCACCGCCGCCGCAAACCGTGCTCCGTTTTATGCATATTCCGGATTTTTTTGCTGTTTCCATGCTGTCCCTTATTGCAAACGCAACTCCCTCCAATACCGCAAGCAGCATATCGCTTCTTTTTGTATCCGCCCTTAAACCTATAAACACACCGCTTGCATCGGTGTCATTTATAGGACTTCTCTCGCCCATGAGATACGGCAGGAAATATACAGAATTATTGCCTAACATATCATCCGTTATATATGATTGCTCCTTTGAATAATCCTCTGTTTTAAATATTTCCTCACACAGCCATTTATTGCAGGACGCAGCAGAGAGCATACATCCCATCAGATGATAGCCTCCGTCAGCATGGCAGAACGCATGAAGTGCATTATTCGGAACCATGCTGAATTTCTCGGATGATATAAACACCGTTCCTGACGTTCCGACAGATATATTGCATTTGCCCTCGCCGACTGTTCCGGTACCTATCGCCGCACCGGCATTGTCTCCCGCACCGGCTGCAACAAACACATTTTTTGAAAGACCTAACTGTTCAGCGGCGTCGCACTTTAAAGAACCTATCTTTTCGTAGCTTTCAAACAGCTTCGGAAGCCGGCTCTCTTTTATGCCGCAGATTTCAAGCATATTTTGCGACCAGCACCTGTTTTTAACATCCAGAAGCAACGTCCCCGAGGCATCGGAATAATCTGTTGAATGTACTCCTGTCAGGCAATAATTTATATAGTCCTTCGGAAGCATTATCTTTTCTATACGTTCAAAATTTTCTTTTTCATTGTTTTGAAGCCATAAAATTTTCGGAGCCGTAAATCCCGCGAATGCTATATTGGCGGTAAAATCAGACAGATTTTGTTTCCCGACCGTATTATTCAGATAATCTGTCTCCTTGCTGCACCTTGAATCATTCCACAGTATCGCCGGTCTGATAACTTTATCCTCCCCGTCAAGTATTACAAGGCCGTGCATCTGCCCGGCAACAGCAATTCCCGAAACTTTTTCCTTATCGATACCGTTTATTAATTTTCGGACACCGCTTACAAATGCATTCCACCAATCAACCGGGTTTTGTTCGCTCCAGCCATGATGCGGGTAATAAACATCATATTCTTCCGTAACGATTTTAACTATATTTTTATTCACATCGCATAAAATTAATTTAAGCGCCGATGTTCCCAAATCCGCGCCTATATAATACGGCATATTTCTGACACCTCCTGCTTTTTTTTAATTATATCATAAGTGCAAAGCCGCCAATCGGCTTTGCTTCACACCGATACAATAATTACAACAGTTCAAAATCCGTCAGGATTTTGTTCATTAATTGTAATTATTATATCATATATTGCTTGACTTTGCTCGCAAATTCTTGTATAATTATAGACATAATTTGTTGTATTGGAGTTAATTTTTATGTTTTATCAATTTCAACATTTCTCTTTATCGGATTATTTCTGCAAAGAGTACGGAAGTGATTTTTCATTCCCGTATCATCTGCATCAATGCTTTGAACTTATAACTGTTTTGTCGGGAGAAATGAATGTGATGATTGACGGGGAAAAATATACAATACATCCGGAAGAGGCTGTACTTGTTTTTCCGAATCAGCTTCATTCCCTTAAAAGTACAAAATGCGAACATATGCTATGCATATTTTCACCGAATTTAGTCAAAGCATTTTATATGAATGTATCAAAAAAAATCCCTGTAAACAATTTATTTAATTTAAGCAGGCCCGTTGGTGATATTTTGAAAAAATTAGACAACAACAGCTCGCTTATAAACAAAAAAGGCGTTCTTTACCTGGTATGCGGAGAATTCGACAAACCGGAAAACTACAGGGATTTAATGGGTGATAATTACAATTTAATTTACAAAATTTTTCAATTTGTTGAAAACAATTATAACGGCGACTGCTCACTGAATAACCTTTCAAAACAAACAGGCTTCAGTTATCACTATCTGTCAAGATATTTTAAAAATACAGTTAAAATATCCTTTAATTCTTATGTAAACCAATACAGAATAAATAACGCGTGTTATATTCTGAAAAACAACGAGTGCTCGGTATTGCAATGCTCGTCGGACTGCGGTTATTCCTCCCTCAGAAGCTTTAACCGAAACTTCAAGGCAATTACCGGGCTTACACCTATGGAATTCAAAAACGGAGCGGAAAATCATTGATTTTAAAACCCGGCTTCATTGCAATGATGCAGGGAAAATATAACTAAAAGCAAGATGTCCCCCGCCTCTATAGGCGGCGGGTTCCACTTACTTTTTTCAGTGGGGGTACAATCCCCCACTGAAACGTTGAATGACGGGGCTTTGCCCCTTATTGAAAAATCTTAATCCCTGCATCATCCGGTTCTGACAAAAAAATCATGATTAAACCGTGGTTTGCTTATCAGGCTTTTCCTTATATTCAAAGTAGTCGAAATCCGCATATACTCCCGTACCGATAACATCCTGACAGCAAAGCCCGATAAATGCTCCAGTAAAGCAACCTATTGAGCTTACGCAGCAAGCTTCATCAGACAGCAGGCTTTGGTCAAGCACACAGCCTGTTTTATGCCATTTGCCATCGACGGCATATGAGAAAACAAGCTTATCATATTCTATTTCGGCTTTCAGACCGACTCCTTTGTTATTTGGTATTTTGATAGCTTCCTTAAGGGGATAGCGGTTAAAATTATTAATATATGATATTATATCGAGTACCTTATTTCCTTCATCATCAAGAGTAACATAAAGATAGTAAAAATTATTCGTATCATAATAACATACAAGCCCTGCCATATGCTTAAAGCACTTCGGATTAAATTCCATGTATGTTTCCACACTGCAGCAAAAAGCCTGCTGCCGTCTTGCGACAAGGCTCTGATGATACTGTGATGAAAGCCATTCTCTGCCCTTTATTCTGAGCCATCCCACTCTTTCGGTAAGCGAAATATCGTCTTCGGAAAGAGGTCTTCTAAGCGTCTGAAAATTAATATCAAGCTTTTCAGAATCAAAATCATCACGCTCAGGTGCCTTTGGGAAAATACATTCCTCAAGCTCAGGCGCTTCAACGATTAAATCAGGTTTATTTGTGCCGTTTGCAAGTCTGAGCCATCCGTTATCGGTCCAATACACCTTTTGTATCGAGGTTTCTCTTCCGAGTATGCATTTTCCCTTTACCGGTATCGGTCTGCCTGAAAGATGAACCATATACCAATCACCGTTTTGGGTTTCAACAATATCACAATGCCCGGCTTTCTGAAGCGGCAGCGTTATATCCTCCTTTGATGTCAAAACAGGATTTTCGGGGTCAACCTCATACGGTCCGTCAATATTTTCCGACCTTGCAATTGTAACGCAATGACCGAGGCTTGTTCCGCCCTCGGCAGTTATAAGATAATACATTCCGTTTCTTTTTATTATATGAGGTCCCTCCGTCACGCCAAGCTCCGTTCCCGTAAATATGACTTTACCGATTCCCTTAAGCTTTTGGTTTTCCGCATCAAGCTCCGTAAGTCTTATACCGCCAAACCACGGTTTTCCTCTTCGCGGATCCCATGTCATGTTAACAAGCCATTTTCTTCCGTCATCATCATGGAACAGTGACGGATCGAAGCCATCGCTGTTTAAATATACAGGCTCTGACCACTCTCCGCGTATATCGGAGGCTGTTACAAGATAATTATGCACATCCTGATATAAGCCTTTTGTGTTTTTTTCGATACTGTAAATAAGATAAAAAATTCCGTTGTCGTACGATAAGCACGGCGCCCACACTCCTCCGGAATCAGGTATGCCGAGCATATCGAGCTGTGACACCCTTGACAGCGGTCTTGCAATAAGCTCCCAATTTATCAGATCCTTTGAATGATGTATCTGAACCCCGGGAAACCATTCAAAGGTTGATGTTGCAATATAATAATCCTCTCCGACACGTATTATTGACGGATCCGGATTAAAGCCTTTTAATATAGGATTTTTTATGGTTTTCATATGCTTCTTCCTCTCTTATTGTTTTTCAGCCTTCGGCTTCGTATCAATTATGCCGGGAATAACAGTCTGATATAAACAAATCTGTTCCTCTAACGAAATATCCGCATCGGGATGTGCCATGCAGTTTTCAAACGGTTCCAAAAAGCTTATTTTATCGGCATTAACCACGCCGACTTCAAAATCCGTTACCCTTGCAAGAATGACTGCCGCATAAGAACACAGACCCTCAGCCGATATTTCAAGCTTCATGCCGGCATTATATCTTTTGCACACATAATCAAGGACGCAAAGACAATCAAACACCTGCTGTCCTATTATGGGATAGCCGAGAACTATTGCACCGGATGAAACAGCTCTGTCAGCACTGCAATAATTCAGAAAATCCCATTTTGTCGGTTTAAGCTTTAAGGAGCCGCTGCCTCTTACCTCAGCACATACAATGAGCTCCCCGTCATTGACTTCGGTCATACTGCTTATATCCCCTAAGCGGAGAATGGTTTTTCTGTAAACGCCTGAGATATGTCCCGCAACAGTTACAGGAATGACAACACCGTTATCAGTCATCAATGAAACATTCGATATAAATAAATTATCCGTTTTCTCCGTTGCTTCCGATACAACATTCCATTTTATATCTTTATTTATACCGAGAACAGTGCGTATTTTCTGCTTTTCATCTACAATACGCCCTTTCTGCATTGCCGCATATTCATACGAAATAATGCTTCTGCCGCAGGGCTTTGCAAAATTAAGCACGGCAGGGTCTTCCGTCGCCGTATCTTCTTCCTTAATATTTCCATTATTTGTTTTTTCATCAGGTAAAAGATATTTATCCAAAAAGTCATACATTGCACGTCTCATAAGCAAATTGCAGCCGTGTTTACCGCTGTCGTCAACATACATCGACACCTTATCATTTTCTCCGTAAAATGAATAAGCTTTTTTCAGATAAGCGTATGTTTCTTTCAGAGATTCTATACTGTTAAGCTCATCGCATCCGCCGCCGATTAAAAGCTGCGGTCTCGGCGAAATAAGAGATGCTATGTCCTGTATATCTATCCCCATTCCGAGCAGTCCCGGCGGATAGTATTCGGGACAGCCAGAATATTGAAAATTTATCAGGTCCGTGAAAGAGGATATTGTGCAAACAGATACTGCACAAGATATACGTTCGTCCAAGGCGGCGTGGTAGATTGACGTGTTTCCTCCGCCCGAAGCGCCCGCGCAGGCTATTTTCCCGCTTTCTACATCACTTCGGGTCAAAAGATAATCAACAACCTGCATACTGTCATGAATAAAATATCTGTTCATGCATCTGCCGTTCATCCAGCTGAGCACACCTGCTGTAAAATGTTCGTTTCCGCTTGTTCTCTCCCCCCTTCCGAGGCAGTCAAAGCAGGCAGAAATATATCCTTTTTTTGCAAGCTCAAGCACAGGATACTGATGCATACTGTCTGTTTTGGGAAGATGTCCCGCAGCGAAAACAACAGCCGGAAAGACTTTTTTATTGCTGTTCGGGATATATAAATTAAGATTTATATCAACTCCCGTTTCTGCTTCAAGTATAATATTTTCAACAGTATAGCAGCTTTTCTTTGTTTTGCTTACACAAAGGGCATTCACGGGCACTCTGCCCGGCAGCCCGCCCAGCGCTTCAATAAGCTTTTCCCTGACGTGCTTTTTTCTTTGCTCAAGCTCAGATACGTTTTTTATTTCGCTTAAAATTTTATGGCTGATTTTTCTCTTTTCATTCGCTTCCGATGCAATAAATCGCTGAATTACATCAGAACTTCCCGCATTATCCAATTTCAATTTACAGCTCCTTTGATATATGGCTTCATTTCCGACACTCCGTTCCAAAAGAAAACTCTTATTTCATAATTGCCCGCCGGCGGTTTTTTAACCGTTTCCGCAATACGCCCGGCAAAAAGAATTCTCCGCTTCGGTGACACTGCACATGAATACAGATGATTATCCTGATATACAGCCGTTATCATCTGCACATAACCGGAATTATCCTCCCCGGATATAATCTCCGAGACAACTTCAATTCCGTCTTCACAATCGTTATAATTTACTGCTGCGTTAAACTTCCCTATTTTGTTCAATCTTTCTGTAAGATTTTCCTTTTCGGGGCCGTTAATACCGAGAACCATATTCATTGCCTTATCTTTATCGGATTCAAGCCTGCTTCTCTCAGCAGCCACAACAGCATCCCTCGCCTGTGCCTCAGGGTTTTTGGCATAAACAATTAAATCGTCAAGATAATAACAGCCTGTATTATCAGGTGTGCTTCCTTCAACGGTATATTGAAGCTTCGTGAAGCCCGAGCTGTCATACTTGAAATCATAATCGGGGCTTTCGTAAATCACCGTGTTATTTTCAGCATCTGCAACAGATATTCTGTAAGTTCCTCCTTTTACGGCATACACGATATTATACCATTTATCGGGCAGCATTGCACCGTTCGGAGATGAATCCGACCAGCTGCTGTTTATCACCTTGCCTTCATCAAAGAAAATATTGTACAAATAACAGTTTCCGTCCTGAGCATATAAATAAATACGACCGCTGTTTATATTGCCTGCATATTTAACTTTCTGCTCTATTCTGAATTCCTCCGGAAGAACCGAACCGATATCATACCGCGGTCCCCAGCCTTCGGAACGCGTTTCTGTAAGTTCGATTTTTGCTGTTTTATTTCCGTTTTCCGAAATAATACTGCCGTTTGTATAGTCGGAAAATCTCTGTGCTTCGCCTTCGTATCTGTCGGAAAAATCAACTTTAAGAGCGACATCAAGGCTGTCCTGCAAAGCGTCAAGCTTTTTTTCACACTCTGTTTTTTCGCTGCAGGTCTCAAGCCTTGCAGCAGCAATCTGTGCCTTATCTATATCCGGCTGCTGCTTTGTTCTGAGTGCAATATCCGTCAATTCACATACAAAAGCTATATCCTCATAAAAATCCCCGGTCCCGCCGTAAACATCTAAAATATACGGGTTCTCCATTGTTCCGGCACCCGATTTTACTTTTGCATCTGCAACATAAAGCGCCGGCACGATACCGACATCTGAATTATAAGCATTATATGGAGACATATAAAACTCTCTGCCGTCGGTTTCACAGACATATACATTTGAGGTGTTATCACCCTGCGGCGTTTTTGTCCAGAATTTATTAACAGGCATAGATTCCGGAGCCGTATTTAAAAGCGCAGAAGCTGTCAGCTCTTTTAATTTCAAGCCGTCCCTCAGAAGCTCATTATATATTACCATTCTGTCGGGGACAAAAACCTTCTCTTTAAAGGTTTTATAAAAGGCATTTTCAAAGCTGCCGATTTCGGATATATCCCTTCCGCCGCTGTACACCTCGTTTCCTCCCGTGCTGCTCCCGCAGTCAAGATAAGATAAAACGGCTTTATTTTCCGAAAGACTGATATGATTTTTTTCCGCGTCGGAAAATTCATATAAAAATCCCGGCTTATTTTCATAATTATTTCTGCCGTTTAAAATATGATTTGCGTCGGGAACGGCGCCTGTGTATGTGACAACCTCTTCATCGCTGTTAAGCCAATCATGAAGCGAAGAATTCCCCCAGAAATTACTGCCGTGGGTTTGTCTGTATAAATCGTCACGGACTGTATCAGATGAGGCATTAAATGCGCCCGCTCCCACAATTTTTTCTGACAGCAATAAATATCCGTTGCTGTCAGCGCCTGCAGCTTTCCATATGAGCGCTTCTCCGTTCAATTTCCCGAAGCTTATATAGCTGCCTGTTTCAAAACACTCATCAACGGCATTTGCAGGGAATGACCACATTGATAAACAAATTGCCGCGATCTGTATTCCTGCAATTATTTTCTTTAATTTCATATAATATCAGTCCCCCTTATTCATCAAAATCCCTGCTCCACAACAGTCCTATCGGAATATCAGGGCAGTTCTTTATATAACGTGACGCAAAGATGATTTTTTCGTTTGCCGCCTTTGCCTCAGCGAAAAGCTTATTCTTCTCTTTTTCAATATCATATTTTCCCGGACTGCTTTTAAGCGCAAAAATTACAGCCTCATACGCCTCGCTGTTGAGCGGCTGCGCATTTATCCAATCATAAGCATAAGAATATGCCTCATCATAAGCCTTTGATTTATAAGAAAGAATATACTTTCCCTGAATCACTCTGTAATCCTCCGGATTTATTCTGCCGGCAATTTCTAAAAGCTCTTTGGCTTTATCGGGTTCTTTTTCTTTTTTTGCAAGCTCGTAAAAAATTTCCGAGTCCTTTGGCCGAAAATATACTGCTTTTTCAAGCAAAGCACTGTTTCCCTTGTTGTTTTCATTTATGCCGACATTAAAAACAACAAACCCGACAATAAGAAATGCGCCGAACACTGCGAGCGCCGATTCAATGCCTTTCATCGGAAGCTTTATTTCCTTCATTTTACCGTCCGAGCAAATTCCGATACAGCCCGCAAGTATTGCCATTACCGAACCGAAGCTCAGATCAACGTCAAACATACTGTGCATTATAATCATCAGCATTATAACACACGCGGCGGCAGAATCGGCAAAGCCTTTTTTAATCGCTTTTTTAATTCCTTGCAATATACCGAAGAGCACAGATGAAAGAAATAATGCAAAAGCTATCAATCCCGCATCAACCGCTATTTGTATAAAGCTGTGAATGTATTTCACATCATAAAATGCCGACTGGTATTTAAACTGACAATATTCCCATCTCCCCGCTCCGATACCGAGCAAAGGATTTTCCGAAAGGGCGGACAGACCGTCTTTAATATAAACAAATCTTAAAGCCATTGAGCTTTTAAAATTTTTAACGATTTCAGAATCCGACACAAAAATCAAAACCGAAAACAAAACGATTACCGCAAGATACAAGCCCACAATTGCAAAAAATGCCGCAAGCCCATATTTTCTGCCCAAGCTTTTAAACAATGATGAAGCATATATTTTGTTTGAGACATACATTCCGGCAGCAAGAACAGGTATAGAAGCCGCACGCAGACCGTATCTGCATAATAAAACACAAATACCGGACAATACTGCACTCAATACTATGTTAAACAAAGTAAAAAATCTTAAATCCGATTCTCCGAAAAATAAAAGTATAATCAAAGCAACAGCTCCGAATACAGCAAAAAATATTTTTGAGAATGTCAAAAACATTACCGAAAGGAACAAAATTTCTATTGCGCAAAGCTCCGGCTTATTTTTTGATATTCTCAAAAATACTGTTACAACATAACCAATTCCCATAAACAAAGCGGTACAATTTGCATATTGAATCAAAGACTGAATACGAAGCACACCGTTATCGCTCAAGACCGTGCCGCCGCCGGGTATTACACCGCCGTAGCCAAGAATGCCGATAACAGCCAAAACAAAACAGCCTCCGAAAATTCCGTTAAAAAATGAATTTATGCTTTTCCTGTCAAAAACAATAATTAAAATCACATTTAATGAAAACAGCACACCTGTTACGGAGGATACCGAAGAAAAGCTCCCATTACCGCCTGCTATTCCAAAAAAAGAATAAAGGCAGGCAAATGCAGTAAACAAACCCTCGGAGCACACGCATATACGCGCTCTGCCTGTATGCTTCTTCAGCAATAACACCGATGATAAAAAAAGAAGTACAGCATTAGAAAAAGGTGTCCATCCTCCTCTTAAAATTATTGAAAGGAGGATGAGCACAGAAAATATCAAATTATCATTAAATAAATTGATTCCTTCAAGCTTTTTCATAACTGCCCCTTATTACTTATTAAGCAACTCTTTTATTTCAGAAAATCTTACATAGACATCCTCCGGCATTGAACCGTCTGACATAGGGCCTACATTTATAAGAAAATTACCGCCCATCTCTCTTACCTTTTTATACTCGTCTGCAAACCATAGTGCAGATTTATAGGATTTCGACTGCTTCATATAAGCCCACCACGGGCCTTCAGCCCATATATCCTCGTGTTCCCACCATCCGCACGGAGCTTTTTCGGGGAGACGGCATTCAAAGGTTTCAAAATCGCCGTGGGAGTGCATTCTCGGATTTACTATAATTGCAGGCTGAAGCTCCCTTATCTCCTCTATGGAAATGGCGTCCCACAATTCACTTCCGCCGTCAAACCAGAGAATGTCTATTTTCCCGTAATTCTGCATCAGTTCTTCTATCTGACCTCTTACATAAGCCTTATATTCCTTATCCCAATTATCAGGTTTCTTTTGAAGCTTAACAGGCTTGTGGTTTGTTCCCGTAATTTCGGTAATGTTTTCGTCAAAGGTACAATCGTTTTTCATATCAGAATAGGCAAAGGACATATAATTTCTGTTGTAATGCCAATCGGGCGGAGAATAATATAAACCCACCTTTAATCCGCATTTTCTGCACGCGTCAACATATTCTCCTACCAAGTCGCGTTCAAAGCCGTATTTTGAGATATTATAATCTCCGAGCTTCGACGGCCAAAGAGCAAATCCGTCATGATGACGCGTGGTAAAAACAGCATATTTAAAACCCGCCTGCTTCGCTTCACTGAGCCATTTTTCAGGATTAAAATTAACTGGATTAAAATCCTTTGCCAAAGCAAAATATTCGTCGGGAGAAATTGAATAATTATCCCACGGCTTGTCTTTTATCATTCCCCACGACAAATCAATTTCCGAGCTTACGGTTGAAATGCCGAAATGAATAAACAATCCAAGTCCCGCGTCCTTAAACCATTGTGATTCAGGGTGGGGATTCCGAACAAAGCCGGAATCCGCCGAACATTTTTCAGCGCCAATAACCTGATGCTGAAGCTTAGCTATCTCTATATCATTATTTTCTGTCAAAAAAATCACTCCGAGCTTTAATTTAATGAACCGTCAGGATATATTATAATATCAATAATGTTCCATTCGTTCTGATGAACAAAAACAGTATTTCCCGGTAAAATATCGTAATGTGAAGTTGTTTCAAAGCTATCATGAGCCTCATCATATTTATATACATTTACAGCCTTGCTTGCATCAAGAATAATTTCCTTATCGTCTGCGCGTTTAACTATAATGTAATCACCGGTTCTTCTCTCAACGGTCGTAAACAGGATGTTGTTTCTCAGTCCCGCATCATCATTACCGTTTTCCCATACATCCATCTGAGCTGCGGGAATGCCTGCAAAAAGGAATTTAAATCTGTCAACTCTTCCTTCCTTGTCCTTAGCATACTGTATGATATTTCCCCGCTTTAAATCCTTTATAGTCTTTTCGGTGTTAAAGAATACCTTCTTGGGATCTATGGCAATTGCACCGTCATCACCTGTTATTGAATATAAAGTAACCTCCTTACCGCTTTGCAAAGCGTGAAGAACATACACAATCTCATCATCAACATATGCCTGACCGATAGATTTTACAATCGAAACAGGTTCAAGGTGATCTATATCCTCACCGCTGCTTGCCGAGTCGGTTTTAACAACAACCATTTTTGCAAAATTTACTTCATTACAATCAAATGCTTCTATAATGAAGCTTGAGCCCTGCTGAATATCCGCCTGATTAATCATTGCAAAGTTTTCCTCCTTGTCAAGGGAAGGCACTCTCATAAACAAGGTTTTATCATCATAGCCATATCCGCCTATTCTTCCGACATTAGGCTTGTATTCAGAAACTCTTGAAGTTCCAGTCAGGGAAAATTCATCATCATGAAAACCGTATTTAGGTGTAGTTATTTCTGTGATTTTTCCCTCCTGATTTGTCTTATATTTAATAAGCTGGTCACGCCTCGGCTTATCTCCGTCATATTCTATATCCCCGTCTTTATCGCGTCTTAACAAATCAGTATCTATATCAACTACCTTTGATCCGTTTATGCGCAAATCATCAACTGCATTAAATACAGCGATTTTCCCCTTTACGGTGAAGATTTTGAATGAATACTCGGATATTTCACCTGATCCGCCGTAATAAATAAGATAACCGTAAACGCTTTCATTCCGTGTTGACTTTATATCCGATGCAATAACCTTCCCGTCAATATTAAGAAACAAAGTACCTGTATTCCCCAACTCCAGTTTGTCATCCTGCGGATAATATTTTGAAAACTCATATTCCTGTCCGTCAACAACAACTTTACCCTCGCTGAAAGCACTTACAACTCCGGCAACTCTGGATCTTGACACTTCAATGCATGCGTATTTTCTATCCTTGCTGAAAGCAACAGACAAGGCATCGCTTTGCCTTATTTCCTTAAGATCAATTTTTGAGCCGTCAAAATATATATCAAATGTTGTTTTATCGGGATCAAGATCCACCTGTCTCGTAACATCGTTTTTATCGTATATCTTGTTTTCCTTGCTGTCAACACGTCCTACAAGATAATCAACATAGTCATATACAAAAACAACATCATACTCAGAGTCATTATTGTTGTCAACAAGCTCATAGTCATAATGCAATGCCTCAGGCGATGCGGGATCAAAGCCGAGATCGGCTCTGCCGTTAAATATATAATCAGCCATATCGGATATATTTACGCTTTTTCTCTTGCTGCCGTCATAATACGATATATGTCTGTTTTCAACATCAACCACATCATCGGATTTAATTTTCACAATCCTTGTATTCTTATCTCTCACATAAACAATCGTTCTGTAATCGTCATCACGATAGAAAAATTCAATATTATGACCAAGGTATTTTTTAACATCCGATGCGCCGATGTCAAAAACTTCTCCGTTGATTTCAACAGAATCCTCTCCGACGGCATTTGAAGATGAAATTCTTGTTACGTCCGTACCTGTCACAACACCTGTGTCTTTAATTAACCCAAGCATATTATAAAGAAGGGTTTTACCTGAAGAAACAGAGAATTTATCTGTGCTGTTGTCTGTGCTCATAAATTCCGTGAACAAAGCATTATACACAAGAAGGGCAGCCTTTGCACGGCTTAAGTATTCCTGATCCGAAAAATCAACATTTCTGGTAATTCCGCATTCAGCCGCTGCAGCAAGATAACCGTGAGGATAGCCGCCTTTTAATTTTGCCACGCCGTCATAGCCGACAGCGCATACCAAAAGCTTAATTGCCTGTTCAGCCGTCACATTTTCATCAGGTTGAAACGTTCCGTCAGAAAATCCGTTTACAATTTTCAAAGCGCCGAGCACACCTATATCAACGTACGCCCAATGCGTATCGTCAACATCGTCAAAATCAACTCTGGCCATATCCGAGGCTATTGCGCTCAGTCCCATTATTTTTGTAAGCAATACTGAGAATTCTGCCCTTGTAATCTGATTTTCAAGAAGAAACTGACCTGATATATCACCCTGTAAAATACCAAGCTCAGCAAGAACGTTTGCCGCATCCTGATATTTTTTTTCGACAGTCGGAATAACAATCTCTTCAATTTCAGCATCACCTTCCTGCGTGCTTTCTTCAGCTGTATCCGATTCCGAGGCTTCAATGTTTTCTTCCGCAGCAGCTGTTTCTGCCCCTTCTGTGATGTCCGTTTCATCTGCAAATGAAACAGCGCTTAATGACAAAGTCAAAGATAATGATAATATAAATGATATTATTCTTTTATTTGCAAAATTCATTTAACTTCCTCCTTAATCTCTGTCAACAAGGCTGTAAAGCTCAAATATAACCTTTGCAGCCATAGCTCTTGTACAGTTGAGCTCTGGTGCAAACTCATCATCGCTTATACCATTGATGATACCGCCCATCTGCATAGTTCTGACGGCTTCAGACGCATAATCTGCGATCTGTGATTTATCCATGAATGTTTTTTCCTGAGTAGTTTCGGGAATGGTAATTCCGAGATAATTCATTGTTCTGTCGGCAATAACTGCCATATCCTGCCTTGTTATGTTCTCACCTGCGCCAAAGCGTGTTTCATCAATACCCTTTATTATCCCTGCGTTCACAGCCGCAGAAACATACATATAGTACCAATCATTTTCTTTCACATCGGAAAAACTCATTTGAGTATCTGTAACCGGTATATTAAACGCAGCCACAAAAAGCTTTACGAACTGCTCCCTTGTCACATTATCATTCGGTTTAAAGACATTACCGCCGAATCCGTTTATAATATTCTTTTCGGCAAGAAATTCAATGCTTTCCTTAGCCCAAGGAGCGTCATTAATGTCAGCAAACGAACCGTTATTCTGCGTCTTTGGCGGCATTACATCATCCTGAGGAAGCATTACGGTACCAAACTTTTTTGACTGGGTTCCACCGCCTCCGCCGGAGCCGGTATTTTTTGAAGTATTGTCAGAAACAGCGTCAACGGCATTGCTGAATACGCTGCTTATTTTCGTTAAGGCAGATTCAAGTCCGGCCTCTGTTGTAAGATTAATATCGTCAAAGCTGATTCCGACCATCTTTTTACGAACATTTGCTTTCTGATCCTCTGACATATCGGAATATTTACTGTTTTTTGAAATCATAAGAACATTGTCGTATTCTTCAAAAACAGAAGCAATACTTTCCCTGTTCCCGCCTTTAACGGCAAATACGGCAACTGCCTTGTCAAAAGTACCCGAAACGTCTTCGGGAGTTACAAATGACGTGTTGGTCATTACATTAAACACACCTGCTTCAGATTCGTCCGAAAGACCTTTGAATGATGATGTATTCATTCGGATATTAAGAATTTCTGCTGCGTCGGCAACAGCCTTTTCTATTTCCGCCGGCGAAGCGTCATTAATTCTCTTTATAGCATTCTGTCTTAATTCTTCTTCATACTCCAGCTGCCTTTCAATTGCAACAGCATTTAAAAATGCCGTTCTGAGTGATTCAAGATTTGAAAATCCCTTACCTGCAATTGCAGCGTGTACGGATGATTTATCTTTAAGCTTGTAATAATCGCTTTCGGAGTCGATAGGAAGTGCAAAAACCTCATTTTTTTCTTTTATCACTTCACTTACTCCCGAAGCTGATGATGAGTTTAACAAATCAAGGGCTCTTGCTATTGAGACATCATTGTAATATTTAAATCCCGACATTGCTTTAAGCGCTGCATTTTCATCATCGGTGAATACATATACTTCATATCTCTGATCTTCAGCGGCACCTTCTCCAAGCTTGTATGTAAACTCATATTTTCCATCAGCATTTGCAATTGTCTGACCCACAAAATCTTCTGTTACTCCGTCCGGTCTGATGACCTTGATTGTAATTACGCTGCCGGCTTTTGCGGAGCCTGATACGGTAACAACCGTTTCCTTGTGATTAACGACTATTGAGTCAATTTTAACCGATTCGGCCGAAACAACACCGGTTAAAGCAAAGCTGAGCAGCAATGAGCCAATGAGACGACTGAAAAACTTATTTAACATATAATAAGACCTCCGTAATATTTCCTATTGAACACTTTGTGTCCGACCGCAAAATTATTTGACAACGGTTTCGGCAGCCAGCGGCTTCATTCCGTTTATATCGTCCCACACCATGATATGAAGCTGATAAATGCCATCAGATATATCCCCGACTTCAATTTCATTCATCAATTCAACCTTATTTCCGGGAACAAGCTTACATTTATCCGATTTGCTCAGTGAAATCATCTGAGGATATGAGCCATCGATTTTTTTAAGGGTCGTAATAAGCTGTGCAGTTCCTGCATTCCCCTCATTGTCCTTTGATGCCTCGGCGAAAACGGACACAGCGAATGTTCCCTCCGTAAGCTCTGAAACCTGAATCGTTTCCTGCCCGTTCTTCTTTTCTATTAAAACAGGAGTAAAGCAAACAGTCCATTTGGCAGTGTTGCTGAGCTTCTCTTTTAAATATCCGTCAGGCAGCTTTTCAACCAAAGTCAAAGCATAATTCATATCATCAATCAATCGGCTGCTGCGGGCTTTTTCCATAGCTGCTTTTGCTTCAACATTCATATTAACAGCATTCAGTCTGTTCTGAAGCGCTTTTTTATCAGCGCCTTCGGCAAGAGTATCAATGCTGCTCTGCGCTTTTTCTATATCCTCCTTTGTTTCCGTTGACTCAGCTGAAATAACACGCTCAATAGCAGATCCGGAAACATATGTTTTGAAGTTGTCTATATATATATTACAATTCTTATCCGTGCTCTTTCCGCTCATTCTGTAGTATACTTCGGAGAAGCCCCGTGAATAGTCTACACCTTCCATATCCACATCGCGAAGAAGATTTGTTGAAGAACCGATAACATCACCTGAAGCAGTATCTATAAGACTAAGGTCAAACATATTCGTATCGGTATGGAATACCATTCTTACAGTGTACCAGTAATCATTTTTAAAGGTTGCGGTTGTCTGCAATCTCTGAAATGTTTTGTTTGCTTTCTCCTGGCTGTCATAGTAATCAAAATAAATACCGCCCTTATTTTCAACAGGGTTTATCTGGAACATCTGCAATCCCCAATCATCACATTTTCTTCTGATGTAGAAAGAAATGTATCTGTCCTCCGATATATTTCCTTCAAATCTCATATCGCATTCAACAGTAACATTTCCTGTCATCGGGCTCTGCGCCTGATATGAACCGCCGAAGCCACCGAGTGCGGTGTTGCTGTATTTAAGCATTGAAACTTTGTTTTCGGGATTAACCGGATCATATTGAACAGTCATATCATAAGAATCATTTGTTGTTGTGCTTGTTCCTATTTCCAAATCCTCATAATCTGTATAGAAAATAGAATTATTAAATAATTGAGCCGCAAGAATTCTGTTTGTAAGTTCTTCCTTTTCCTCACCGTCTTCAAGCTGCATAACAAGCTTCTGCGCATTATTCACATCTGCCTGTGTTTTGGTTTCCTCCATTGTCTTTACAGCATTAATTGCACTTACTCTGAGATTAATAAGATTAATGTCCAATCCGAGCTTATCCTTCTGGGCACCCATATCAAGCTTTGCAACTAATTCATTTGCAGCCGAAATATCCTCAGGCGCCAGAGTTTCCGCTGCCTTTGCGACAGCATCAACGGCAGAATTTGCCTTTTCAACTATTTCAGCCAAAACAGCATCTATTCTTTTCTTAAGCGAGTACTTTCTTTCGGAGTCCGGCAAAGCATTTACTGCAAGAAGTGCAGACTCAGCCAAGCTCATTTCCTTTTTACTTTCGGCATTTTCAACCTTTACGATCGCCTCTGAAATTTTTGAGACAATTTTCATTCTGTTTAAAAGTTCCTGCTTTTCACTTGAATTATTCAATTCATCAACAAGAGCATTTGCAACTTCAACATCTGATTTTTCCAATGTGTTCTCAGCTGTTTCCACTGCGGAGATTGCCTCTTCAAGGCCTTCTCTGACAATTATGGCATCAAGCTGCGTGAGCATGGCATTTTTATCATCACCATCAGGCATGAGCTCAACAAGCGCTCTTGATTTTTCAATATCTTTATTTATTCTTGTTGCCTTAGCTTTATCAACACTGCTTTGCGTAATTTTGTTAAGCCTGCCGGCAAGCTCTGTTTTCTTATCACCTTCGGCAAGGGCAACAACCTTGCCGACAGCAGTCTGATAATCGGTTGTATCCATGCTTTCCTCTGCTTTTTCAACAGCAGAAACAGCAGCTATTAATTCAACAAGCTTATTATACCTCAACATCAAAACCTGCTTTTCATCGCTTTCAGCAAGTGCCTCAATAAGGGCACCGGCGTTTTCAGCGTCTGAAGAGCTAAGGGATTTTTCAGCTTTTTCAAGCGCATCGGCTGCAAGTCTTTCGGGAGTAAGAACATCAATCTGAGACAATCGGCTTACATATTCATCCTTTTTATATCCGTCAGGCAGCAAATCAACAATATCGCAGGCTTTATTGTAATCTTTAAGGAATCTCTTTGCTTCGGCCTCTGCCACAAGCTTTTCAGCACTGATAAAGTTATAAACATTTGCAACCCTGTTTAAAAGGGCTGTTTTTAATTCTCCGTCTTCAAGGCTTTCAACCAATTCATTTGCAGCGTCTGCATTATCTTTCGTATTATTTCTTTCAGCTTTTACAACAGCGTCTCTTGCAATTTTTGAAACGGGATTTTCCTTGACCGTAAGATCGCCGACATATGCAGCTTTATCCTGAGTACCGTAATTATCAAAATAATACTGCAATCTGCTTATCTTATCCTTGCCGGTTGCATCCGAAAGCTTAACGGCTGTCGTTCTTGTGCTGACAGCGGAATCCGTCTCTACATCAACAATTGATAACGTATGATATTTTTCGTCATCTGCTCCGTTCTCTGTGCCGTCATACTCGAAAACAATTTTATACCATTTTCCCGGCATGACATTCGGCGTGGCATAGCTTCCCCATTCCGAGCCCATCACACCGCCGCTTTTTGCGTTGATTGACCATAGCTGACCTGCATCGGAATACATATACAAATATCTCTCGGTGCTTGGGGCGTCAAATTTTATTGTTTGTTCAATGATAAAACTGTTCCCGACAAGAGAAATCGGTTTTTCAAGATATGTGGAAACATTTACAGACGCACCTGCAAGCTTTATGTAATTTCCGACAAGAGGGTCATTTTCCACCAATTCACCATGGAGAAAACCGTTATTGTCATGGGTAATTGAAAGAGTTGTGAATATTTCGTTCTGAACAGAGTCGATTCTCTTTTCCAGAGCATATCTTATATCACCCGGCTCTATTTTAACAATCAACTCCTGGGCATAATCAATATCCTCCTGCGACTTGCTTGTTTCGGCCTGCGAAACAGCAGCCTCAGCAGGTATTTCATAATCGGCTGCACTGATATCTGCAATATTCAGAAAACAGCTGTTAAAAACCAGAACAGTTAATAATAATCTTGTTAAACATTTCCTCACCTTAAAATCACTCCTCATATATTTTTATATCTTATAGCCTATCCCTTTACAGAACCGATTGTAAGTCCTCTCGTAAAATATTTCTGAAAGAACGGAAATATTACAAGCATCGGTCCGGCGGCTATAATACACATCGCAAACCTCATGCTTTCCGTCGGAATTTTAACAAGATTCTGAAGGTCAATCATACCGCCCGGCAGGTTTCTTGACATATTATTTACAAACTCTGCATCCATAAGTATCTTCTGCAAAAGGAATTGAAGCGAAAACAAGTTCTTGCTTTCGATGTAAATCAGACAGGTGTACCAATCGTTCCATCTGCTAAGCAATGTCAAAAGACCGATTGAGGCAAGAGCAGGCTTTGAAAGCGGCAGAATAATCTGCAGAAAAATCCTGAACTCGGAAGCACCGTCAATTCTTGAAGACTCAATACATGATATCGGAATACCCTTAAAAAATGTTTTCAGCACCATTATATTCCACGCATTTGCAAGGCTCGGAAATATGTACACCCATACAGAGTCCTTCAAACCGAGATATTGTGTTATCAGAATATATGACGGTATCAATCCGCCGCCGAATATCATTGTGAAAAATATGAAAAAAGTAATCGGTTTTTTATATCTGAAACTATTCATTGCAATAGGATATGCAACCATACTCATAATTAACAGCCCGGCAAATGTACCGAGTATAGAAGTAAACGCAGTCACCTTATAGCTGTCTATAATCTGCTGCATATTATTGAAAACATATTTATATGCCGTAAAATCCACCTGCATAGGTATTAATTTATATCCGTAGCTGTTCATAAGCTCTTCGTTTGAAAACGAGATTGATATAACAAACAGAAAAGGAACAACAAAGCTTAATGTAAAGATAACAAAAAAAATATGAATCAGAAGTCCCTCTCTGCCTTTTCTTTTTGATAAAGTGCTTTTCATGGTTAATTTAAATTCCCCTTTCAAAAATGCGGTATACAATTGCTATTGAAAACGATGCTTATCAGAACATAGCGTTTTCGGGATTAATCTTATTTACTATCATATTCGTTGCAATTACGGTTACCATTCCGACAACGGACTGAAACAAGCCGACAGCTGCAGTTATTCCGACATCTCCAAAACGAAGACCTCTGTAAACGTATGTATCAATAATATCTGTTACGGGATAAAGAACACCGACATTTCTCGGTATCTGGAAGAACAAACCGAAGTCGCCTCTGAATATGTTGCCGACAGCAAGTATTGTAAGCACTGTTATTGTCGGGGTAAGTGACGGAAGAGATATGCTCAGCATACGCTGAAACCTTGTTGCACCGTCTATTTCCGCCGCTTCATACAAAGCGGGGTCAACGCTCAGCAATGATGAATAATAGAATATACTGTTCATTCCGACCGCCTTCCATGTGTTGACAATTGTCAGAATAAACGGCCAGTATTTTGTTTCCGAGTACCAATCAATTTCTCTCATGCCTAACGCTGCAAGCATATGATTAAGAACACCGAGCTTTGGATTGAATAACACATATGTTATGTAACCTACAATAACCCATGAAAGGAAATACGGCAAAATCATTGATGTCTGATAAATTTTTATTGCTGCTTTGCTCTTTATCTCATTAAGGAGCAGCGCAACAAAAACAGAAGCAAACGTGCCGACAACCAAAAAGAGCACAGCATAGCCGACTGTATTGCGGGTAAGCATCCAGGCATCCTGAGATGTAAAGAAAAACTCAAAATTCCTCAGTCCTACCCATTTACTTCCGAACAATCCGAGATTATACGAATAATCCTTAAATGCAATTACCACACCCATCATCGGAATATAATGGAATATAACAAAAAATAAAAGTGCAGGCAATGCAAGAATAAGCATTTCAATATCACATTTGTTCGGGCCTTTTTTTCTATTGTGTTTTATTTTCTTTTGACTGTTCATATCAATATGTTGCACAATCCATCTCTCCTATTTTTATTCTTACATTTATTTTAACATTTTACGTGAAATAATACAATGACACTCTTTCTTTTTTTGTGCACATCTTTCCGTCAAAATACAATTTTTCAACGCCTTACAAGCAAAAACACCCTGTTTAAAGGGTGCTTTTTGCTATTCAATGCATTGCATGTAAACCGATACGCATATGCCGTTCGGTGTGTTATGTGAAATCCGCACTCCGTATTCATTTCCGAACACAAGCTTAATTCTCTGATTTACATTGTGCATTCCTATGTGTTTTTGATAAAGCGTATACTTTTCATTCATGCTTGTATTTATCCTGTCAATTTGCTCGTCCGTCATGCCGACGCCGTCATCCTTCACATGGATAATCATGCCGTCTTTTTCCCTGCGGCCGGTTATTTCAATTGTTCCTTTTTCGTCCTTCGGTCTCAAGCCGTGCTGAACGGCATTTTCAATTATCGGCTGAAGACAAAATTTCACAACAACCTTATTCAAAAGCTCTTCATCTATATCCCACTTTATTTCAAACATATCGTCATATCTTGTTTTAAGTATATCGATATAGAGCATTACGTATTCTATTTCCTGAGAGAGTGTAACCATATAAAAATCAGACTCGGAATACATATGTATCAGCTTTGATAAGGATAAAATCGATCGGGTAACCTCATTGCTGCTGTTTGTCAGCCCCTCTGCCATCCAATTTATCGTTTCAAGAGTGTTAAAAAGGAAATGCGGATTAATTTGCGCCTGAAGTGCATTAATGTGCATATCATTGAGCATTTCAAGCCGTTCCGCAAGCTCAACCTCAGCATGCTCTTTTGAGCTTATTGTATTCATTATGCTTCTTCGTATAAGCTGAAGCTCATCATATTCCTCATGAGACGGCTTATTTGCTTCATCAGATTTAAGAAGCTCAATAAAGCTTCCGAAGGGCTGATATATTTTTGCCGAAATAACAAGAGAAAGCGCAAATTCTATGATAAAAGCAAATAAAATTATAATCATTATTCCCGTCAGCATAGACCCGAATCTGTTTTTATAATTTGATCTCTGCATGATTGAAATATATTTATATTCAAACTCTGTTGCGCTTGACAGTACACAAACAAGATACGACACTCCGTCAACATCAACCTGACCCGAAAATCCGGCAGGTTTATCAGACAGCTGTTTTATCAATCCATCCTGACTCACATTTTTACACGCCATTTCATCATCATCGCTGTACAGTATCATTCCGTCTTTATCAACCACATAGCAAGTCTGCTCGTTCGGCTTTTCCGATATTTTTAAAAGCTGCTGCATTTTACGCAAATCAACATTAATAACAACAGCGCCGCAACTGGAATCAAATCCGTAAAAAGTCGGTCTTATAAATGATATAAGATACGGATAAACGTTGTTTACAACTCTTGATTTTACACTTAGCTTATCAGAGTCAACATATCTGTAATCAGAAATCCAATCCATATCCGAGAAATAATTTTCGCCGTAATTTCCGTGGTTTGAAACTACAAATCCGCTGCTGTTTTTATATACGTAAATCGAATGAATGTATTCATAAACAAGGGTATGGCGATTTATGAATTTATTAACCTTTTGAATCTGATTATCTCTTGTAATCTGATCCTCTGAATCCATATCACTTATCATATACATTTTAACATCGTTATCGAGAACGGCACTTGCGGAAAGATAAGCCATTTGTTTAAATAAGTTATCACATATTACCCTTGTTCTGCCAAGCGCCGCTTCATTTGAATTCAGAGCCTCATTAATTACAACCGAGGTAGCATTTTTATACAAAAAGAAGCTGATAAGACACAGAGGAATAAGCATCAATATGCTTATCAGCTTCAGATTTTTCATAAAAATGCTCTTCGATCTGAAAAATTTGACAGAGTTTAAAATATTTCTTTTTATCACAATTTACACTCCCGGCAACTATTCAATCTTATCACCGTTTAATATTCGTCTGTAATATTCTTTCGGTGTAAAGCCCGTATATTGTTTAAATCTTCTGGTAAAATATCTGCTGCTGCCATATCCGATTGCTTTGCTGATTTTTTCAATTTTACAGCCCTCGGCAAGCATTTCAATTGCATGCTCCATCCTGATTTTTCTCAGATAATCAAGATAGTTTTCACCTGTTTTATCCTTAAAAAATTTGCTGAAATATTTCTGGCTCAGAAAAACACTGTCCGCCACATCCTGAAGAGAAATATCAAGATGATAGTTATCATTTATAAACTGCTTTGCGTTTCTGATTATTATTTCCGATGAATCAACATCAAACTGTTCTATATATTTTGTTATATCAAAAATCAATCTCTTCCCGAATTCCATTATTTCATCATAATTTCGGCAAAAAAGAATCATTTTATAATCAAGCTTGCTCTTTTTGACGTATTGTATACTTACGCCGATTTCGGAAAAAATGCTATAAACCATCTCAAACAGCTTGCATGCTTTTTCGCATATTTTTTCTTCGGACAACGATTTTGAAGAATCGATAATACTTTCAAAAATATTAATCGCTTCTTCACACGAATCCGAGCGTATATATGTTGCAAGAAGCCTTATACGCTCTACCAGCAGGGTTTCCTCATTATCATGTGAATTTTTATCACTCTGAATAATATTCTGACCTGTTGCAAAATCGTATATGCTTTCAAACCTGCAAAGGATATCCGCATCTATTGAAAGACCGAAATTATCCGACAGATATCCGCCCGCCTTCTCGATTTTATTATTAAGATATTCCTCAATTTCATAAATCTCCGAAAAATTCTCCGAAACATAAATTACCCTTATTCTTCCATCGCGGCAATAAGTCTCATAAAACTCTCCCATGTTGTCACCGTCATTTATTATGTTTAATATCATAGTATTAATACGGTCTTTGCCATGCTTCCAGCTTTGATTGGAAAAATCGTTATAATTAATTATGTTTATTTCAAGAAAAATGCATTTGGTTTTCTCCGGCAGAAAATCAAATCCAAGAAACTTTAACTGCTTGTCAATTTCATCCTTACTTTTTATTGCACCCATAACAAGATCCACAAAAAATTGTTCTCTTAATACAGGTATTATTTCAAAATAGTGATTTTTTTCCTTTTTTTCAAGTCTTTCATTGTCAAGCTCTTTTTTTATTTTGCTCAGCGACTCCAAAAGCTTATCAAAATCCGTCGGCTTAACAAGATATTCGGAAACATTATATTCAATTGCTTTTTTCGCGTATTCAAATTCTTTGTAGCTGCTCAGTATTATAACCTTTGTATTAATCTTATTCTCATATATATACTTTGCCACATCTATTCCGGACACATTCAACATAATAATATCTGCAATTATGATGTCAGCTTCATTTTCTTTTAAATAGTCAATTACATACTTTCCGTCTTTAAAGGTTTCAACAACCTCAAGATAATCAACATTTCTCGAAATAAAGCTGCTGAGCCTCTCTCTGATTATCCGCTCATCATCTGCGATTAAAACCTTATACATTTTGACCCCCTTATTTAATTAAGCAAACAGGTTCAGCAAGATTTTAAAAATCCGACAGACACAAGAAAATCATCGGCTTCATACATAGCATCCGATATCTGTTTATCTGTTGCCGTATAATCTACAATTATAAAAGCATGCTTTGCATCAGGGAACAGTTTTATATCACATCTTGCTCCCAGCTTTTTCATTTTATCGCAAAAGCGTATTGAATGTTCGGGACAAACACAGTCGTCCTTCAACCCGTGCATTACAAGCATAGGTACACAATCATCTTTTACACACCAAAAAGGAGAAATACTTTTTGCCCTTTCCTCTACTCTCTCCATACTGTTGCATTCAATATATTTTATCCATTTCGGGTCCGTCAAATCCATTATCGGATTGCAGGCAATAACCGCATTGACCTTTCCGATTCCGTCAGCATTATCTATTGCCGCAAGACAAGCTGCAAGATGGCCTCCCGCCGAGTCTCCGATAGCTGCTATCTTATTTGAATCTATTCCAAAGCGCTCTGAGTTTTTCCTCAAATACGCAACAGCATCACGGCAATCCGAATATAAATCTGCAAGCTCCGGATATTTTTCACCCGGATTACGTTCCACATCCGGCTGAATGAAATTTCTATAGCTTATTGAAACACCGACAGCGCCTCTTGAAGCAAAATACTCAGCCTGATATGACATTATACCGCCATCCCACGGTGAATTATCCTTTACAGCCCCCCAAGCGCCGCCGTGAATGCATATTACTGCCGCTCGTCTGTCCGACGATTTATGGTTCTCAGGATAAAAAATCTTCATCGGAAGGTTAATTCCGTCAACTTTTTTATAGTATGTATTTTCATATGACCTCGAATGATACTGTTTCAAATTCAGTATTTTACGCTCATTAATCATAGCTGATTGCCTCCGGTTTTATTTATATACAGCAATTATACCACTCAAAAGCTGATATGTCAAATACCTTATTGCAAATTATCTTAAAACCGTTTCATGTGACAGCGCGGTGATATCATCCCACACAAATGCTTTAAGTATGTAACTGCCGCTTGAAATGTCAGCAATATTTATACTTTCGGAAAGTTCCTTTATATCCCCCGGCGCCATTGGCGTAACACCCGATGTCTGTGCGGACACAAGGCGCTTGCCCTCAGGCGTCTCATCATATAATGCAATAATAAATCTTGCCTTTAAGGTCTTATCTCCCTTATTAATAACTGTCGTTTTTGCTGTTACGGCTCCGGATACAAGCGAATCAATTACGATGTCTCCGTTATAAAACCTGACACTGCCGACACACGCTCTGCCGGGAATATTGTTTATACGTGCGGTAAATGAATCTTTATCAGCACCGGCATCAAGCTTAGCGATGCATTCCATGGCTGCAATAATGCTGTCAAAATCTTTGCTTCTTTCAGCCTGAACGGTTGCGTTTCTTGCGGCAGAAACATCGCTTTCAACTGTCAGAACAAAATCATCAACACCAACTACGCCTGTACTGTCCTCCGAGTTTCCGCTGAGACGATAACGTACAGCCTTCCATCCCGGCGGGTTAATCTGAAGGTCGAGATTTGTTTTTTGCTCGGTATGACCTGTTTCAACATCAACAATTGACTTCGTGTACTTTCCTGTTGTCTTATCATATGAAAGTATGAAGTTATACCATCTTCCCGGCACAAAGCCTGAAGCCTCCTGATATATAAAGTCTCCGCCCGAATTATAGCCTCCGAAATTATTATAAGGTACTATGCGTTCAAGGAAATAATACTCTGTTCCGTCAATATCAATGTTAAATTCAAAGTTATTAAATTTTCCGTTGAATTTAAGCTTTTGCTCAAGAGTGAAGCTGTTGTTTCCTATGGCATTTTCTGGGATTTTATATATTTCATTAATCCCTCCTGTGCCCGCGGAAGAAATGGCAGCATCAAGGTACTTGTTTCCGTTTTCCTCTTTTATTACCGTAGATGTATTATTTGAAATATAAAAGCCTGTATCACCTGCGCTGTATTCTGCAAAATCAAGCACATAAAGGGCGTCTTTGGATTTTTGTAAAGCGTCAAGTTTGTTTTCAAATGCTTTTTTCTTCTCGCCGTCCTCCATGGATGAAACGCTTATCTGAGCCGCATCAATATCTGACTGATTTTTTGTTTCCAAAGCTTCAGATACCAAAACATCCTGCTCGCATCCGCCTATAGCCGTAAGCCTGTCAACAAAGCCGTCCTTTTCCGCGCTGCCGGTAAGACTGTAAATACTCTTTGCTGCAGCCATAATATCATTTTCATTTCTTGATCTTTCCGCTTTTACAAGAAGCTTTCTTGCAGCCATTTCCGGCGTTTCAATATATGCGCGGACGCCTGTATAATAAAGATAATCATCGCCGGTGCTTGAAGACCCCTCCGGTGCTAAGCTTACTGACGCAAGTCCCTTTGAATAATCGGAATTGTAGGCTGTATCCTTTACAGAACCGATTAACTCACCGTCACAAGACAGATAAGCCTCATATTCTTTTGTTTCTGTGTCGATTACTATTTTTATATCGTACCACTTATCTCTTGTCACAGCATTTTCGCTTCCCGGCATTCTGAGCCAGTCGCTGTTGCCGTGGCAAAGATACAAGCCCTGACAATAGTCATGGTCTGACGGATAGAAGCTGAAAAGTCTCTGATCGGAGCCCGAACCCAAGCCCAAATATGCCCTGAAAGCTCTTGCCTCCTTACCTGTGCAGGCAAACATGATGCTTTCTTCTATTGTAACCCTGCCGCTTATCGGCTCACCAAAGACTGCCTGATTCCAGCCGCCGGGAGCTGCAGCGACATAATGCTGCTGCATTACCTTGCCGTATTTTCCGAGAGGATCGTCCTGAACCGTAACATTCCAGCCGCCTTCGGGATTAACATAAATTCCAAAACCGTTTTCTCTGCCTGACACATCATATATGAATGCAGAATCCACTTTATTTTGAAGCAAATCAAGTCTTACTTCCAAAGCATTTTTTGCAGCAGTGTCTTCCATATTCGAAATCATTACCTGTGCGGCATCAATATCAGACTGAAGCTTTGTTGATTCCGCAAGTATAACAGCATCCTCATATGAATCAGCCGAAGCCGTGTTTATCGGCAAGCTTGTCCATATGCAGCATGCTGATAAAGCAACAGATAAAATAACGGATAAACATTTTTTATTGTGCATGTAATAACCTCCACTATATTTCACCTCCGTCATCACCGCCTGAATTTTGCGGTGATGACGGAGATTATTATTAATTAAATTCATATGTAAACGGTGACGCAGGCAAATTCTCATTGTTATACAGGTTCGGATTGACAGGAACGGCACTTACGGCATATCTTACACCCTTAGGTGTATCAATGCCCTCCGGAACCGTCACCTCAACAGTATTCCCGACTATCCGGGCGTTTGCCGAAATATATTCTCCGTTCAAGCCGCATACCTCAAATTCCTTTAATGTATTATTGCTGCTCTGATTGCTTAAGTCCTTTATCTTTAAGCCTGAGCCTATTGAAAAGTCCTTAAATGAAATCACGATTTTGCTTCCGTTTATAGCAGCATTTTCAAACAACGGTCCGCTGAAAACAACCTCCTCCCCGAATATGAATTTCCGGACAAGCAAGTGCATACGCTCTGCAAGAATATCTTTTCCGGACGGATGGATATCATAATACGTATCGCGGTCTGTGTCGAGTGAAACCACCATAGCAAAATTATTCTTGTTCGCTACAAGATCAAGTGCCTTTCTCTGTGATTCCCTTATTGCCGTCAAATCCTGAGGATTGCTTTCGTTAGCATCGCGGAAGCGCGCAAGCTGTACATAGAAGAACGGCAGTTCATCACGTCCCCAAAGCTTTCTGTAATCATTTACAAGCGTCGGGAATGCTTCTGTGTACATCACAGGATTCTGCCAATCGTTACAACCCTGATACCACAGAACAGCGGCTACATTATATTTTGTAATAGGTGCGATGTGGTTGTTATAAATTCCGCCGTCGCTCGGTGTGAAATTAGGCGTTTTGTTATCGTTTGAAAGTCTCATCCAGCTTGTAATATTTGTTCCGCCCCAAGCAACGCACATCAGGCCAATAGGAACATTTGGATCAACCTCTATCATTTCCTGGGCAAGGTACATTCCTATCATTGACACAAACTGCTTGTTATCATTATTTACCGTTGACCACGACTCAACATTCATTTCAGGTCTGTAAGGGATATCAAACGTCGGTGCCTGGTCTCTTACGTTTTCCGTTCTGAAAAACTTTACATTTCCGCTGCTTAGAACAGTATCTATAGGCGGATTGTCTATATGACAGGTATCAGGCCAGTATGTAAGCTCCATATTTGACTGTCCAGCCATAACAAATACATCTCCGACAAATACATTTTCAACTGTCTTCTTTTCTGCTCCGCTTACTACGCTTAGAGTATACGGCCCGCCTGCCGGCAATGAATCAAGGCTTACTTCCCATTCGCCGTCCGAAACAACAGCTGTACCCTCTGACTTTACGGTATCATTATACAAAGATACGCTTACATTCTTCCCTTCTACACCTTTTCCCCAGACATTATGAGCCTGATTGCGCTGCAAAACCATATCGCTTGTAAAGAAGTTGGGCAGCCGCAAAGCGGGAGGCGCATCACTTAGTACTGCATTTTCCGCTAACGGCTTCATATTTTCATCCCAGATAAATGCCTTTATCTGATAGATGTCATCCGAAATATCAACCACATCAAGCACTGCCGAAAGGTCAGCCGAAGCTCCGGCTTCAAGCACTGTAGCATCTGAAATGCCGATTGTGACAAGCTTCTGATTTGCGTCTGTTCCCTTGTAAAGAGCGACAGCAAGCTTAGCATTTACGGCGTCAGCCGTCTTGTTTACAATATGCGTCTTTGCGCAAATTGTGCCCGGTGTAACAAAGTCAACCGCAGCACCATTCTTAAAGAACATAACACTGCTTATATTAAGACCGCTTACTATATCATCAAGACGGGCCTGAAGCGCTTCCCTATCGCTTCCTTCCTCCATAGCTTCTATGCAAGCCTGTGCATAATTGATATTGCCCGATGTTTTATTTCTTTCTGCTTTTACAACCGCATCTCTTGCAACAGTATAATCTGTTATAAGGATTACAAACATATCGTCAATGCATATGTACTGATTATCTGCATTTGTTGTTCCCTTGATAATATACTGGAACGACGTGAATGATCCGATATAATCTTCCGCAAATGTGTTATCCTTAAGCGAAATCACCGTTTCATTCTTATCAAGGTCAATGATTTCAATGTCATACTTCTTAGTTTCGGGATTACCTGTTACTACTATATTATACCATGTATTATTTTTCATCGGGTTAGAGGCTGCGATATTGGTCCAGTCATTTCTTAAGAAAGAACCGCCGCATTCCTCTGAGAACGTTGTATATATCAGCATTCCGTTGCCGTCGGCTTTTCTTGCCCAGATAGCAAACTCTCTGCCTGAACATTCATTTCCCGTCCATTTGATTTTCTGTTCCAGTCTGAAGTCTCCGGAAACCGGGCTCATAGAAGGCTGAGGTGACCAGCCTCCGCCGCCCTCGGAGTTGAATGTCATTTTTGCCACATTGTTTCCCGCATGGTCTTCATCCGCAACGACCGTCATATCATGATATCCGAGGGTATCGCCTATGCTGTTGTTTTCATAATCAGTCACCCAGACAGAATCCGCTTTCTTTTGCGCAATGTCAAGTCTGTTTTCAAGATTTATTTTTACGTCGCTGTTCTTAAGAGCTGCAACCACGGTCTGAGCTGTATCTATATCCGCCTGCGCAAGGCTTTCTTCTGCGGCAATAACGAGGTTTTCGGCAGCACTGTCCGCACCGATAATTTCAATTGCGTCCAATCTCTTTAACAGAGAATTTTTTATATTTCCTTCTTCAAGAGCACCGACAATATTGAGGGCTGCATTATAATCTGCCAGCAACCTTGTAGCCTCTGCCTTTTCAACCGCCGAAACAGCAGGAGCATAAACGGCTGCAGCGTCAAGACGTGACGACAGCGCAGTCTTATCAGCAGACTCGCTCAAGGCATTAACAAGGCTGCGCGCAGCTTTTACATCAGCCTCTGTTTTTGTTCTTTCAGCTTTCACAACGGCATTTCTTGCGGAGGAAATATCCGTTGCAACCGTAAGAACGAAATCATCAACACCAACTACTCCCTTACCGTCAGTTGATTTTCCTCCCAAGCGATAACGTATAGCTTTCCAGCCTGACGGGTTAATCTGAAGGTCGAGATTTGTCTTTTGTTCGGTATGACCTGTTTCAACATCAACAATTGACTTTGTGTACTTTCCTGTTGTCTTATCATATGAAAGTATGAAATTATACCATTTCCCTTGTACAAAGCCGCCTGACTGCTGATATCTGAAATCTCCGCCTGTATGGTAGCCGCCGAAGTTACCGTCCGGTGTTATGCATTCAAGATAGTAATATTCAAAGCCGTCAATATCTATATTAAATTCAAAGCCTTCAAAGCTTCCGTTAAACTTAAGCTTCTGTTCAAGAGTAAAGCTATTATCACCTATTGCATTTTCAGGAATTGCGTATATCTCATTTACGCCGCCTGCCCCTTCGGAAGAAACTACAGCATCAAGGTACTTGTTTCCGCCTGCCTCTTTAATCTCTGTTGTTGTTCCGTTTGAAATGAAATATCCTGTATAACCCGCATCATACTCGGAAAAATCAATTGTGAAAAGCGCATCTATTGACTTCTGCAAGCTGTCAAGCTTGTTTTCAAGCAATATTTTTTCCGCCGAATCATCCATTGCCGAAACTCTTATCTGTGCAGCGTCAATATCAGACTGACTCTTTGTTTCTTCCGCTTTTGAAACAAGAACGGTTTCTTCGGTAATATTTCCGCAGTTTGAAAGTCTTTCTGCAAATCCTGACTTTTCCTCACTGTCGGAAAGGCCGTAAACCTTCTTTGCCGCCGCCAGCAAATCAGCGGCTGTTTTTGTTCTTTCAGCTTTTACAACGGCATTTCTTGCTTCTTTAATATCGTCTGAGATAATAAGGTAAAAATCATCTGCTCCGACAACTCCCGTTTTATCAGGTGAGTTTCCGCTCAAACGGTAACGGATTTCTTTCCATTCCTCAGGCTTGACATTAAGGCTGAGATTTGTTTTCTGTTCAGTATTACCCGTTACTGTATCAATTATTGATTTTGTATATTTTCCGGTTGTCTTGTCATAAGAAATAACAAAATTATACCATCTTCCGGGGACAAATCCGTCCTGATAAATAAAATCCCCTCCGGAATCATAACCGCCGAAATTATTAAAGGGTGTTATTCTTTCAAAATAATAATAACCGTTGTCACCCTGAATATCAATATTAAATTCAAAATTGTCAGAAAACGTTCCGTCAAATTTAAGCTTCTGTTCAACAGTAAAGCTGTTATCTGTCAGCGGTCTGTCGCTGAAGGTGTGAATTACACTTATTCCGCCGACTCCGCTGTCTGAAACATTCACATCAAGGTACTTGTTTCCGTCTGCCTCTTTTACTTCGGTTGTTACGCCGTTTGAAATAAAATAATCTTTATAGCCTGTTTCATACTCTGAAAATTCAACAGAGAAAACAGCGTCAATATATTTTTGTAAATTGTCAAGCTTATTAATAAAAGCTGTTTTCTTTGCGCCGTTTTCCATTGAAGCAACACTTATCTGTGCAGCATCAATATCTGCCTGGACTTTTGTCTCAAACGCCTTTGAAACAAGAACGTCCTGCTCGCTTATATCGCCTATGGCTGCCAGTCTTTCCGTAAAAGCTGTCTTTACGTCGCCGTTTTCCAGTGCGTAAACAGCCTTGGCGGCAGTGAGAATATCGTGATCGGTCTTTGATCTTTCAGCTTTTACAAGAAGCTTTCTCGCAGCAATTTCAGGTGTTTCTATGTATGCGCGGACGCCTGTATAATAAAGATAATCATCGCCGGCGCTTGAAGACCCCTCCGGCGCTAAGCTTATTGACGCCAGTCCCTTTGAATAATCGGCATTGTAAGCTGTATCCTTTACAGAACCGATTAACTCACCGTCACGAGACAGATAAGCCTCATATTCTTTTGTTTCTGTGTCGATTACTATTTTTATATCGTACCACTTATCTCTAGTCACAGCATTTTCGCTTCCCTGCATTCTGAGCCAGTCGCTGTTGCCGTGGCAAAGATACAAGCCCTGACAGTAGTCATGGTCTGACGGATAGAAGCTGAAAAGTCTCTGATCTGAGCCCGAACCCAAGCCTAAATATGCCCTGAAAGCTCTTGCATCCTTACCTGTGCAGGCAAACATGATACTTTCTTCTATTGTGACCCTGCCGCTTATCGGTTCATCAAAAATTGCCTGATTCCAGCCGCCGGGAGCTGCAGCGACATAATGCTGCTGCATTACCTTGCCGTATTTCCCGAGAGGATCATCCTGAACCGTAACATTCCAGCCGCCTTCAGGATTTACATAGATTTCAAAACCGTTTTCTCTGCCTGATACATCATAATTGAATATTGCATCTACCTTGTTCTGTAATACATCCAGTCTTGCCTCAAGGGCAGTTCTTTCCGGTGACTTCTCCATTGATGAAACAATAACCTGTGCCGTATCAATATCTGTCTGGCTTTGGGTTGATTCAGCAGCCGCAACAGCGTCTGCCGCAGAACCCGAAGCCATAGCTGCTGTGTTAAACAGGTTCAGCATCATAAATAAAGCCAAAAGCATATGAGCCGCTCTGCTTTTTATAGATCTCGGTTTCATAAGTTATTCCTCCTATATTATTTATTATTACTGCTGAGATATTCGTCTATCTGTCTTTGCAGCTCAGCCATATACTTTTCTGCACCTGCTGCATTCAGCTTGGCAATCATCTTATCATAGCTTTCCTTGTAATCGGCAATAGCTCCTGAATTCAAAGAACGAACAAACTCATTCGTAATGGTAGCAATCTGAGCGCTTTCAATCTTTACGCTTGAATTGTCAAAAATAAGTCCTGCAACAGGCGATGTTATACATGACTCATTCAATCCCAGAATATAGTCATTCCAACCCTCAAGATCTCCGGGGATTTCATAAGCATTGAATGTATTGCCCACTGCCCACTTATACTGACCGTATGCGCTGCTGCTGTCAGGTGCTCCCGAATAGCTCAAGGTTTCAATTCTTGTATCTGAAACCTTATTATAGTGAACTCCTTCTATTCCGTAAACTAAAGTGTTATATATATCTTTTCCCTTTTTGGTATTCAGTAAATCCAACAGCTGCATTGCCCTGTCAGGATTCTTTGAATTTGCCGAAATGGCAGTACCTGTCGCCGAGCCGCCGTCGTAATAATATTCTTCATTTTGCGGAATCAACTCAATCGGGAAACCGTATTGTGATGAAAGGCTTTCAGATCTCTTATCGAAATACTGCGTTACCCACAAGTCGTAGCCGTCAGGCTTTCCTTCATCCTGTGTTACGTTTTCAACGGCAAGAATGTCCTTCCTGATATAACCTTTCTTATACCAGTCATTCATCTTTTCAAAGAAAAGCTGCATTTCAGGTGTTTCATAGAAGTTGTAAACCTTGCACTTCGGATCGTCTCTGCGAATTACAAAATCATAACCGCTTCCAACCGTCTGATAACCCTTTTGAACAAGTCTTGCAAAGGTTTCCGTGCTTACGCCAAGATTTAATTCACCGCCTGCTTTAAGCTTTTCAAGGTATTCTTCTATAACATCATAGCATGCTTCCGTCATAGTCGGGCTGTTATAAAGAACTTCCTGAATCTTTTGCGCATCTGCATATTTATCGGTTGAATTTTTATGAGCTGCAATACCGTTTCTTCCTCCCACCATCATCTGATAGTTCGGAATCTGATAAAGCTTACCGTCAATTTTTACGGAGTTAAGCAAGCTCTCGGGGATTTCAGCTTTAATATCCGCGCCGTACTTGTCAAGCAATTCATCCATGGCATAATATGAACCGTTTTTAACCTCTGTCGGGTAATCAATAAGCCAGCCTATCCATATAAGGTCTATCGGCTCGTTTGCCGCAGATACGAGCTTATACTTTTCAGCATATTCCGACGTTGAATACACCTTAAGCTCCAAAGACGTATTAGGGATTATGCCCTCAAGCTGCTTGTTAAACTCATCTACAACCATTTGAGTATCCTTTTGTTCACCGGGGCCAAGCATCATCCATGTAAGCTTTACATTGTCATCAGGCGATGTTTCAGCCTGTTTTTTGGATGAATTACAGCCTGCAATCATAGAAACAGATACTGCTCCGCCAAGTACAAGTGATAAGATTTTTTGAGATTTTTTCATTTAAATACTCCTTTCGTTTAATAAAAAGACTATAAATTTATTTTTTTCTGAACAACAAATTGTCGGGGACGGTCCGGGCTTCCATATCGGGACCTGAAATTTTCAATTCAGGAGCATCACCGTCCCATATTACGTTGTTTTTCTGACCCGCATTAAACTTTTCATCAGCTCCGCATCTGTAGTCAACATATGACACCGTAAATTCATGCATACCGCCCTCAAGCGGAATTGACCACTTTCCGAAGCTGTTTCTGAGCGTTGAAGGATACCACTTCATTCCGTCAATATACACGTTAAGCTCATATCCCTCCATTATGTGAGGTCTTATATATTCTTCAGGCGCGATAAACGTATATACACCGCTTTTTGGTATATTAATATAACCGTAATACCTGAATGAATAATCATTTCCCGTTTGCTTTGCAGACATATCAAAAAGCGCTGATGTTTTACCGCTCAAAACAGGTGTTACGTTTCCGATGTCTGTAAAAGCTTTTTTCCAGTTACCTTCGTAATAGTCAAACATCAATCCTTGCTCGGTATCCGATACGTTCATGGAAGGCATCAGCTGTTTTTTCGTATAAACTGCCATAGCAAGGGGAGATACATTTGTACTGCCGCAGCAGTCGTTTGTATTTTTTCTGAACGCCTTTGCTT
The DNA here is from genome assembly GCA_017935675.1 of Clostridia bacterium. Lineage (GTDB taxonomy): Bacteria > Bacillota > Clostridia > UBA1381 > UBA1381 > RGIG9115. Next base: position 40,059 of record JAGBHE010000080.1, on the reverse strand, counting down.
TTACAATCGTTGTGCTGTCTATCGTAAACGGTGCAGTGTAAAGAGCCGAATCTATTGCAGGCTCTTTTCCGTCGGTTGTATATCTGATTTCCGCATCACTGCACTTATTTGAAAGCTCAACGGTTAAAGAGTCCGAAAAAACGTCAACTCCCGGAGAGATTGTAACAGGTTCAATGGGTTTGTTAATTGAAGCTGTATTTGTCAAAATCCCCGATTTAATCTCAAATTCAAAATCAGAACATGGGATTTCCTGATTAATACCGTTTACGGAAACGCTTTCACATCCAAGTGCAACTCCGCTGACATTTCCGTTTTTATCCTTTGAAAGCAACAACGATTCTCCGCAAAAGGATACATCATCAATAGTCTCCGTGTTATTATTTCCGGGGATAATATAGTGAATCCTTGAGCCGTCGTTAAGCCTTGCCGTAAATCCGCATTCTCCGATTTTTGTAACGTCTGTTATATCATCGCTCAATTTTGCGCGTGGATATATTATGCTCGAAACGATTTTTTCACCGCTGCCTGACAGATTTGCATTTAAACAGTAGAAGTCGGATATTTTATAAGCATTGTCCGAATCTACCGGTTCATCCTGTCCGGAATATGAAATATCTGCATTTGAGACAAAATTCACTGTAAGATTTGCAGAATCATCATCTGAGGTTTTAAATGAGTTGTTATTTTGATCTATAACAAAATTATTTTTATCAAAAGCCTCATATTCTCCGCCCGAATGACCGTGAGGCAGCACCGGCAGCCGCCATTTTAAAGTATAATTATGAACTTCATCGCTTATAATTCTGTCTGTAACAATCCATAATCCGATACTCTTTACAAAATGTATCTGTCTTTTGTGTGTGACATCAGAGATGTTATTTCCGAAAAGTCCGCTGTACTCAGCTTCGGAAAAATCAAATTTATCTGTGCTTCCCCAACGGTTATCGCCGTAAACATCCGCAGCGCTTACCATTGCGCTTCTGTGCCCCCAGTATGTATATCCGTCTGTTGCATTCTGTGACCGGTCATCTACAAGAAGCGGCGACTTTATCGGGTCATACGCTCCAACCTCACCGGCAACAAGCATGTCATGATTAAACGCATTTAACACAAACATATTGCTTCCTGTCGTTCTCTGATAAGCATACGGCGCACTGAACATAAATCCGTACTGACCGCCTTTTGTCCATCTGTCACGCATAAAATACAATCCGCTGTACGGATAATATTCCGATGTAAACTCACTCGGTCCGTTCGTATTATTGCTGATAGACGATAATATTTTCTGATTAATCCCGTCTGTCAGCGCGTCCGGGAATCTTTCCTTCAAAAGCTCTGTCATTTGCTTCGCTCTGTCAGATAAAATATCCCTGAATCCGCTTGGATATCTCCCATCCGGAGTCAGCATACGAATAACAAGATCCGCCGCTTGCTTTACATACTCATCCTGAACCGTGTACCATGTTTCGGGAACAATATCGGGCTTATATTTTCTTATTAAATTACTTACAACCGGATTATACTTTATATACTCGGCAAGATATCCGAAAACAGTTTCTGTCTGAGTTCCGTCAGGGTGCATTTGAGTAACAGCATAATCTTCGTCTCTGCGAAGCCCTGCCTTTACGTAAAAATCAGCACATTTAAAGCCGAGTCTGTCAAGCTGCAATCCCGTTGATACGACAGAGGCAAAAAATCCCGGCGTCCAGTTTTCCGGGTCCGAACGCATATACGTTACCGTTATAACCGGATATTCGGTGATGATTTTCACAAACATTCTTGCAAGCGTTTCAGCCGAAAAGCCGCTGCCGTCATCAGGCAATGACTTTGCAAGAAGCCGCATCTGATACATAAAAGTCGAAGCCAATGAATTGCTGTTATTTTGGTCGGCTATGTATGGCGGCAGTATTTTTTCAAAATTATTCTCATTAATACACCAGTCATCCATATATTCAGACCACTTATCAAGATACTTAATATCGCCCGTTCCCCAAAAGCTGTAAAACAGCGGGTCAAACAGCTTGTAATCATATAAATAATTATAATTTCTCCACGAATTATCAAACGGATTGCCTGACAAATCCGGTTTGTTGTAATCCCAGTTAATGCTTCCCGCCATGCCGATGTTTATCGGCAGACCGCTGCTGCTGAGAACAATATCAAAAAGCATCTTGTCGGAATTATGGGCTATGCCCTTATTATTTGTCTGCTCGGAATCATAATTATACGCAAAATTCCAATCCCAGTAATCTTCGTCCATCTCCTTCAATTCGGAAAAGGCAAATTTTCTGAATTCCCTGAGTGCCTCAGAATATTGATTGGTTCTCATAAACATTGAAAAACTTTCAAGCTTCGGATTATTTAGGTTAAGCATATCGGAAAGCTGACATGCAAGTTCTTTTATCTGTTCGGGACTGTTTCGCGTCTTAAACGCTTCTGTTCTGATTGCCTCTTCATCCGCAGACAGCCTCTGTTCCTCAACAACATCAAAAGAAGTGCTACCGATAAAAAACCTTGAATCATAAAGACCGTCAAGCAATTCCGCCGTCAGATTTTCATCAGAATCGACTATAACAATTATTCCCCTGTCATCCCACTGAACATTTTTATCGAGGATTTCCGATATTGCTCTGAGCGGTACAAATGTTCTGTCACTGATAATCATCGGCGGAACATCAATTAACACATCGGTTCCGCCGACGTCAATTCTTTTGCTGTTTACAATCATCCTGACCGTTTTAGTTCCGTTTGAAAGAGTGACAGAGTTATCAGATTCTCCCCATTTTACATCAAGTCCCATGCTTTCGGCTAAAAATCTTATCGGGACCATTGTTCTGCTGTTCACAATAACAGGTCTGACAATGCTGTTATCCGCGTCAATTTTTGTTTTTTCGTTATTTACGTAAGCACACGGATTATCCACAAAAAGAACAATCGAGTTATTTAATTTCTGCTGCAGCTCCTGTGAATAAAAACGTTTGCTTTTTTCGCCGTCAAGGCTTTCGGCTTTTATTTTTTCAACCACCTTGTCACGGTTTCCTTTATAAATGTGAAGATCGTCACACAGAATTTTATCCTCTGAGTCTGATATTCCCCTGAACCTTTCAAAGCTGATATAAATACCTTTTGAGAAATCAACCTCATGAGTAAGCCTTATGTTATCAATTTCCTTCAATAAATATCCCGACTCATCCTGAATGAAAACATCAAAGGTTTTTGTGTCAATATTAAATGTACAGGTTATTTTATACCATTTTTTATTTTCAAGCTGTAATCCGTAAAAATCCTTGTTTGTCCCCCACCAGAGCTGAAAACCGTTATTTCCGGCAACACTTCTCAGGTACATTCCCTGATCAAATGTCCCGTTTGAGTTTGTATAAAACTTTATTTTTTCCTCCAAAACAAGCATTCCGCTGCTTGTTTTGGAGGGATCAATATCATTTGCTCTGACAAAGCCTTCGGTATCCTGCTGCCTGAAAACCTCTGTTAAAACTTTATTTTCGGGATTATCGGGATCGGTCTGAACCGTTACGTTGTAATTGCCGGTGTCAAAAATTATTTCTCCTGTTTGCCTGCTTTGATAATCCTCATAGAATAAGGTTTCGATAATATGAGAACCGTCTTCTGCGAGCACACAATCGGAGCCTGTCATTACAACAGTCAGGCATAATGCAGCTGCATTTTTTAAATATCTCATTATCCACCTCAGTTATTTATCTCTGAAAAGCATACTGTCAGGAATAGGCTGAAGCTCAATACCCGGTCCGGAAATCTTTATTTCGGGAGTATATCCGGTCCAGATTATTTGCTTTTTAAGACCTTCTCTTGTATATTCCTTTAAAGCATCCATTCTGAAATCACTGTATCCGACTTCAAAGGTATGAAGGCCCTTCTTAAGCGGCAGGGTCCATGACCCAAATGCAAATCTACGTGTTGCCGGATACCACTGTTCACCGTCAATATACAAATTAAGCTCATATCCGGTCATACATTCGGAAAGATTATATTCGCTCGGAGCATAGAAAGAATACAATCCATCCTCCGGAATATCAATATAGCCTGTGTATTTGAATGCAAAAGTACCCTTTTCCGTCTGTTTCGGTGAAATATCAAAAAGTGAATTTACTTTACCGCTGCTTACAGGTACACAATCTCTAAGTGCAATATATTCCTTCTTCCAGTTGCCTTGATAATAGTCATAGTCTAAGCCTTGTTCAACCTCTCCGGTCTTTGCGGGCACACGCATTTCTTCTTTTGTGAACTGCGCCCAGACAGGTACCGACGCTTCATCACAGCTCATAACAATGGGTTTGTCTTTTGTTCCCTTGCGGAAAGCACGCGCTCTTACAACAGTAGATTCGGTAATTGTTACAGGCCCTTTATAAAGAGGAGAATCCGGTGTAGGATCAGACATATCGGTTGTATAATGTATTTCTGTATTGTCTGTCGGACAGCTCATGGTAATCTCAAGCTTATCGGCAAAGCTGTCAACCTCAGGCGAAATCTGAACCTGTTGAATCGGAGCTGTAATCGGCTTAACATTTATTATTGAACTTCCCTTAACCTCAAACTCAAAATCCTTGTACTGAACAAACTGCGTTGCACCGCCGACACTTATTCTGTTACATCCAAGTGCAACTCCGCGAACAACGCCATCCGTTCCCTTTACAACAGCAAGCGATTCACCAACTGCCGTAACATCCATAGCAGAAAGTGTTTCGTTTTTATTGACAGCGGCAATATAGTTTACCTTAGTGCCGTCACCTGTAACGGCTTCAAATCCGACGGTTTTCTTTCCGCTGCCAATCGATTTGATATCAACAAGCTCGTCGCCGGCTGTTTCTCTCGGATACATAACGCTGAGCAGCATTGCGTCGCTGTCACCTTTTCCCTCGAAATTAACATCGGCCAGGAAGAAATCTGATGTTTTTTCACCGTTGTTTTCAGGCACTTCATGCTTTGAACTTGTATATTTTATATCGCTCGTTGAGAAGTTATATATTGATATGTTCGGCATACCGTTATCATTTGTGGCAATGCTGTGATTAGTTTCATCAATAAAGATATTTTCATCATTGAACGCTTTGTAATGCCACTCTATGCCCGGTTTTACAGGCCCGATGGGCAAAGTCCATCTTGTGGTGTATTTATGAGCGTCTTCGCTTGTCATACGATCTGTAACAACCCACAGCCCGCAGTCACGGAGGAAATTAACCTGTCTCTGATGCTTAACGCCGTAAAATACGTTATTGCCGGCAGAAACCTGTGAATCAAGGTCTGAAATTGTCTGCCTTCCGCCGTACTTCTCTATTTCCTCTTTGGGAACAAGCCCTGTACCGTATGCACCCTCATATGATGTTTCGGCAAAATCAAAATGCTCCGATGTTCCCCATCTGTTATTAAGCGGCTCATTCCATGCAGTTGTACGCTGTCCTTTATGTCCCCATGTAGGATATCCCGCGGTTGCATTCTGGGGAACCCCGTCAACGAAGTTTTGTGTTACACAATAGTCATACATACCCACTTCGCCTGCCGCAATCAAATCCTGATCAAAAGCATTCAGAACAAATACGTTTTTACCCATATTTGAAATAACAAGCTTTGTATGACCGTAAAGCATACCGTTTTGAGCCTTTTTATCCCAGCCGTCTCTGAAAATATAATAACCGCCGTAAGGATATGCCTCTGAGGTAAAGTCCGGCACAGGTCCGCCCTCTTCAAGCAGAGTAGAAGCAACCGTGCTGTTCTGATATGTGTCATTCTGATAAATCTCAGGGCAATAGTTTTCCATTTCAGGTATGGTGCCGGTTCTGAGTCTTGTATCGGAACGGAAGCCCATCGGGAAGTTGCCCTGCGGAGTCATAAAGTGCGTCAAAAATGTACCTCTCCTTATTGCATAATCCTTATATTCCTGATACCATTCTTCGGGAAGCATTTCAGGCTCAATATCCTGCATGGTATCCATAATCCAGCCAATACCTCTGAGACCTACTATGTCATACGCAACAACCTGCTCGATATCGGATCCGTCCGGAAGGAATGTAACCGTCGGAAAGCTTTCCGCTCTTCTCTTCCCTATTCTGTATACCTCTTTACCCATTTTTAAGCCTAAGTCATCCAGCATTATACCCGTTGTCATAAGATCGTTATACTGGTCATTTGTCCAGTTCTGCGGATTGTTTCTTGTATAAACAGCCGCCTGTACGATGTAGTCATTCAAAATTTTAAGCAAAAGGCGCGTAAATGAATTTTCCGAATATACGCTGTAATCATCCTCAAGGAAATTTGCAATCGTTCTCATTCTGTAAATATAGTCTCTCGTAACAGGTGTACTGTTTGCACTGTCAAACGAGTCATAAGGCATCATATCCGTAAACAGGTTCTGATTAATGCAGAAGTCGTCGACATATTCCATCCACCTTATAAAATACGACGGATTTTCAGTTGCCATATATGTATACATAAGCGGATCAAAGGTTGTATATGTCCACAGCGCCGGCACTGCCATAAGAAAATAGCTTGAATCATATTTCTTCTCCGGCTTGTTATACTCCCAATTTACAACGCCCGGTTCACCTACCGAAAGGAATTTTCCGTCACCGTAAATTATGTTAAAAAGCATATTATCCGCTTTAACATCGGTTACACGTGTAATGGCAGCTTCCTTAAGCCCCTTATAAAGGAATGACGTATCAAAATAAGATTCCGTAAATTTCTTTGTTCCGTCAAGAAAATACTTTTCATACCATACAAGGGCATCCGCATATTGTCCGGCATTAAGAAAATCCTTATACGGTGATAGCTCCTCCCTTTCAAGATCAAGCATTACGCCGAGTTCTTCCGCCATTGCCTTAACATTTTCGGCAGAATCCCTGCTTGTAAACTTTGCTTTTCTTTCATTAGCACCCTGCGTCAGCAGCGATGTTGCGTCAACCTTTATTTCAGGCTTTTTAATACCGTATTTTGCGGCAAATAATTCATCGATTATTTTCGAATCCTTTTCAGAATCGAGAACGCTTCCGTCAGAGCTTATAACGATAAGACCCCTGCTGTCCCAAAAAACATTTTTCCCGAGGGCTTCCGCAAGAACGCGCAGCGGAATAAACGTTCTGTCTTTTTCAATGACCGGAGGGGCATCAAGGTTAACACTCTCGCCGTTAACATACATTGTATTGCTGTTTACGGTCATATTGATTTTCAAATCGCCTTTTGTTACGGTAACTGCGCTGTCACTTTGATTCCAGTCAACCTTTGCACCGAAATTTTCAGAAACAAATCTTACGGGAACCAATGTTCTGTCATTTCTAATCATGGGACATACCATAGGGTTGTCGGGATTAATAAGCTTCTTTTTATTATTAACATAAGAATACGGACCATCGATATACAAAACAACAGAATTCTTTATTTTTGAACGGGCAGAATCTGAATAGTACTTTGTACGTTTTTCTATTTCCGCCAGCTCCGATGCGATATGCTCATCAAGGAGCGCCGTGTCTGCCGTATATATCCTGAAATTATCTGTATAAACAGTTGCATCGGTATTCATGTTGCCCTGAAAACGTGTATACACCTCTTTAAATCCCATTGAATAGTCCAAGCCTTCCATCATCGGAATTTGTCTTTTTTGGTAAAGATAATCACCGTTTGCATCCTTCAGATAAATTGAATATCTTGCATTATCAATATCAATTACATACTGAACAGAATACCATTTGTTAAGCTCGGGAGTCATACCGAAAAGGCTGTGGCTGTACAAATCCCACATGGGCAAGCCGTATCCGTGACCGTTTTCGCCGTCAACAGCTCTCAGATACAAATCGTATTCCATATAGCTTCTTGATGTGAACATTACATCCTCTTCAATAACCAACGCACCTGTTTTTGTAGCGTTGGTATCAAGCTGATATGAAGGACCGAAGCCTTGTGTTTCATGGTCTGTGGCTCTTTCGCGCATTGTCATATTTTTAGGATTGAGCGGGTCGGGCTGAACAGTCATATCATAATTTCTATCCTGATTGATAACATCGTCTATGCTCATATCCTCATAATCACGTTCCGCCTGAACAGACATAATCCACGGCTCTGATTTATTATCGGCCGCACCTGCTTCAATACAGGGGATTGTTCCGCCTGTCATTGACGCAAGAATAAATGCAGAAATCAATCTTTTTCTAAGCATACTATCTCTCCTCTTTTCTATTTCCGGTTACAAATGCGATTTATTCCAAATGGAATATTTCGTCCATTTCCGACCACCATTCACCCTCTTTTCTTGTTTTAAGCGGCTGCTGAACAGTGTTCATTATTTCCTGCCATTTTTTCACCGTTTCATTCTCGTCCATAATTCTCATATCGTTCTCAAAATCCGTGCCGATATATTCATAATAGCTGAACAGCAGCCCGTCTTTATAATATATGGAATAATTCCGAATGTTCGCTTTTTTCAAAGCTTCTGCAACCTCGGGCCATATTTCCGAATGATACGTTTTATATTCATTCAATCTTTCTTTGTCAATTCCGATTACCATTCCGTATCTTTTCATTAAATTCTTCCTTTTATCTTTTATATTTTATATTTTAAAACGTATTCCAAAATTTCATCAAGAGGAACGGTTGCAGCACCTATACACGTATCCGCACAGCCGTAATAAATATGTAAAATACCGTCCTTGACAACATTTGCCGTCGGGAATATTACATTGGGAATAATAAGTCCAACCTTTTCATAATATTCCTCAGGCTCCATTATAAACTCAGGGCTTCTTGCAATGACCTTCGCGGGATTATCTTTATCAAGCAGCATAATCCCTACTCTGTACACAACATTTTCATCAACCCCATGATATAATGTAAGCCATCCCTCATCGGTAAGAATCGGAGGTGAAGCAGCACCTATTTTTCCACCTTCCCAATCATTTTCCGGAACGGCAACAAGCTCGGGATCCGACCAAGTCATTAAATCCTCCGAATACGAAAGCCAGATACTCGGTCCGGAGCAGCCATATTCTTCTCCGACATAATCCATCGGACGTCTGAGCATTGCAAACCTTCCGTTAATCTTTTGCGGGAACAATACATTATCTCTGTCATCAACATCGGGCGGGGTTATCCAACACTTGAATTCCCAGTCAATCATATTTTCCGAAACGGCAATTCCAGATCTTGTCATATTTATACCTTCAAACATTTTTCCGATAACCGGCGTATAAAGAGGCTCGGAAATACCATTCGGATAACAATTGTAATTAAAGGGACGGTGTGCAAAAATCAAATAATATTTGCCGTCAATTTTTGTAATTCTCGGATCTTCAACAGTGCCTGCCGGGCAGCCAAGCTGCTCAGGCGTAAAAACAGGTTTGTCAAGAACATGTTCAAAATTAAATCCGTCATCACTTTTTAAAAGTCCGATCCGGCACTGAAGCGGCTTAAGACCGCTGCATGCTCTCTCAAGCATATAAAATTTTCCGTCTTCAAAAATACACGCCGGATTAAATGAGGCTACCATTCTCCAATCATACTTTCCCGGAATTACTATCGGGTTTTTTTCATATCTTTTAATTTTCATCTGCAAATTTCTCCTTTATATTATTTACCAGAATAAAATTTCTCCGCCGGCTTTCCTGTACAAAGCCTCCATATAAAAATAATCACCGTATATTGTATATGTATTCTGACCATTCTGATTTTTCAGCAGCCCCGGGCAGTAAACATCAAAATTCGTATATTTTTTATCTGATAAAGTATTAAGAATAATATCAACATACTTTCTTAACTGCGGAACATCTTTATACTTCAATATTTGCATAAACCCGCACACCGCAATTGCCGCGGCAGACGAATCAGCGTTTTTAGGCTCATCATCAGGCATCCTGAAATCCCAGGCAGGTATTCCGTCCTCATCAAGATTTTCAATAAACTTCTGTCCGAGCCTAACAGCCGCATCCAAATACCGTTCTTTCCCGGTGTATCCATATGCTATTGCAAATCCGTATATTGCCCATGTTGTTCCTCTTGCCCAGAAAGACTCGTCACTATATCCGCAATAATTGCATCCTCCCGCAGGGTTTCCGCATTCATCAAATCTGAACGAATGATATACGGAATAATCATCTCTTATAAAATATTTAAGTACCGTATCTGCATGCTTTACCGCAATAGATTTATAAAAATTATTTCCCGTCTGTTCACTTGCAAAGAACAAAAGAGGTAAATTCATTAAACAATCTATTATGGCAAGACCCTTGCTTTGGGTAAAAAAATGATTTTCTGCGTCCTCAGCCGAAATATAATCTCCGACCTTATCATCCATCCTGCCCCAGGCTCTGATATATCCGCCTTCGGGGACAAATCTTTTTGCAAGCTCATCTGCCGCTTTTATCGCTGTATTCAAATGATTTAAATCTCCTGTCAATCTGTACATTCCGACAGAATACAAGCTGTACAAAAATCCCATATCATGCATATTTTCGCACGGATTATCAAAAACCTTTGAATAGTAAAGACAATACTGTTTGTTCAGCCATTTGAGAAAACTGAGATCACGTGTTTTTTCAAAAGACAGAATTGCCATTCCCGAGAAAAAAGAAGCTGTCCAATTCATAATATGATCGAAGCTTTTCGTTTTTTCAATTTCAACATCAAAGTAATTCCCGTTTGATGCTGACGGATACTCTCTTAATCCAAACGGCATTTTTTTTAAATTTTCCGCTGTCTTGTTAACGCACAAATCCAGCAGTTTCTGTATTTCCATAGACTCCACTACCCCCTTTTCAAAAAAAGCAGTATATATAATAAATTTTTTATGCGCAAAAAAACATACTGTCTCTATTAAAATTATATCACAACGCTTTTTGTTGTTAAACAACATATTTTCCACTTTTGAACACCGATTTCTACTTTTTTTCTATAATCAAGAATTTGTGAACAAATGACGAAAAATTAGACTTTACACGAAATTTCAACTTTAATATAATAATTTTATACATAAATATAATAATTTCTTAGATTCTTGCAAATGGAGGAAATGAACATGCGAAACTATGCAAAAAGCTTAATATCTGCTATGACTGCAATCTGCATAAGCTCAGGGTTATGCTGTCCCGCCATGATATATGCAGACGCTTATGACGATGCAGCCAATGCGGTATCAGGCGCCGAGACACTTCAAACACAGGAAAGCGTTGATACAGCTCAGATATTAATTTCAAAGCTGGATGACGAGTCACAAAAAAAGCCTTTGGAAAACAGAATTGACAAGGTTCAGGAAAAGCTGGACGCAGTTTTATTAACGGACTACTCGGAAAACAGCATCGGTGATGAAATATGGATTACAGGCGGATGGAATGTTACAGCACAAACAGATCCTGACGACGCAGATAATACGGTCGCAAGGCAGCACTACACTAATATCGGTGTCGGAGGATGGGGTCCGGCGTTCAAAACAGAAGCCCCCCTTTGCGGTAAATTGCTTATTGAATCGAAAATCCGCTTTGACAGCACATCTGCAAATGACAGATATTTTTCAATGTATTTCAGACGGCAATCCGACAATGAAGGCGTACGGCTTTTTGATTTCTACGCACCGGAGCACACAAACAAAGGCGTTTATGTAAGTTATTGGGATTCAGGTGACAGAGATTGGTCATATATTCAGGGCAGCAATAACATAACCCCGGACAAATGGTATAACGTCAAAATCATAATGGATACCGAAAATCTGACATATGAAGCATATGTTGTTGATGTAAAAAGCAACGTCATTATAGCCTCCGTAACGGGTAAAAGTCTTCTGTCCGGCGACTATTCGGCAGGAATCAAGGAATTTTATTACAGACTGAGCGGCAGTTCCTCCGATACAAACTGTTATCTGTATTATGATGATTTCAAGGTTACTACGCTTACGCCCGAAAAAACTGCAAGAGACGATGTTGTAAAAGCCGAGAGATCATATAATATTTCCGATTTGGAAAATGCAAAAAAATCAGTTGAGAATCTGCCGGAATGCAGCTATAAAACAACTCTTTTGAGCAGACTGGATACAATAGCAGCTGTATCAGCCGCATCCTCCGCAGTCGAAAAAGCGGAAATATCCTGCTATCAAGACGATAAAGAATATGCGCAGGAGCTTGTTGATTTACTTCCTCAGGGAGCGAAGAAGGATAGGCTTATTGAAAGGCTTCAGGCTATTAAAGTGAAAAGCAACGAAGATGTTGCGATCGGATTGGTTGAAGCGGCGGAAAATACCACGTTGCAGTCCGACATTGATAATGCACAAATATTTATTTCGGATACCGACTTAAATATTGATAAAAAAGAGCTTTTTAAAAGAATAGATAATATTCAGGCGAATGCCGACGCTTTAATCAACATAAATTATTCCGATGCGGCGGCAGGTGATTTGGTTCTTGATTGGGGAAATTATAAATACTATGCCGAAAAAGATCCCGACGGCACGGAAAATATCGTAGCTTCGCAGACATGTTCATCTTCCCCGTTAGGTGGCTGGGGATATGAAAGCGGCTTCGGAGCGTCTCCCTTAAAAGGTAAAATTGCCGTAGAGGAAAAGTTTTACTTTGATGATAAGCCAACAACCGTCGGAAGGTCTATTGTTTTGTATTCAAGCTCAGGCTCTGCCGGTTCAAATATACTTACATATAAAATTGACGCACCTGACGGAAATGACGGCGGCGTAATTATTGCGCACGGTAGCAAGGACTGGACAGCACTGAACGGCTGCCCTGCCATAAAAACAAACCAATGGTACACAATAAAAATAATTTATGATATCAACGACGGAATCAATACATCATATAATGCTTATTTATATGAAGGCAAGGACACAGCGGAAGAGCCAATCGCAAAGGTTGAAAACAGCACCATTTATACCTCAAGCGAGCAAGGATATTCACAAGGCATAAACAGACTGCAGTTCCAGCTGAGCGGCGCATCTGAAAACAATGCAAAAATCTATTTTGATGATTACAGGGTTACATTGGAAACAGATATTATCGCAGCGCGAAACAGCCTTGTAAAAGCTGAAAGAAGCAAGCTGCCTGAAGATATAGAGCTTGCTCAGTCATACATAAACAGGATAACCGATAAATCGGAAAAAGTAGAATTTCAGGCAAGACTTAACCGCCTGCAATCAATAAGCCTCGTTTTTGAAGATTTAACGCTTGAAAAAGAGCTTGATAATAACATATACAAAGAGATTTCCGCATTGTCCTCCGGACACATTAAAGCCGGCATATCCGCAGTAAACAACAGCTGCATTGAAGGCGGTACCGCGCAGATGATTCTTGCTTTGTACAAAAATGAAAACAATAAGAAAATCTTCACAGGCTGTAAAATATCATCGGAAGAAATAATAGAGTATGGAACAAGCAAAAAGCTTTGTGCGTATATTGATGTTCCCGAAGAATCAATTGCAGATTATGAATTAGCGGTATTTGTATGGGACGGTATGAACAAAATGAAACCTTTATATACAGAAAAAATAACATCAAAAAGAAACCCGTATAAGTTGATTGAAGCAGAAGATTTCGATGAAAAATACGGTGCTTTAAATGCCGATAATGCACTTTCACAAATAAGCACGGGAGACTATACGCGTTACAACAATATGGTTTTTGACGGCGGTGCGGGAAGCTTTGAGGCAAGCATTTCAGGCATTACAACAAACGGAAAAATAGAAATAAGGCTTGACAGCCCCGACGGAACGCTTATCGGCACACTTAAAGGCTTGAATACGGCAAGCTGGGACAATTACAATAACGCTGTATGCAACATATCAAATGTATCGGGCAGTCATGATGTATATCTTGTATTTACTGAAGGCGTAAGCATTGACAATTTCAAGTTCAATATAAATTCCGCTCCCGAGCAGCCCTATTTCGGCGCTAAATTCGAGCCGGAGGGAGGTCTTATTTACAGCGGAGCAGGGCAAGGTGACTTTGCTGCTATGATGGCAATGACCAATACCGCAAATCAAAATAAAAAACCGGCAATTGTGTGTACATATACATGGCTTGAAGGCGGAATCACAGAAGAGATTCTGAATGCCCATATAAATTTCCCGGGAGCCAAAATGCAGATTGCAACATCTCTTATGCCAAACGACAATTATAAGCTTGGTCTTGTCGGCGAGGGCGCGTATGATAATGCAATAAAAAAATTTGCGCATCAGATAAAGTCACTCCCCCACGATATTTTTCTGAGAGTCGGATATGAGGTTGACGGACAGTGGAACGGAATGGATGCTGAAAAATACATAGCCGCACACAGGAGAGTAGTTGACATTTTCAGGCAGGAGGGCGTTGATAACGTGGCATATCTTTGGAATCTTGCATATCCAAGAGTAAATATGCAGTATTATCCGGGTGACGATTATGTAGACTGGTGGAGCTACGATTTTTGGAATGCTGACGACCCGTCACACTTTGTACAATTGGCAGCCGAACATAAAAAACCTGTCATGATAGGAGAAAGCTCAAAGCAATACGAACCCTTCAGCAATGAGTTTTGGGATAATTATTTCGGTTCAATCAAAAACTATCCCGGAATTAAAGGCTTTCAGTATATAAACTGGAGCTGGAATACATACGGCACAAGCGATTGGCAATGGGGTGATTCGCGATATACAACATCCGAAAAATGGATAAAGAGATATAATGATGAGATGTCAGAGGGCAGATATATCGGGCTTGACGCAAGCTATTTTAACACAAGCGGACTTGCGATTCAGTTCGGTCACGGTCATGCGTTTTTAAATAACGAAAGCACTTTGTTTAATCAGCCCTGGAATAAGAATGAAGACATTTATACAACAAATACAGGATATGACTATACTGTTATAAACGGCGCCTATTCCCCGTTCATATTAAACGGAGAACATACATTAAGACCTGTCAATGATAACGAAGAATTAACAATAATATTCACCGTGCCTGAGGGAAAGGATGGAATGCTTTATTTTAATGATTTTGCAAATCACCCGAAGGATGCATATATCGGCGACAGGCAAGTTCTGAATAACAGCTGCAAAAGCGGCAAATTCAGCTATTACGCATCAGATGTCAAAGACGGGAAGCTGACGCTGCGTTTAAAGAACAAAGAAGAAGGCAGCATGATAATCAGCTATGTATTTTTGCAGAGAATATCTGACATGGCATCGGCCTCGCCGGAGCATTTGAACGCAGAGAGTAAAAACAATGCAAACATCTTAACATGGAACGCTGTTGATAACGTTAAATATTATAATATTTACCGTAACGGAAAAGCAATAGCGGTAACAACGGACACGGAATATACCGATATCACCTCAGAAGAAGACGCAGTTTACTCTGTGAGCAGCTGGGATGAAAAGAACGGAGAAAGCAGGCTTTGCGAACAAAACACTCTGTGAGTTAATCATTATCAATAAATAAAATAATCCCCTTCAGAGCAAAATACTCTAAGGGGATTATTCATATATAACCTAAACGCAAAGCAGGAGCGTTGCTCCGATTTAAACACGCGGAAATTTATTTTTCAATCAGTTCTTTTCTTATAAGCTTTACCATTATACTCGTGTTAAGCTCCAGTGCATCAGCAGGATATATTTCCTTGATTAGCCCATGAAAAAACTTATTTTTAAAAAATTCGGCAGCTTCTTCGTCCGCAGCGCCGGAGCGCAGAAGGTCCGCAATTTCCTTTGCTGTCAGCTCAGCGCTCCGGCGGCTGCTTTTGATATAGGCTTTTGTTTCCTCCCGATTCAGAAGCCCGAAATGAGGAAGCAGGATACTTTCAATATCCATACCTTCGGCTTTTGCAATAGAATTCATGGTTATTTCGTATCCTATAAGATATGACGGCAGAACAATATCCGGTCCTCCGTACACGCCTAAGGTTTCGGAGGAGAGCAGCAGTTTATTTTCGTCAAGGTAATATCCCATTGAGCACCTTGTATGCCCCGGGAATGCAACCGCCGTGAATTCCATTTCTCCGGCTTTTACAATGTCTCCGTCATTTACCGTGATATCAACGGAAAGCTCATCTGTTAAATCCTCATATTCGGCAATTCCGCATTTTGCCGCAAACTTCTTGTCCAGATCTCTCATCACCGCTTTTGCACTTTGCTTTGCAAATATCTTCGCCGCATATTCTCCGGCAACAACCTTCGCATTCGGGTACCGTCTTTTCACATAAGCAGAGCCCAAAGCATGATCATAATGTGAGTGTGTTAAAAAAATATAGTCAAGCTTTCTTGAGCCTAATATCTTTTTTATGTTATCCGCTACCTTATATCCGGTAAAAGCAAAACCGGAATCATACATAATTGAAGTTTTTCCGTCATCAATCAAAAAAGCACTGTCGCCAGCAACGGCTCTTACATCTGTAACCTTTATGCTATGCATTAATTATTCACCCTCCTCCGATACTGCTTTATTCTGCCTGCAGGGCTGAAATAACATATCTTCATAGTTTTTTCTCCTATTTTATTTTGTCTAAAGCGTCTTCCGTCAGAATTTTCTTTATATTTGCAAAGAAAAGTATCATTGCAGCAGTTGCGGATGTGAAATCAGAAATAGGTTCTGCCATATACACGCCCTCCGTGCCGAAGAATACCGGCATTATAACGGCAAGGGGAACAAGCAGAATAACTTTTCTGAGAGCTGCAATAAAAAGTGATATTTTTGCCTGACCGAGAGCCATAAATGTCGGCTGTATTCCCATCTGCACGCCGAACAGAAGCATACCCGAAATAAATAAAGGCATTTTTCTTCCGCAAAGCTCAATAAGCTCCTCTGAGTTTGTGAACATTCCTGCAAAAATTTGCGGAAAAACCATTATAACCACAGCTCCGACAAGTGAAAATATCGTGCAAACGCCAATCATGCTTCGATATGTCTTTTTTACACGGTCAAACTTTCCCGCGCCGAAATTGTAACTGATAATCGGCTGAACACCTTGGGTAAATCCACCCAAGGGCGCAGAGAAAAACTGCATAACGCTTTGCATTATGGTAATTGAGCCGACATACAAATCTCCGCCATAGGTCTGCATACCGCTGTTTAATGCAATGCTCACAAGGCTTTCCGTTGAACGCATTACAAAAGGTGAAACACCAAGCGCGGATATGCTTTTTATAATTCTGAAATCAGGCGTCAAATTCTTAAGCTTTATCCTGAGCACTGCCTTTTTGCTTGTCAAAAAACAAACTACCCACAAAGCGCTTACAAGCTGTGAAATAATAGTTGCCAAAGCTGCGCCTGCAACGCCCATATCGAAAATAAATATGAATATAGGGTCAAGCACAATGTTGATAACCGCACCGATTACAACAGAAACCATGCCTGTTTTTGCCGCACCCTGTGAGATAATATAAGGATTTAAGCCGAGTGCAAGCTCAACAAAAAGTGTTCCGGCAAGATAAATTGAAATGTAGGTCACACCGTAACCGATTGTAGCGTCACTTGCGCCGAAGGCATAAAGCATAGGCTTCATAAAAATATAAAATACTGCCATCAAAACAGCTGTAAAGAATATCAGCATAGTTACACCGTTTCCGAGAATTTTCTCGGCTCTGTCGTTGTCGCCTTTGCCTTGCCATATAGCAGAAAGCGGCGCGCCGCCTGCGCCGACAAACGCCGAAAACGCAGATATGAATGTGACAATAGGAAACGCCACACCAACGCCTGTCAGAGCATCTGCCGATGCATTCGGAATGTGCCCGATATAAATACGGTCAACGATGTTATATAAAATATTTATAACCTGAGCGATAACAGAAGGTATCGCCATTTTTGTCATCAGTACGGATATCTTCTCCGTACCGAGCATGTCTTCCTTTACAGCCAATTTCTCTACCTTCTTTTTCTTTTAATTTAATTTAAATCGGAGCAACGCTCCTGCTTTGCTCGCAAGGAGCAGAGCTTGCGACAGATTGCAAGCAAGCGCAGGGAGCGTTAGCTCCGAAGCGTCAGTGGGAGATTAAAACTCCCACTGAAATTCTGAAATGGAACCCGCCGCCGAAGAAGCCGGGGGACATCTGCGCTTAGGTTATTTTGCACCGATTTCAATATATTTATGTTGCAGCATATCGGCAACCTGCAAAAATCCACTGTTAATTCTATCACAAAAAAATCAAACTGTCAATGTTTTAAAAAAAATTAAAACCGGCTGTAAATTATCGATAATAGTCTTGCCAAATCGCCTGAAAGGTGATATAATTTTAATTGATCAATACTTCAAGGCATTTGTATAAAAGCGCAGATGATTCAGATGTGGAAAATAAGGAGAACAATATGGATAATAACAGATTAAATCCGGACTGCATAAGCTGTTTGGTGAAAAAACATATAGAGAGCTGTCCGGCAGAAGCGTCAAAAATTAAAATAAAAAAAGGTTGTGAAACAAAATGGACAAAATGAATCTTATACGACAGAGACATTCGGTCAGGCAGTATCTTGATAAAAGAATAGAGCCTGAAAAAATAACTCAGATTAAAGAAAAAATAGCTGAGATTAATGCAAAATCAGGGCTTAATATTCAACTTATTGAATCTCCGGAAAATGTATTTGGGGGCTTTATTAATAAGCTTATCGGATGGAGCCGTGTACCTTGCGGGATTGCCATCTGCGGGAAGACAGCACCCGACCTTGAAGAAAAATGCGGCTACTTTGGTGAAGAATTGGTGCTGTTTTTGCAAGAAATCGGACTTAATACCTGCTGGGTGGGCACTTTTAATGAAAAAAACGTTAAGCCAAAGTTAGATGACGGTGAAAAAGTCGTGATTACAATTGCCTTAGGTTATGGTGCAAATGGCGGAAGCCCCCATAAATCAAAAACCATAGAAAAAGTCACAAATGTCAGCGGTGACATGCCTGATTGGTTTAAAAACGGCGTTGAGGCGGCACTTTTAGCACCTACCGCTATCAATCAGCAGAAATTTGTTATTAGCCTGTCTGATAATGGAATAGCAGAAATCAATACAAGCGGTAAAGGTCCTTATATAAATGTTGATTTAGGAATTGTAAAGTATCACTTTGATGTGGGAATCGGTAAGATAAAATAGAGAAGAAAATCTATTCCTATAAGATTTCCGGCGCGGCAGCGGGATATGCTTCAACTTAAATTTATTCTGAAATAAAGCATGAGAGAAATGACTATGAAAGTTAAATGGAAAGGAAACACGGAATTTTTAGTCTTGATTAAAGACAAAGTATATTCTTTTATTTTTTAGCCGTGCAAAATTCAGGATTGACTATACGGAAGGTACGTCGAGTGGTGAGTTTTGTTTGTAGTCCATAGGCAGAAAGTTTATAATTTATAGACTTTCTGCCTATGGACGGTCTGCGCTGATTGCAACGCCCTCATTTCTTAAGCCGCACACAAATTATCTGATTATTTCACAGTCAAAAAGCGGAGTGATGCAATCTTCCGAATTCCAATACATAACCTTCATTGAATAACCTGTGAGATCTGACGGGATATCTGAAACAGTTACACTGTAAGGTCCGTCATTGAATAAACCGATTGAAGCTTTTGCAAGTGTACCATTTTCATTATAAAGTGCTGCAATAACGAGACAAGCTTCATCAAGCATACCGCTTGCTGTTACAGATCCGTTTGCTGCTGATAAATCAATGTCGTCAAGTGTGTATCCGATATTGATTACTATGGGCTCTGATGTCAATAACAAGCTTCCGTATTTGTCAAATGCACGTGCTGTGATGACATTCTTACCTGCCTTGAGAACTGCTTCTGCAAGAAGCTCACCATTGAAAGCACCGCAATCTGTTTCGTTATTGTAAAGATGAATGCTTGCAGCTGATGTAACGTTTGTTTTATATGTATATGTAACCTTATCACCTACTGCGTGAACACTTGAAGGTGCTTCTTCTTCGCCTAATGCAGCATAGAAGTTATCGTAGTAAGTAGTGAGGTTTACGCTGGCTGTTGACTGTGCGTAATTAAATACAGCCTTGTAATCATCGCTCTGGTGTGTCCATATAAGATTACCGTCCATATACATTTTTTCAACGCCTGTATATGTGTTAAGGATGTACTTGAAGCTATACCATTTATTTACCGAAAGCTGAACTGTTTCCTTTGCACCGCCTGTTGAACTTAGAACACCTGCCCAGTCGATCCTGGCGCCTGCATTTGTCCATGAATTTCCTGCCTTAATAGTAAATATCTTACGCTCTGTGCCGAAGTTTTCAAACTTTGCGTCATATGCAAGTATATATACACCGTCAAGCTTAACATCTCTGTTCGGGAATGAAATTGAAGTAAATGCTGTTGTTGCGCTCTTAAGTACACTTTCCTTTTCTGCATCCTCTTCAACGCTCCATGCGGCCGAACTCATTGATCCCGAATAATTGATACCATTACTTCCCGTCTGCGCATCATAATCGTCAAAATTGAGATCCGTCATAACCTCCTTGATTGTGAGATTATACTCGTTCAATTCCAATGAAGGAGACTCTATCTTTGTTTTATATGCAAAGCTGATGTTATCGATTACAGAAACAGAAGCGTCTGCTCTTGAATGCATAAATCCTGCATCGTAGAATGTATAACCGACACAAGGGCTTTCTTCTTCTGCAACAAATTTACCATTGATATAAACAGCAGCGTAACCGTCAACTGTATTGACACAGAAATCAATATCGTACCATACGTCAGCAGAAATGTCTTCCGTTGCAAGCTTCTGACCATTACCTGCATCAAGCTTAAGCTGACCGTCCTTCAAGATAAGGTTAATCCACTTATTTCCCTGTTCTCCCACCACTTTAACTGTGATTTTACGTTCGTTTGTTACATCACCGAATTTGTAGCTTCCGCTGATTACATATTCACCTGCTGTTGCCGTTGCAGGGTTTGCACTTGTATAGTTAGGGATTTTTGAAGCAAGATCTGAAGCAGCTTCACCTTTTGTCGTGATCTGAAGAGCTTTACCGTACTTGCTTACCCCCGTATCTACAATCTTTGCTTCTGCAGGTGCAGACATATTGAGAACAAGTGCGTTGTCGTTAAAACGGCACCAGTTTGTAGCAAATGTCTGATCAACCGAATAGTTTTCAAATTCAACCGGTGTTCCGAAGCCTATCGGATTTGACATTACTGATTTGTTGATAGCAAAAGCTGTAAGCGATAAAGCCATAAGCCCTGCTGCGAGTAAGAATGACATTATTTTTTTCATTTTCTTTCTTCCTTTCTTTTATACTTCCGCTTTCTGCAGAGTACCCATCATCGTCGTTTCTCAAGCATCGCCATATGATCTGCTGCCTGTTATATTTCCCGAGTACAATATAATCACCGGGCTTCAGACCTTCAGCTGATGCATTTGTGCCTGCGAAAAGCAATACACAAAGCATCAGTAAACATTTAATTTTTTTCATCATCTTACAACATCGATAAGACTGAGATTATCATACACAAGATAAACCTCTGCATTGCAATCCGGCGGCGACTCTGGAACCGTAATCTCAATTTCATATGCAGTCTTACCAATCTCTGTCTCTGCGGTATTTATTGATTTAAGCATATTACCATCATATACCGCAACAAATATTCTTGCAGGACGTGAATCTGAATTTGCATTTCTTATTGAAACCCTGCACTTTATTTTCTGCCCTGACGAAGCGCCGTTCAAGTCAATCGAAGCAGATCTTATGCAATACGGCGCTTTATCGGTCTTAATAATAATTTTACCGCTTTCAGCCGTGCTTTCAGCACCCGATAAAACATCTGAAAGGTTTATTATGTACTCGGCATCGGCATTAAGCTCCTGAGCTACGGTAATTACAGCACAGTTTGCATTATCGTCATATTCTGTGTTTATTTTAATTTCAGCACCGTCCGCATCTGTCATGGTAATCGTTTTTATTGATTCGGCATTCATTTTCTGATTAAAGGTTATATTTACAACACCCCCTGCAGAATACGGAAATTCTGTCTGATAACACATATACCCGTCGCTGTCAAAGCATTCAACCGTCTGCGAAAATCTGCCGTTTACAATATACTGCTTTGCGTTATCAATAACAGCTTTTCCGCTTCCGGCAAGCCCGAAATGAACATATTGAATTCTGCTTCCCGAAACACAAATCGGTGTATTATCAGAACTCTTTCGACCGTTTACATATGCCGTATATGTCCAATTATTCGTATCAATAACCACCTTTAAATTTACCCAGCCGCCATCGGGAAGTGTTACATCCGTATCCCCCGGCTGATTTTTTTCATTTACACATTGAACCGCACCCGAAGCATTTACCGCTACTGCATTAAACCATGTGTTTTCATCGGTTTTTGCGGAGAACAATCTCTGCGCCTGATTTTTTAATGCAAAATAATCCGCTTCCCAAACAAATACTCCGCCGTAATTTAAAGCTGACGGAAAAATCATATACGGAGCTTCGCCGGTACCGTCCCAAGAAAGCAGCATACTTTTTCCGTATTTTTCGTCAACAACTGTGTTTGTAACTGCACCTGACTTATCATTCGCAGTTACATCGGACGGGCATCCGTCTGTAAAGTCTGTGTCAAGAAGAACTCTTTTCACATCATAAGCAGCACAGTTAAAAGTAAGAACATTACTTTTTATTCCGCTTGAGGTTTCGACAACATAAATCTCATTTTTTCCGCTTTCAAGTCTTAAAGCATGAGATAAATCCGTTGTTGTCTTATAAAATACATCATTTATGTAAATTTCAAATTCAGGATTATCTATGTTGGCAGAATTTATGCTTAACGGAACATTCGCGCATATATCATTTTCCGTATCAGCCTGTATTGAAATCATAACTGTCGGATCGGTGCTGATTGTTGTAAATGTTTTCACAGTACTGAGATCGTTGTTCGCAGAATCAACTATACAGTCATCCGTTGAGAAAACAACGACATCACCTCTGATACTTCCGCCGTTTACGTTATAAGCAACAGCAGGCTTATATGTTGTATATCCCGAAGTATCAGCGGATGTAAAATCCTCAAAATCAATGTAAGTAAGAGTTGTAATCTGCTCTGCAGCAAATACAGCGTACTGTGCAAGCATTGAAATAATGACGCTGAAAATAATAAATATTTTTTTCATATGCTCACCTTTACTTTCTCATTACAAATATTTCACGGATTGAATTCCATGTACCCTGTGTATTGTTATGACAAACTATTTTGACATATCTTCCGCTGTGATTTATTGCAAATTTTTCAAAGCCCTCTGTCCTGCCGTCCGACTGACCGTTAAATACTCTTGTATAGTTAACATCATCGTCGGAAACAAAGATTTCAAAGCTTTCAACTCTCACATTACCGTTATGCCAGAATATCTGTGCATAGTCGATATCATATACCTCGCCATAATCAAGCTTGATCCACGAGCCATCACCATTGCATGACCAACGGGTATTCGGATTGTAGTCTATTGTATTTTCTGCAGCATTACCGTCATCACCGCCTGATGTTACGCCGACTGCAGTTATAGCATGTGCAGTATCAAGCTGAGTAAACCTCGAATAGTCAGGGATCGTTATCTTCATAAGCTTTGCATAGTCATTATATGACGTAATGGCAAGCTCCTTATAATCACCGAGACTGATATATGTTACACCGTCAATCAAAAGCGGTCTGTGAGGCATTAATACACTCTCACCGTTCTTCCTGACATAATCTGAATTGAAATCAAATTCAAATGTGTACATAGAATTGCTTACAGTTACAGTCTTTGTTGTGTCATTGTAGGCAACATCAAGGCCGTAATTTGTAAGGATGCTTCTTGCAGGCACATACGGTACACCGTTAAAAAGCTTTGTACCGTGTTTGTCATAAACAAGCCTTGTTCCGTCATGAATTTCAAAATCACCATGCTTTTCTTTATCCATTGCAGGATATACATTAATAACAGGCGTTCCGCTTGAAACAGGTGTAAGAATGTATGACTTGCCTTTTTCGCCCCTGAAATAAAGTATATGCTCGTCCTCCTTAACCTCAACAATAAAGCTGTTGTTTGTCTGATATTCTTTAACCTCCCAAAGTCCTGCTTTTGCATCTGTGATCATACACTTGACGGAGTCTGATGTGTTCTCCGGAACATCTCTTAATGTAACCGCAGTTTGTGAATTTATATGATTTGCAGTCTTAGAGAACATTATCATCCTGTCAAGAACAGATACACCAACCATATCCGTACTTTGTTCTTTATACATAGGAAGTTCTTCAGCAGCATCTGCATCAGTAACATACATAGCATTAAGGAAGCTGTCACTGCAGTTTTCATATGACGGAGAAATCTCTATTCTCCAATCAGCACTTTCATTTATTGTGTTAGCGTTAGGCTTGCTTAAATAATTATGACCGTTTACCCAAGCCTCTTTGCCGGGACCTCCGACCTTATCAATCGTAAATCCGTTTTCTGACGGAAGGAAAGTCTTGTTCACAAGCTTGCCGCCGAAACCATGTTCGGTTCTTTTTATTGTGGTTGTATTTCCGTTGATTTCAGGTTCTTCAATACAATGGAGATTCCATGTTTTCTTAAACGATTTATTGCTTGATTCAACAACATCGAAAACAACCAATGCGGCAGGATACTTTTCGTTGTCAAGATCCATAAACGCCATATATCTGTTGTAGTTCTTTATCTTGTCGCTGTATGCGTTTGTAAGATCAGTCTTAAGGTATGAAAATTCAGGAGTCTTTTCGTTCGGGCCGATGTACACTGCATCAGTGCGCGCAAAATCTTTCATCGACAAGAATCTGTCTAAATTTGCAATATTCTCACGGAAAATCTGACCTCCGTCGTTTGATACCTTTGTACCTGTTTTGTTAAAATAGCCGTCTGTTCCGCAGCTGTTCAGAGAGAAATAAAACTGTTCGTTCGGATCAAATACAGTTACACAGTTGCCCGATATTGTACGCTTATAATAATTTATATCATGTTCACATCCATAGCCGCCGCTTGAACCGTTGTACGTACCGCTGTCAAGAGCAAGATTACCCTTGTAATATACAGAAAAATCACCAAGCTTCATATGCTGATGGTCAGCTATTACCTTTTCACGGCCTTCCATATATACAACGGCAGCAGGAGAATCAATACCGTGCTTCCAGCTCGTTCTTGCCGTTACGGATGTAAGCGGATAAGTTGACTTATATGCAAGAGGCATATCCTCTTCCGACTTGATTGGGGCGTCAGGCTCAGCACATACCATTGCCCAGAAATTGAACTGATTACCCTTTATCGCCATATCTCTTATGTATTGGCCACGCAAATAAGGATTTTTATAAAGATTACCCATAATCGTCATTTCCTGATAATCATACGTATCATATTCAAAGCTTGTATTGTAGGCATACTGGAATGAGTCACCGTTTTTGACCCACTTACCCATACCAAGTCTTTGGTAAATATTCTTGATCGCAGGCCGGTACATATCATCACCGAATATATGACCGTATCCCATACGTGAAAATATGAGGTCGGCAACACCCTCGTTTGAATGACGCCAGAAGCTGTATTCAAGCGTCACGGGATGCGCACCTGTTTTGTTGAAATACGTTCTTGACGGCGCCATATTTGCAAACAGTCTGCCCGCCGCAAGATCATACATTTCCTTGTCCTCATCATATATTGCAATACCTGCACCGACAAGGTCCTGAAAAATTTCCTGTTCACCGGAGTGACCTGAAATATCGCATGGCATCTTTATCGGCGGATAGCCAATCTCCTTCTGACCTGCAAGTATCTTGAACTGCCTTATAAAGAAGTCCTTATCCGCAGAAGTCATCTGATCATAGCACCAATCATATATTATTGCACCTGTAAACATACAGTCACCGATATTTCTTGTAATATCGCCAATGCTCGGATTATAATAGCAGGTTGACATATACTGCTTCATATAATCAATAGTCTGACGCGCATGCACATCATCTCTTGCACCGCTTATATACGCAATGGCACGCGCTTTGAGCTTATTAAGCATAGCATCGTCATACTTTGTTCCGCCCATATTGCAGTTGAGTTCCTCATCCGCAAAAGCAAGACAGTTTTTAAACATCGGAGCCAGCTCGTCAGACTGTAAATTCTGCTTAAATTGAGGTAAATAAGCCTTTGTAATAATAAGCCTGGGATGTCCGTCAATCGGATAATAAGGAGGTTCGGGGAAAACTCCGTCTGCAGGTGCTGATGAATCGGCGGAAAAGCTTTCCGGATCACAGCTTCCCTCTGCCGAGTATGAAGTATTTGAAGTTATAAGCACCTTATCCATCTGAAATCCCGACAATCTTTTCTTGAATTCAAGAGTTGCAGTACCCTCGGTAAGAGTTGAACTGCCGAGCAAACGCCACTGCCACGGGTTTCCTTCTTCGGCAAATCCCCATAACGTCTGATACCCGCCCCCGTTGAGGCTGTAATGGATGGAACTGTTTGTTGTCGCATTATAGGTACGCATTTTTACCCAGAAATAATATGTATTTGCCTCATTCACGGTATATGTAAACGAAATTGTAGGATTTGTAAGAGCAGATGCCTCTGTAATGCCGTCACCGGTAGTTTTCAGATATGCACCGCCCGACACACTGTCATCTTGAATAACATTTATTGTGGAATCGTACACCATATTTTCAGCCTCGTAAATAATAGCACCGTTCTTCATAATCGTAGCCTCGTCAACAGGCAAGTCAAGAAACGGATTTTTGACCTTTATTCCGTAGCTGACCTCCGCAAACGCGGTTGAAAAGCAAGACAATGCAATCGCAATACAAATGCCTGATATAATTTTTTTCATATGCACGTGCCTCCTATTCATTAATGATAACAAGTGTTCTGTTATCAGCGTTATAAGTGTGTATAAAAACCTTTGAGCCGTTAAGACCGAAATCACTGCAGCTTCTTATATCCTCTGCGTTTCCGGGACTTAACTGTTCTTTTTCATCACGTGATTTATCATAAAGCACCTTATTAAACGGTGAGAGCAGATAACTTTCCACACTATCCGTACCGTCAATTTTTACTGAAATACATTCATCATCAGCATAAACCACATCGCCGTATGCAAATCTTGCAAATGCATAGATCGAATCGGTAGTCGGGTTAGTCACATTCATTATCAGCTCATCCCCCTCAAACAAGCGCTGGAAAATGGTAATTACCCCCTCATTATTACGATAAAAACGAATTATATCGCCTCGCTTAAGATCACCGCCCGCCGCTTCATTAACCGCATCAAGGCTTGCAGCATAGCTTGTAAGCTTACCGGCATAATAGCCTGTTATCTCACAAACAATTTCATCGTTATAAAGCTTTCTGCTGACATTATCTACAACAAGTACATCGGGGTTTGCCCTGTACAATTCCCTTTCGCTCGTGCCGACCTCAAATTTGTCCTTCTTTATTATAACAATTTCCGCGCGCGGATTGTTTGCCTTTGTGCCGAATGCTTCAATAGGAGTATTCATATAATCTGACGGAAAATAATTTTTATTTTCTACGCTGTACATCGTATCCTCGCCGCGGTATTCCTCTGTAGGCACCGAGAATATAACGGTTTTATCACTCATAAGCATTTTTGCATCAACCGAGCCTGAATTCTGTCGGTAATACATAGTTGACAGTGATGAAACACCGTCAAAATCTTTGAAACGGTAAAATCCGTCTTTTGTCGAATCAGTACTTCCGGTGAAGAAAGAAATACTCTTTATTTCATTATTTTCATTCAGAAGATACTTAATAGGCTGACGCACGATCATACCCGAATTTTCTCTGCCGATAGCTTTGAGAACATCTCTTGATTTGACTGACGAAATATCATTAACCGTGACTCTTTTCGCAATATCATATTTTGAAAAACTTCCCGCTGAGGTAAATACTCTAAGCGCCGCATAATCCTCATCGTCATCATCCGTATATGCCCATACGATGTAACCTATCTTGTACTTTATATAGTCCTCGCACTCAATATCGGATACTCGTCCAAGCTTGTTGAAATAAAGCAAAACCTTGTTTCCGACCCTAAGCTCTTTAATCTGTTCGTTCATTGACATACATGACGAGCATTTGAACTCTGTTCCGTCAACTGTCAGATAATATTCATTGTCAGACCTTGAAAACTCTGTAACTGTTCCGGTATAAGTATCAACAGAAACGGTTATAAGCTTGACCTCTCCCTTCAGATTTCTCTGAACACTAAGGATATCTCCCTCTTCGATATCTTCAAATTTAAGATACTCACCGAGAATATTCATTATGGCATAATCACCGCTTTCCGGATCGTAATCTGACAGGTCAAGAACCTCCGGCTTGCGATATTTGTTATAAATTCTACCGCTTGCAGCATTGTCAACAACAAAGCATTCAAATGCGTCAATAAAGATAATATCATACATATTATCATCATTGTTATCAATCAAACGCACCGATCCGTCCACATACGGTTCTGAAAACGGGTTTATTACAGAATCGTCATAATTTTCGCATAAATCATTATTGTAAACAACAGCAATTGATTTCTCAATCCTGATGCTTTTCCTTCTGTCGCTTTCATTGTAATAATTTATCTTTGTTCCGTCAATGCCCTCAACCTTTTCGCCGTCAATATCAAAAACCTTGTTTTTTCTCAGCTGAAAGAACAAAATCTCGTATTCATCAAAGCTGTCCTTTGAATAAAAAATATCAGCATCATATCCTGCAAGAGAAGACATTTCTTTTACATCCGCAGAAAGTGTAAATATTTGTCCGTTTATGCGTACCTCATCAAAATCAACTCTTCCCTCTCCGCTTAAATCAACTGTTCCCGTTGATGAAACAACACCGCTTTGTGTGTAAACATTCAGATAATATTCAAGAAACGGTTCTTCTCTCGTATTGTCACTTCCGTCAGGTGAATATCTGACATCTGTGTTTACCGCAGCTTTTAAGCAATATGCAAGCGCATTATATGAAACGCCGCCTTCCATTGCAGAAGTCATTGCAGGTGCAATGCCGAGTTCATTTGCTTTCGTTATATATCCGTTAGGGTATCCGCCCTTGTACAAAGCGTCAACCTTGTAGCCCAAAAGACAAACCATTGCCGTCATAAGCTCTGCATAGCTTACTTTACCGGAGGGATTAAATTCCGTCCTGCTGATACCGTTCATTACACCGCTGTTCACAGCAGGCATAATTTTAGATGATACGGAAATATCAACATCCGTAAAATCTCCTATGTCATATACACCGCTAAAATCATTTCCGAACGATACAACGCGTGAAATAACTTCCGCAAGTTCAAGCCTTGTCATAATACCCTGTCCGTCCTTATCAGGCGAAATCAGACCAAGCTGCTTTGCAAAAGCAAGATTTTCGTCATCGTTTCCCGTTTCAACGGTTGAAGCAAAAACAACAGGCTTGAAAATTCCAAGACACAAAATCAAAAGCAATATTTTTTTCAGACACTTTGACATTATTGCTCACCCCTGTTTGATATAATTGAACAAATCATTTTAGCCGCTTCCGCTCTCGTCAGGGTTGTTTTCGGCTCAAATTTGTTATTTTCTCTTCCTGAAATAATACCCTTTCTGCGAAGAGCATAAACCGCCTCTACCGCATACCCCGATATTGAATCGTCATCGGCAAATTTATCGGCAGCATTTGTCGAACCGAGCTTCAATGCCCTGTACAAAACAGCAGCCCCCTGCTCCCTTGTTATCGCAGAATCAGGAGCAAACAATTCATCTGTCATACCTGTAATTATTCCGTTTTCATAAGCCGCCGCAACATACGGATTGCTCCAATGCTGTGAAACATCTGTAAATACCGCCGACGCCTTATTTGTTATTCCGAGTACAGAGCAAACCATTTTTGCAAATTCTCCGCGTGTAACATTACCTTCGGGTCTGAATGATCCGTCTTCATACCCTGAAATAATTCCCTTGTTATATAAATTCAAAATATACTCTGCTGCCCAATGATCCTTTTTAACATCATTAAAAACAGTAAGCTTGTCAGACTCATAATAAATATTGTCAGGTGCAGATGTATTGTTTACTTTTATATTCGGTGCGGAAGAACCTCCTCCCCCCGAGCCGCTGCCGCCGCCTGTCGTGCCGGTGTTTGATTTTAAATCATTGTAAACCGCTGCGAGTGATTTTAAGTTGCCTGCGCCGGAATTTACCATCTGAGAATATACGCTGTTTAATGACGGCTCGGAAAGCTTAAAGCCATTTGATTTGTAAACAGATGAATACTTAATTAAATTAGTTTGCACATGACCGTATCCGTACTGCTTATAATACATGATTACGTAATATGCGAGTTTTTCTTCAAAAGACTTTCTGAAATCATCGACACTTGCATAACCTCCGCCAAGAAGCTCTGAATTCATCTTGTTTCTTCCGGATTCGCTAAGTGCATTGAGATAATCATCATACGCATCTGTACCATCAATTCCAAGCACATCGGAATATAAAACAAATCCTGATTTATCAATAACTCCGTCGGCTGATTCATTATAAGCTGCAAGAACAAGAGCCTGTCTGAGCTTTGAATAAAAATCAACTATATCCGGCAAAAAAATTCCGCCTTTTTGATTGCTTTTGATGCTTGTAAGAAGCTTTGCCGCCTCGGAAGCATTGCAATTTTTATAAAGCAGGCTGTCCTTAAGGCTATATGCAGTCATAGCATCTTCCAAAAGACTTGAACTGACTGAAGATGAATTGTTTATCCTTGTGATAATATCTTCTTTTACGGACTTTGAATAATAATCAAAGTATTCAGGTCCCGTCTGAACATCACCGACAGTTATATACATTCCGTACTTGCCGCCTGTCTGCGTATTCATCTCAACTGTAAACTTATACCCCGCATCATCTGAAACACAGCTTCTGAAATACTGCACATTATCATCTGCAGCGGTATATGCATCTTCAAGACTTGAGCCGGGATTTAATATTATAAGTGTAACCTTCTCACCCTTATTTGCATCACCCGTTATTTCAAGGACTCCGTTTGCGGCATCGGTTAAAGTAACCTCTGCCGCAAATGAAGGAGTTTGAGACATAATCATGAACATTGCCACATATAAGAAAAGTGATAACTTTTTCATAAAAAAAACTCCCATTCGTTCACAATAAAACAATATTTTATCTTGATTGAAATCTGTCATAAGCTGTCTGCTCAATTCCAACAGCTCTGTCAATACCCATATCCTTCAAGTCTGTAAAATATTTGTCAAAGTCCGCCTCTGATTTAGCACCCATGATGAACTCTATTGTTGTTTCGTCAACAAAAGTCTTAACATCTGTCATAATCTTGTTGTACTCGTCAATATTCTCTTTAGACATTGAAAGCGGCGGAAGCTGATGCTTGTCGGCATCTGTATCGGACCACTTTTCAAGAGCGTCTATCTGCTGCGGATAAGTAAGCTGCTGCTTGAATGCTTCAGAGTTTGAATATCCCGGAATGCTGTATGTTGTATGAGTATAATCAGTAAGTACCTCAGACATTGAACGCCCGTCCGGGTTATTCAAAACAAAATCAGTAAATGTCGGGACTCCGTTATTTATTGTATAGGTCTTTCCCTCTTCACCAAAGTGCTGAATCATATGACCTTCTTCTGTGAAGTTAAAGTCAAGAAGACGTGCAGCAAGCTCCTTATTTGTGCTTGTACCGCTTATAATACAATCGAAGAATTCACCGACAAGCGGATTTTTCTGACCGATTGCTGACTTCTGACCTTTAACAAGTGACGGATATTTAGCAGCTACAAGGTCAAAGTTTCCGTTTGATGAGCCATTTGCAAGCCATGTTCCAAGTCCGCTTGCATTATAGCCGTATGTAGCACCGATTTCATCATTAAGCATCTTTGAATTGATTGTCGGAGTATCTATCGAAATAAAGTTCTGATTTATAAGACCTTCTTTATTCCACTGTGCAAGTGTGAGAATAGCCTGTTTGTATTCCTCTGTTGCAGGACCGTAAACAACCTTGCCGTCATTAACATACATACCCTTCTTTGTGCCGTATGCACCGAGGAACATACCATTGTCCATAAATGTGGACTGGTTTGTAAGGAGCGGAGCTATGCCCTTTGCCTCCTTGAACTTAACAAGCATTTCATGCCATTCATCAATTGTCTCAGGCACTTCAAGGCCAAGCTCATCAAGCCAATCCTTGCGTATTACAGGACCGCAGAATACTCTTACATCGTCAGTATCCCTTATATAAGGGAATACATAAAAATTGCCGGAATCTGTCTGAAGCATCTTTTCCAGACCATCTACTGATTTAATATACTTTGTCATATTCGGAGCATATTCTTCCATAAAGCCGTTAAGCTTCAGAATATAACCCTGTTCGATAAGATCATCAATGTTATCGGAAATATTCATCCAGTCCCATGAAACTATATCAGGCATTGAACCGGAAGCAAGCAAAAGATTGAATTTTGTTTCTTCCTGTCCTGCAGGCGGATGAATAAATTCAACATTGATTCCCGTTGCTTCATTTATATGCTTTGCATATTCGGTGTCTCCTGCCGTAGAAGCAAATTTTGACACAATAGAATTGATTCCAACCCAGAACGAAACAGTTTCACTGCACTCAATGGGGTAAGATACCTCCCCGCCGGGGTACTTGCCGCTGCCCGCTTTTTCTTCATCTTTACCGCATCCTGCTGCCGACAAAAGCAGAGCACATGCTGTTAGAGCAAGCATCATTTTTTTCTTGTTCATAATTTTTTCTCTCCTTTTTTATATATTATGCATTAGCACGTAATTACTTTTATTACCCCTTTACCGCACCGACAAGCGCTCCCTTAACAAAATACTTTTGCAGGAACGGATATGCACAAAGTATCGGCAATGTTGAAATAATAATTGAGGAATACTTTATTGTTTCAGAAATCATTTCCTTATCCTCCATACTTGCTGCGGTAGTCATAGACGACGTATCATTACTTATAAGAATTTCTCTTAATACAAGCTGAAGCGGATAAAGCTTTCTGTTATCTATAAATATAGAGGCATAAAACCATGAGTTCCATATCTGAACAGCATAGTAAAGTGCAATAACCGCAAGCGTCGGTTTAATAAGCGGAACGCAGATTTTAAACAGCACCGTCATATGACCCGCACCGTCGATTTTTGCAGATTCATGAAGGCTCGGCGGAAGACCGTCAAAACCGGTTCTCATAAGAATAAGATTAAATGTATTCACAGCAGAAGGAAGAACAAGTGCAAGATATGTATCCGTTATACCTATTGCACGCACTGTAAGATACATAGGAATTATTCCGCCCGAAAAGAACATACTTGCAACTATAATAATGGTAATAGGCTTCTGCCACATGAGATTTTTTTGCGACATAAAGTATCCGCCGGCAATAGTAAGCAGCATACTGAGTGCCATATGTATAACCATTATAATAAGTGTGTTTTTATAGCCTGTTCCTATCATCGGATAAGCAAGAACACTTTTATATGACTCCATGCTGAATCCAAGCGGCTTTATAATAAAATCGGTATTTCTTATTATTTGCGACGGTTCGCTGACAGATGCAAAAAGCACATATATCATCGGATACACACATATAAGCATTGCAGAAAAGAGGATAAATGCATTAATAATACCAACTAATGTATCGCTCTTTGATTGAAGTGATTTCTTTTTCATAATACCCTCCCTTTTACCACAAGCTTGTATCACTGATTTTTCTTGAAATGATATTTGCAGTGATAACAAGACCGAAATTAATTATTGAGTTAAAAAATCCCACAGCAGTTGCATAGCTCCAGTCACGTTCAATAAGACCGCGCTGATATGTATATGTAGAAATAACCTCAGCCGTCGGCTTTGTCATCGGGTTATACAAAAGGATAATTTTTTCATATCCTACATTGAGCATTTTACCGACTGCGAGAATTAGCATAATCGTAATAGTCGGCACAATGCCCGGAAGCGTAACATACCATATCTGACGAAGCTTTCCTGCCCCATCAATTCTTGCCGCCTCATACTGATCCTGGTCTATTGCTGTTATAGCTGCAAGATAAATGATTGAATCCCATCCTGCCTGCTGCCATACTTCGCTAAGCACATATATGGGAACAAAAAGGCTTTTGTTGTTTAGCATAGTCTCCGGGGAAGCACCTGTCATCTTTGAAAGAAAGACACTGAGTATTCCCGTATCGCTTGTAAAAGTCTTAACCATACCGCAAACAACAACCAAAGATATAAAGTGCGGAAGATATGTAACAGTCTGTACAAGTCTTTTATAAGGATTGGATTTAACTTCATTAATCATTATTGCTAAAAGTATCGGAATCGGGAATCCGGCCGCAAGCGTTGAAAGGCTGATTATAATTGTATTTTTAAGAACTCTTCCGAAATACACGCTTCCAAAAAATTCTTTAAAATATTTAAGTCCTACCCAATCGCTTGCAACAATATTATGCAAATATGAATATTTGGGTTTGATTGTAAAATCCTTAAAAGCAATTACTAATCCCGAAGCAGGGAAAATAAAGAAAAATAAGTAATAAGCCAAAACCGGAAGTACAATCAAATACAGAGGCCAATTTGACATCATATCTTTTTTTGCCCTTGCACCGAACGACAACTGCTTCTTGTTGTTTTCAAAAAGTGCTTTCTGTTTCATAGAAATATCAAATCCCTTCATCTTGTAGAAGTCTGTTTTGTAGTTTTATCATAACACAATCATTTTTAAAAGTAAATATACTTATTTCAAACCTTAGTGTTTAAAATCAAATGTGAGTTCATTTTCTTTATGCAGGCACAAATTTGAGTAATTAAATCGTTTTTTTTCTTAAAATCTTTTAAATATAGTGCATATGTTTGATTTTGTAATGTAATATTTGTTTTTTCGGTGTATACTTTTAAAAAAAGTCATGGTATAATATTCTCATAGGTGCTTCGCTCTAAGCTGTATTCTACGGCTGCGTAAAAATGCCCTTGCGAGCAAGCATTTTTACTTATGGTATAATACTGCAAGTAAGTACAATACTAAAGGATAGATTTTTCAGGAGATTTTAAAGAAAATGAAAAAAATTAAATTTCAAGGCAAGCTTGCAAAACAATGGTTTTTGGACTATGTAATTATTGTTGCCATGACAATTGCCGTTATTATTATTCCGTATTCAATAAACACAAAAGTCCTTTACAAAGAAATTTCGATATCCACAAAGTACTTTGCAAAGCATCTTGTAACAACATGTGATAATGTGCTTAACGAAATTTCAGGTGCCATGTGGAACTGTTCAAACAATGATCAGATAAAAAAATATTCATCTGCTGCTACACAAAATACAGATTCCATTATGCTCGGGCATTCCATAACAAAACAGCTGGCAAACGAAATAGGATATCTGAAAGGCATGGAAAGTTTATGGATATATTTCGGTTCGTCAGATACGCTCATAACCCCGCAGGGTGTATTTGACACACAGACATTTTATAAAACATCTGTTATGAGCACGGGTATTTCATATAACGATTTCATAAACCTGATAACTACAGACAGTTCTTTTATGTTTGTACCTCTCGGCGACAATTATCTTGTTGTTGACAAAAAATTTTGCGCCAAAAGAAACGGTTTTACAAATACTTCGTTTATAGGAGTTGTAAATAAAGGATTTATAAAATCTTCTTTTGCGGAATTCGCCGACGAATACAAAATGAATATACTGATGTACAAAAAAGACGGCACAATATGCTCCGTATATTTAAGTGAACTTGATTCAAGCCTTATCCCCCCGCATTCCTTTGACAACATTCCAAAAAACGGTACTATATCTATAGGAAAAAAGAAATACACAGCAATTGATATGCCGTCAAGCTTTGACCGGTTTAAGTACGTGATACTAATGCCCGATTCAAGACTGAGAGCAAAAGTTATTCCTCCTATAGTACTTGAAATAATATCAATAATAGTTATCATGCTTGCAGGAATTTATCTTGCGTACATTTTTATAAACAGAAACTATGCACCAATAAAAAATATTCTCACTCGCTATCCAAACATAGCCAACATCCATGCAAATGAAAACGAGCTTAACGCAATTACTGATATGATATCATCTATTACCGGGAATTATAAAGACCTGAATGAAAAATATAATATTTCCCTCCGAGAGCTGAAAAGCATATTTTTAAATGATTTGATAGACGGAAAAATCAATTCAGATAACGAATTCAATGAAGGGCTTGAAAAATTTGAAATGACTGCAATCAGCAGCAAATACCTTGTTTGTGTAATAAATGTTATAAATACGGGAGTTCTTGAAAATGATGAAACCCTTGTAACGCTTGTATTATCGAACATTATAGAGGAAATGATAAACTCCGTTCATCTTTGTTATGTTTTCAAAACAAACATTTCATATGTCTGTCTCATTAATATTAATGACAAAACCGACGAATACAATATACAAGACATCTATCAAAAGCTGGCAGAGGCAAAAAAAATTATAGATGAGTCATTTGAACTTAAATTCTCATTTACAATGAGTAATGTATATGAAACATATTCCGAAATAAGACATGCTTATCTTGAAGCTGTTTATATCGCAGACTATAATCTTCTTAACAATACTTCATATGTTTTTAACAATGAAATTGAAAACAGCGGATTTTCCGACGCAAATGAAATGTTCTCGCCTGATTCTATCACAGTTGCAATCAAATCCGGCGACTCAAAACGTCTTGAGGATATACTCAGAAAAATATGCGATTCGATTGTAAATAATAAATCAATAGGATTTTACGCCAAAAAAAGCATGCTCGTAAACATACCTGTCACAATATATAACGCTGTTCAAATTCTTGAAAGCGGGTCAACAGACTTTGTACACGACTTTGACGATGCAATGAGAACAATAATGTCAAGCGATGATTTACTTGTATGCAGGAGTGAAATATACAAGCTCAGTCAGTCCGCCTGCTCATTCCTGTTAAATGCAACAGAAAAAACCAAATCTCTTTCAGATAAAACAGATGCATTTATAAACAAAAACTATAACAATCCGAATCTTGGTGTTTCATATATAGCAGATAACATTGGGTTTCATTCCGTATATCTGTCAACAACGTATAAAAAACAGACAGGTATAAGCATACCGCTCAAAATTGCACAAGTTCGTATGAAACATGCTGTTTTTCTGCTTCAAACAGGAAAATATAATATAAAAACAATTGCAGGAATGGTAGGTTACCCAAATGACCGCACCTTCACTAAAATATTTAAAGAAACATACGGAGTAACACCTTCACAATTCAAATCATAATTTCTGTCGGAAATACGGCAACTGTTTTTTTCAAATCTGCGCCGTTAAAATGATTACCGAACAAGGATGACCATCAAAAGAAGCTGCTGCCGAACTCGGTATCTGTATTGATACACATTGCTCTAATATCTCTGCAAAAGAATTATGCCGCGAAAGCCGCTTGACAATGAGGAGCCGATATGATAGGATTGTACCAAGGCAACTGCCCTTTGGCGCGGTTCGTCCTTTCGCCAAAACATCATTTCGGCAGAGGCTCGTTGTCAAGCAAACCGTGGAATAAATGCGGCCGGTTTCGAGAAATTAAAAGAATTACTGCGATTCATTCAGTTTTTTGTAGCTTTTTTGTGTCTGTTTTTTCTGGGATAGCACAAATTATGATTTTTGCCAGGCTGATACAGAGATATTGAAAAAAATAAGATATAACTTTGGGATGAAACCCAAATTTGGGGATTTCATCCCAAAGTTAATATATTAGCATAAAAGCACGGGCTTTACTGTTTTATTCCAATACCTTTAGTGCTCTTATGTGAAAGCCCGCATTGCAGTCTGTCGAGGGCTTCTCCGAATCTTTGAAAATGCACTACTTCTCTCTGACGCAGGAATTTTATTACTTCATTAACATCAGGGTCATCGGAAAGCCGCAGAATATTATCATACGCTGACCTCGCCTTTTGCTCTGCTGCCAGATCCTCATAGAGATTCGTAAGCGGGTCTCCCGTTATTCCGATTGACGCTGCGTTAAACGGCGACCCCTGAGAGCTTTGAATTCCCACGGAAGCACCGTTATCTGCATAATAGTCCCAGCTTTCCATATTAAGCCATTCCTTCGGCACAGCATCCTTGCTGAGCTGGGAAACAAGTGTTCCCACCATCTCAAGATGTCCGAGCTCTTCTGTACCTACATCGTGCCAATAATGCTCCTTTGGATAAAAATGCTATAAACCTTGCTGAAATACCTGTGTTTGAGCGTTGTTTTAAGTATGGGACAAGCCCTGATTATATACCGAAAAAAGTAAAGGAAACACCCGAAATGATAGTAAGTGTTAAACTTTATGCTTAAATATTTCAAAAGCACTGTACCGCAAAAAGTATGGTGCTTTAATTTTTTATCGAAAGGAGGCATATTTTATGTCAGTACAATTTGAATATTTTTACGGGAACCAAGCGGAGCAGTTTGCGTTTTACAGAATCCCCAAGCTGCTTATCACCTCGCCGGAGTTTAAGCGTGTATCTGACAGTGCAAAGCTGTTATACGGTCTTATGCTTGACCGTATGAGCCTATCAATTAAAAACGGCTGGGTTGACGATGAAAATCGAGCATTTATATACTTTACAACAAATGATGTTATGGAGCATATGTGCTGCGGAACAGAAAAGGCTACAAAATTACTTGCAGAGCTTGATGTTGAAAAAGGAATCGGTCTTATTGAACGCAAAAAACAAGGACAAGGCAAGCCTGCAATCGTTTATCTGAAAAAGTTTTATGTCGATGAAAATGGTAATGACCGAAACGCAAGACTTTCGGAAACCGAAATTCCAGACTTTCGGAAATCGAAAGTCAAGACTTTTGAAAATCGAAATACAAGACTTTCGGAAGTCGAAAGTGCAGACTTTCGGGAATCGAAATGTAATTATAATAAATATAATAATACTTATGTCAATGATACTGAAAAGAGTTATACAGAGAGGAACGATACTGAAATCACATCCTATCCTATCAATCAGGTAAACTGTAATACTTCCCCCTCGCCTGCGGGAAAAGGGATTGATACGATGCGATGGATAGAAAAGCGGCAGACATACGAAAAGATTATCAAGAACAATATTGACTATGACATTATCGTGAATAATTACAGCAAGGCTTGGCTTGATGAAATCGTTGCTGTTATGGTTGATGTTGTATGCAGTGATGAGCCGACAATACGCATCAACAAGCAGGAATACCCACACGAGGTTGTTAAAAGCAGATTTTTGAAAATCAACTCAACACACATTGAATACATAGATATGGCTCTAAGGAGCAACACATCAGACGTCCGGAATATCCGGGCGTTTTTAATTACAACAATTTACCGTTCGTTTGAAACGGCGGATAATTGGTTTTCTGCAAAGGTGCAGTATGATATGGCAAATAAATAGCTTGAGGAGGGATATGTGTGTATGAAAATTTTGAATTGCTGGCAAACGCTATTATCCTGCAAGCGGTAAGGGATTACAGACATACATATTCGCCGCAGGTAAGAGCAGAAATAAAGCGTTTCTTCCGTTCGGAGTGGTTTCGTGCTTTAACACGAGTGGACGGAGAAATGATAATAGCAAGATTAGAAAATGAAAGGACTGAAAATTATGAGTAAAGTAATCGCTGTATCAAATCAGAAAGGCGGAACGGGAAAAACGACTACAACGGTAAATTTAGGGATAGGACTTGCAAACGAGGGTAAAAAAGTGCTTCTGATTGACTTTGACGCACAGGGCAGCTTAACACAAAGTCTTGGTTATCCAAACCCCGATGAGCTTTCCGTTACAATCTCAACACTTATGGAAAAGACCGTAAACGAACAGCCTGTCGCAAAGGACGAGGGCATTTTGCATCACGCTGAAGGTGTTGACTTCGTTCCGGCAAATATAGAATTGTCTGGTATGGAAACGGCACTTGTAAACATAATGAGCCGTGAACGTGTGCTTAAAAATTATCTTTCACAGGTAAAGGACAATTATGATTATGTGCTGATTGACTGCACTCCCTCACTTGGTATGCTGACTGTTAATGCACTGACGGCTGCAAACGAGGTA
>JAGBHE010000079.1 GCA_017935675.1 Clostridia bacterium | reverse complement strand
TCAATATAATATTCCGTACCCGAATACCAATGCTTGATATGTCCCATAGATAAGCCGATAAGCTTTCCGTTTTCAAACAATCCATAGGTCAGGGAGTTGTTCTGACCTATCAGATCCTGAATATACAGGTCAAGCTGCTCCCCATCTGACCAGTCATCATTCCAAGGGGCTATAGTAAACACTCCCGTAAACAGTTCTTTTATTATCTCTGTTTCACTTACTCCGATTCTCTTGAAATCGTATTTTTTATCATTCATAAGCTTTCTCCTCAGTTACCAACTCAAAATCACCAAGCCGCTTTGATCTCACATACTATATCCAAGCTCCGAAGGCAGGTCGTTCCATAGCTCTGTCCTTGTCCTGTTTTTTCTCAGCTTGCTGAGAATTTTACTGTCGGGGTCGGGATAGACCGTAAAGCCGTCCTCCTCCCCCATTTCAGGACGGACAGGGAATGCAAGCTGTTCCTTTTCAACGGAAAACTGTGCATTCACACCTTGTTTGTTTCCTCGTGGGTCGAGCCTTATCCACTTATTTAATTCACCGATATACACGCCGTTCAGACCATGATATACAAGCACGGGCGCTGTTTCATCATCTAAGATAAGCTTCTGATAGCAAAAGCCCGACGGTATGCCCTTACAGCGGAGCAAAGCCGCAAACAAATGAGCCTTTGCAAAGCAAATGCCGTGTCCTGCCTTTAAAACCTCGGAAGCGGTACAGGTGATAATATCCTCATTTATGTCAGCCGAATGAGAAATATTGTCACGGACAAATTCATATGCCGCTCTGATATAGCCGATACCGCCGCCGTTTTTCTCCCACAGCGAATCGGCAAGCTCTGTGATTATTCCGCTTTTATGATCTATCACATCATCTGCCTTTAAATAGGCTTCGATATTATTTGTTGAAAGTATTATTTTCATGACTTACCTCTATTCCTCAGAATCCACCCATTCCCATACTAATGGGTTCTCGTTTTCGTAAAAAAGCATTTGACCTTGTCCATATTTTATATAAGTTATTTTATCATGCGAATAACTATTATAATCAGTTGAGTCAACTGCATTGAATTGGGCAGAATCAATATAATATAAGAACAACTGTTTATCGTATTCGTTAAGATACGGCTTCAATACATTTAAAATATCTTCTAATTCTTTTTCGGCATTTTTGCCGTCATTTTCGATAAATATTCGAAAATCATAATTACAATGATTTATATACTCACTGGTATGCGAACTAAAATCAACTGCATACCGCTGCTTGAACTTTGGATGGCATATCACTTTATAATTTGAATCAATAACACCGTTTAATTTATCATTAAAATAATTATCAATCTTCCATTGATTATTGTGGAAGCAATAATCATCTAAATATGAACCATAGTAGCTGCATACATAAAAATAATGATTAGGATATGCATCTGTTTCAACCAATATTCCATTGTACAGCTCTGCAAAATCATTTGCATTGATATGATCTGTTTCAAATTTATCTATAAGGTATTCTTCGCCATTATACCGCTGAAATGTAACACCATATTTGTCATTCATATATTCTATAAGCTCATCTGCAGGGGGCGGATCTTGTAACGTAACGAGTTCAGGAAAAGTCAGGGTATAATTTCTCCCATTGCTTGAATCTCCAACAATCCGCAGTATCATATTATTATCATAATTTAATATCATAATCAGCAATAATACAGCCACGGAAGATAGAATGATTATAAAAAGTGTTGTCAGCCATTTTTTTATTTTCATTGTATAACCTCCAATTTATAGACCTAGACTTGATTTATATTTTTCCGCAAGCTCCGTCAGCTCCTCAACCGCATTTTTCCTCCAAACAAGCTTTTTTACAAGCCATTCACAGGGAAACTCGCCGCAAAGTCCGCAGAACTGCACATTATGCTCCCTTGCGCATTTATGTATCGGACAGCTCCCCGACTGCGCCCATTCCTCACAGTGTCCGTCAGATTCTATACAG
>JAGBHE010000078.1 GCA_017935675.1 Clostridia bacterium | reverse complement strand
TACCTTTCCGGCAGCTATCGAATAACAATATTATACACCAAGTGTATGAGTAAAATCTACTGTAAAATGAAGTGGAATTGAGTGTAAGACTAATTTCTACTTCTACCCCTCGGGAGTGGAATTTAACTTTTCACTTCAGCCTCCTTTATTTTTTCATAGATTTTTTTGATATCCTATTGACAAATCAATATTTGTGATGTATTATATAGGCGTGTGTTGTAAACTTTTCATCTTATTTAATGGGAGGAAGAATAGAAATGGCAAATGATCTTGATAAATTCAAAGAACTGAAACAGGACGAAAAGGTTGTTGACAGAAGCAAAAAGCTTAAAATAGGTATTATCGGAACAGGTTGGATTGCAGGATCTCATATAAACGCATATAAAAAATGCGATGACGTCGAAATCGTTGCAGGTGCAGACCTTGTACCCGGAAAAGCAGAGGCATTTTTTAAGGAGCACGGAATTGAAAATGCACGCTGCTATCCCGATCACAAGTCAATGCTCGATAATGAAGAGCTTGACGGAGTAAGCATTTGTACATACAACAAGACTCATGCTGAGTGTACGATTTATGCGCTTAAGAAGGGTGTTCATGTACTTCTTGAAAAGCCTATGTGTGTTACAACAGAAGAAGCTGTTGAAATTATGAAGGCCGAAAAGGAAAGCGGCAAAATTGTATCCGTAGGCTTCCAGCCCAGATTCGACCCCAACATGAAGCTTGTAAAGCAGATTGTTCAGTCCGGTGAGCTTGGAAAAATTTATTACATTCAGACCGGTGGCGGCAGACGTGTAGGTATTCCCTTCCCCTTCGGCACCACATTTATAGACAAAAATACAGGTGTTATCGGCGCAATGGGCGATATCGGCTGCTACTCTCTTGACATGGTTCTGAATGCAATCGGATACCCGAAACCCCTTACAGTAACGGGCTACACTTCGGATTTCTT
The DNA here is from genome assembly GCA_017935675.1 of Clostridia bacterium. GTDB lineage: Bacteria > Bacillota > Clostridia > UBA1381 > UBA1381 > RGIG9115. The sequence continues at coordinate 7,782 of JAGBHE010000078.1, read as the reverse complement.
CGGAAAGAGCAAGAACTACAGCGGATATATCAAATCCGGCAAAACTGCATATGCTGATATTTTCGGCGTTGATGATTTTGCGGCAGCCTTTGTAAGACTTGAGGGAGATATTATTCTTGACTTCAGAATTTCCTGGGCAATGCATCTTGACACACCGGGAGACACAATAATTCTCGGTACAAAGGGCGGTCTCAGAATTCCTTCAACAGAATGCTGGAACGGTTCAATAGGCGGCGACCTCGTGGTTTATCATGACTGTGCAGGCGAGCCTGTCCAGACATCTATTCCTATGATTAAAAGCACTGTAAACTGCTTTGATGAAAAAATCCGCTCATTCCTTGACGCAATTCACACAGGCGGTGAAGCTCCTATTCCTACAAGCCAGATTCTTTATAATCAGACGATTATTGACTATATAGTAAAATCCTCTGAAGCAGGCAAGGAATTAAAGGTTGAAATCCCCGAAATATGATTGCATAATATTTAAAAAAACATATGCCTCACCGATAAACAATTATCGGTGGGGCTTTTTTAAATAAAAATTTATATTGACAAATCACTTTTTTTTTGATAGAATAATAATATGTAAAATAATTAGATTGGAGATAGGTTAAATGAGTTCGTCAGTAACCTCGTTTTCTATAAGAAATCGTGTCTTATATGTTCTTGATATTTTTGCGGTTGTAATTTCTTATCTTATGACTATACTTTTGATTAAAAACATATTCCAGGCACTGCCTTTTTTCTTTGAAAATATTTTATTTATTGTTATAAGCACAGCAATATTTTCTGTTTTTCTCCTGTTCGGCAAGGTATATACAACGATGTGGGTTTATGCAGGAGCCCGCGATTATTTAAGGCTTGGAACATGGCTTTTGGCGGCGTCGATATCCGTAATGGTATGCGGATTACTGCTTCGTGAGCATTTTACTGTATTTTTTAAGCTTGAGGCTGTTGCAACTTTATTTTCATGCGCGTGTATTATTCTTTTAAGATTCATGGTACGCGGTCTTAACCGTCTGAACAGAAGCTATCATTCCGCAAATACCAACAAGGCACGTATCCTTATTGCCGGGGCAGGAGAAGCTGCAAATATACTTTTAAGGGAAGTAGAAAGCAACTCAAATATGCATTACTCAATCGTCGGAATCGCAGATGATGACCCTCAGAAAAAAAACCGGATAATATGCGGCGCAAGGGTTCTCGGTTCGATTGCGGACATTACAAAGCTTACGGAAAAATATGATATTGAGCAAATACTGATTGCAATACCGTCACTTTCGCCTCATCGCAAACGTGAAATTCTCGAGATTTGTTCCTCAACGGAATGCAAGGTTAAAATAATTCCTGGTTATGAAAGCCTTGTTGACGGCAAGGTCGACATGAAGGACGTCAGAAATGTACAGATTGAAGACCTGCTCGGACGCGAGCCTGTGGTTCTTGATAACAAGGAAATATCAGACTACATTACAGGAAAGGTTATTTTCGTAACGGGAGGAGGCGGCTCAATCGGCTCTGAGCTGTGCCGCCAGATAATGAAGTTCCATCCTGAAAAGCTTGTTATTATCGATATTTATGAAAATAACGCCTATGACATTCAGATGGAGCTTAACCACCTTTATCCAGATAACAAACCGGACGTAATTATTGCTTCTGTACGTGACGTGGGACGGCTTGAAACCATTTTTGAAAAATATAAGCCGTACATAGTCTTTCATGCAGCAGCCCACAAGCATGTTCCCCTTATGGAGGACAGCCCCAGTGAGGCTGTGAAAAACAACGTATTCGGCACGTACAATGTTGCAAAATGCGCGGATAAATACGGAGTTCGCCGCTTTGTTATGATTTCTACGGACAAGGCTGTTAATCCAACAAACGTAATGGGTGCAACAAAACGAATATGCGAAATGATTGTTCAGTGCATGCAGCAGATAAGCAAAACGGAATTTGTTGCAGTTCGTTTCGGAAACGTTCTCGGCTCCAACGGCAGTGTTATTCCTTTGTTCAAGCGCCAGATTGAAGCAGGAGGACCTGTCACTGTCACACACCGTGACATTACAAGATTTTTCATGACTATTCCCGAAGCGGCACAGCTTGTACTTCAGGCGGCAAGCTATGCAAACGGCGGAGAAATATTTGTTCTTGACATGGGAGAATCCGTTAAAATTTACGATTTGGCCGTAAACCTTATAAAGCTTTCCGGCTACAAGCCGAATGTAGATATTAAAATCGAATTTACAGGTCTCCGCCCCGGAGAAAAGCTTTATGAAGAACTGCTTATGAACGAGGAGGGGCTTAAAAACACAAAGCACTCAAAAATTTTCATTGGACAACCTATTTTCGGCGATATAAGCCTTTTGAAAAAAGATCTTGCTATGCTTGAAAGCGCATTAGAAACAAATGACGACGAATACATTAAGGATACAATTGCTAAGGTAGTTCCCACATACGCCAGAAAGCGCACGCAGGCCAAGCAGGCTGTATCCTGATACTCGAAAGGACGAACATACGTGAAGGATAACAAATGCGCTCATGAGGGTCATAAAAAGCGGCTTCGAGAAAAATTTGCGATAAACAATGATTTTACCGGTTTTTATGACCATGAAATCCTTGAAATACTTTTAAATTATGCAAATGTGCGTCAGAATACAAACGGAATCGCTCATGCCCTTATTGACCGCTTTCATTCCCTTGACGGAGTATTTGATGCAACGCGCGAGCAGCTTATGGAGGTCCCCGGAGTCGGTGAATACACAGCAACGCTTATTCTGATACAGCATGCCCTGTTCGGCATATATAACAGAAGAAAATACGATATGAAGCGCCGCAGCTTTGATGACAGGGATTCGCTTTTCCCATATATATGCTCTCTGTTTGCAGGTGCAAAAAAAGAAATGATTTACATGCTGTGCATTTCAAAATCCGGAAAAATCACAAATACCTGCCTTATAAGCCGCGGAAATGATGAATCGGTAATGCCCGATAACCGCGAAATAATTAAAATTGCAATAAATAACGAGGCAAGCGGACTTATTTTCGCACACAATCATCTTACGGGAATCACCACACCGTCAAATTATGACATTGAAAGCACAAAGCTTCTGAGCGATGGATTGAAGCACTTCGGCATAACTCTTATTGACCATTTTATCGTTGTCGGAAACCATTGTGAAAGCATGATGAATGACAGAAGGTTTAAGCTTTTAAAATAGGAATTTTAAGCAAAACAAGTCTTCATACCGCAAAATATGTTGTAGGTTTTTCACATAAAATAACAAACGCAAAAAAATATGTTGACATTTGTCCCTATATGAGATATAATTTAATAGTTGTAAAACTTATTCCGTAGACAGCAGGCAATTTTGTAAGTCCCGCCGAGGTTAGGTAATTTAATTTCGATTACTTTTGCTTTGCATGTCTTTGGACGCGCAGAGCATTTTTTGTTGCGGAATAAACATTTTTATGTTTATGGAGGTGAAGATCATGCCAAGTGAAAAGGTTTTAGAAGCAAAAAAGGCACAGGTTGCCCAGATTATTGAAGTTTTAAAATCAGCACAAACCGGAGTTCTCGTTGATTACCGCGGTCTTACCGTTGAGGAAGATACGGCACTTCGTAAAAACCTCAGAGAAGCAGGCGTTAACTACTTTGTTGTTAAAAACACATTGCTTCGTCTTGCAGCTAAGGAAACCGGTCTTGACGCACTTGACGAGATTTTACATGGACCGACAGCGCTCGCTGTTTCCGACACCGACGCTGTTGCGCCGGCAAAGGTTATAGCCGACTACGCTAAGGGAAATGAGAAGCTTGAAATCAAATCAGGCTTTATGGATGGAAGCGTTGTTACTCTTGATGAAATCAAGAAGCTTGCAGCAACACCGTCCAAGGAGACATTGATTGCAAAGATGATGGGCAGCTTGAACGCTCCTGTTTCAAATCTTGCAAGATTGCTCGCTACTATTGCTGACGGCGGAGTTGAAATTGCCGACCTGATTGCAAAGAAAGCAGGAGAAGAAGCTCCTGCAGCTGAAGAAGCGGCACCTGCCGAAGAAGCAGCACCTGCTGAAGAAGCAGCACCTGCCGAAGAAGCGGCACCTGCTGAAGAAGCAGCACCTGCTGAAGAAGCACCCGCTGAAGAAGCACCCGCTGAAGAAGCACCCGCTGCTGAACAAGCACCGGAAGCTGAATAAGAAAAAATTAATTTTAATGATTTAGGAGGAAATTACAATGGCAGATTTAAATGCAATCCTTGACTCAATCAAGGAGCTTAAGTTATTGGAAGTTGCTGAGCTTGTTAAAATGATGGAGGAGGAGTTCGGCGTAAGCGCTGCTGCTCCCGTAGTTGTTGCAGGAGGCGCTGCTGAAGGCGCTGCTGCTGCAGATGAAAAATCAGAGTTTGATGTTGTTCTCGCTGATGCAGGAGCTTCAAAGCTCGGCGTTATCAAAATCGTAAGAGAGCTTACAGGTCTCGGACTTAAGGAAGCTAAGGCTCTTGTTGACGGTGCTCCCGGCACAATCAAAGAGGCTGTAGCTAAAGAAGAAGCTGAGTCAATGAAAGCTAAGTTAGAAGAAGCAGGAGCTAAGGTAGAGTTGAAGTAATTTCCTTAGATTTAAATAAAAATCAAGGGAGAGTGTTTGTCCATGATAGTAGATCTCACCGGCGTACTGAAGGAAGCGGGAAATAAAATTTCCGTAGACGGAGATATAGAGCTTGACGATGTTAAATACCTCGGAGAGGATTTTCATTTCGTCAAACCGGCTGTCTTTAAAGGCAGTATTTCAAACAGCGGAAAATCACTTGTTCTGACAGGCACGGTAACGCTGTGTCTTAAGGTCAGATGTGCACGATGTGCTAAAGAAATAGAAAAAGAACTGAGCTATGAGCTTAACGAAGCATTGATTAGGGCTGAGGATAATACAGACCCTGACGGAGATGCTGTTATCTTTTCCGGCAATGAAATAGATCTTTCGCAAATAGCTGAAACAGGTTTTTTTATGAATGTTCCCGGTAAATTTCTTTGCAGTAATGATTGTAATGGCTTGTGTCCCAGGTGCGGAGCTGACCTCAATCTCGGCGACTGCGGCTGTGATAAGTATGACATTGACCCCCGCTGGGAGGCTTTAAAGAAAATTATGGACAGCGATAAAGACTGACCTTTATGCAGGCAATTGCCTAAATTTTAGGAGGTGTAGTAAATGGCTGTACCTAAGGGTAAAGTTTCAAAAGCAAGACGTGATAAAAGACGCGCCAATTGGAAGCTTGAAGCTCCCGGAATGGTTGAGTGTCCAAAGTGTCACGAATTCAAAATGCCTCACAGAGTATGTAAGGCTTGCGGCTACTACAACGGTAAGGAAGTTATCAAGGTAGACGAAGCTGCTAAATAAAAATCCGAATGGGTGCTGCTCATGATGCAGCACCCATTTTTAAATCAAACGAATTTATCCGCATAAGAATAGGTTCTCCGTCTTCTCACAAGGCGCAGAACCTATCATGCATTTAGATCTCAGAAAGTGCCTGTTCGATATCAGCTATTATATCATCAGCATTTTCAATTCCGACACTGAATCTGACAAGGTCAGGGCTTATTCCTCCGGCAATCAGCTGTTCGTCCGTCATCTGCCTGTGAGTTGTGCTGGCAGGATGAAGAGCGCAGGTTCTTGCGTCTGCAACATGAGTTACAATTGCTGCAAGCTTCAGCGAGTCAAGGAATTTAATACATGCCTCTCTGCCGCCCTTTATTCCGAAAGAAATAACACCGCTTGCGCCATTCGGAAGATACTTATCAACAAGCTTTTTATACTTGCTGCTTTCAAGACCGGGATAATTTATCCACGTAATTTTTTCATTATTCTCAAGATACTTTGCAACCTTTAAAGCATTGCTGCTGTGACATGGCATTCTGAGATGAAGTGTTTCCAATCCGAGGTTTAGCAAAAATGCATTCTGGGGTGACGGAGCTGAACCGAGATCCCTCATCAGCTGTGCCCGTGCCTTCGTTATAAACGCAGCATTTCCGAAATCCTTCGCATAGGTTACGCCGTGGTAGGAATCATCCGGTATATTGAATTCCGGAAATTTCTCATTCCCCTCCCATTTAAAACATCCTCCGTCTACAATCACACCGCCGAGTGATACAGCGTGCCCGTCCATGTATTTTGATGTGGAATGGATTACTATATCAGCACCGTATTCAATCGGTCTGCAAAGAATGGGAGTAGCAAATGTATTATCCACTATAAGCGGAATATTGTGATTATGTGCCAAAGCAGCGAATTTTTCAATATCAAGAACATTAAGCGCCGGGTTTGCTATTGTTTCACCTAAAACAGCCTTCGTTTCAGGTCTGATCGCTTCTTCAAGAACGCTGAGCTCCGCATCCGGATCAACAAAGGTCACATTAATTCCGAATTTCTTAAGCGTTACTCCGAGCAGATTAAAGGTCCCGCCGTAAACTGCCGCCGAGCATACAATATGGTCTCCCGCACCGGCAATCGTCATAACGGCAATAAGCGTTGCTGCCTGTCCCGCAGAGGTCATCATAGCTCCAACGCCGCCTTCAAGCTTGGCTATTTTTTCCTCAACACAAGCAACGGTTGGATTTGCAAGCCTTGTATAAAAGAAGCCCTCAGCTTCAAGGTCAAAAAGCTTTCCCATATAATCCGCAGAATCATATTTATATGTTGTGCTCTGATAAATCGGAAGCACACGCGGTTCACCGTTTTTCGGCTTATAACCCTCCTGTACGCATTTTGTTTCAATCTTCATTACATCAGATCCTCTCTGCATAGCATTTCATCAAAATTTTTTTATTTTATTATACTATATCTTAATTTGAATTACAAGTATTTTATTAAAAGTTCGGAAACATTAAATAAATCTAATTAAGAAATCAGAAAAGTATCCAAAGATATTTATGCTCATTGTACAATATGCACAAAGATTATTTTGGTCATAAAAATCGGTTGAATTTTTGTGAATTTTGTTATATAATTGAATATGTTATATGAATTTCATTTACTTATGGAAATGAGGTTGAGTGGATTAAATGTGTACATGCCGTTTTTAATCTTCAATCAAGAAGAAATCTACGGGGGCGCACTTTAAAATTTTATTATACGGAGGTTTATGATGTTGAACAAAAAAATCATTTCATTAGCGTGCGCAGCATCAATGCTTGCAGCACCAATCAGTTCGTTTGCCGTTGATACAAGTCTTATTTTCGGCGATGGTCCAGATCTGATTAAAAAAGAAAAAATGGAAAATATTACATATGGCCAGGTTTTCGGCAGTGATCTTATATTTGAAGATGACGGGTCAGGGCGCTTGATTAAAACTGTTTCCTATGATGATATCTTTGGTCGTACGCAGTACGCTGTTACAGTCGATGCTCTTACTAACGGTACTATTACCCCCAGTAAGACTGAAGCTGCTGCCGGTGAAATTATTACACTGACGGTTACTCCGGCAGATAACTATTCGATCGGTGAGGTTAAAGTTAACGGCACTGTTGTTAATCCGGTAAATGATGTTTACTCATTTACAATGCCTGCTGAGAATGTTACCGTTTCTGCCACATTTATTGAAAATGCACCGGAAACATATGCTGTTACCGTAGGCGCTCTTACTAACGGTACTGTTACACCCAGTAAGACTGAGGCTGCTGCCGGTGAAATTATTACACTGACGGTTACTCCGGCAGATAACTATTCGATCGGTGAGGTTAAAGTTAACGGCACTGTTGTTAATCCGGTAAATGATGTTTACTCATTTACAATGCCTGCTG
>JAGBHE010000077.1 GCA_017935675.1 Clostridia bacterium | reverse complement strand
GAAGCGGAATGAATGGATGGTAAAAAATGCAGATGTTATTGTTGCATATATATCACATGATTGGGGCGGTGCCGCGAAAACGCTGAGTTATGCCAGTCATAAGAAAAAAAGAATAATTAATATATTTGCGGAATAACAAAAAATGAACACAAGAGAACCGTCCCCTTGTGTTCGGGTTTGGAGGTTATTTACTGATTTTTATTTGCCTCCTGCTGTGCTTTTATTACATTTTCAATCATGACGCCGCAGGTGTCGGGCTTTATTCTGAGGCCTACATCTGCCGGGTTTATTACAACTCCGCCCATTTCCGGTGCGGAAAGCATACCTTTAAGGCCTGTGAATGAAATTACCTTAAGGGTTGTTTTTTCAAACTGCGGTTTAATCGCAGGGAAGGTATCAAGGAAATGACGGAATTCAAGTTCATCGGTAAAAAGGGGCACCCAGACAACCTTTTCGGTGTCGGCAATTGTGGCAGCACGGAACATTTCGTTTTCCTCTGTCCCTGCAATAAGGAATTTATCAAGGGCAATGCTTCCCATCATAGCTGCGTAAACCTGTTTTGTCTGCTCCTTTTTTGAGGTGTTCATATGCTGTACATAGCTCAGCATAAGAAATCTCACACGGCTGTCGGAAACTGTTTTAACCTCGCATTTATATATATCTGACCGTTTTATCCGCAGGTTATTTATCTCGGGATGAAATCTTACAAACTCCGCGCCGATAATCGCCATAAGCACAAATATATTGCCTATATCCTTATTTTCTATTGCTCTTACCGCAAGAGGTTTTTTCGCTGACGCGCTGCAAAGGGCACACCATTGTTTTGCGCGTGTTTCATCGAAGAAGAAAAATACGTCTCCGTCCACAATATACGGGTATTCCGTGTTAAGGCAGTGATCCATCAGAACATAAATGCGTTCCGCTTTCTGAAGCTTTTTCTGAATTTCGGCATAAATCATAGCCGAGGCATGTGCATACAATTCATGGCCTGTTTCATTCGCCTTCTGCTTTTGGGCGGCGATACCGAAAAAATACTCGGCAAGGACAAGAAGCTTATCATAATCCGCTCCCGAAATACTTTCGGAGAATTCCTGAGGTGTATACGTACCCTCCAAATTGTCGCCTGAGCCGTTCAGCTTAGGAAGCACTGCGTCAAGGGCTGATTTAACCGCGTCGGGCAGCTGTACATCAAGATTTTTTGCTTCCATGTTCTCCGGCGCGTCTGCGTCCTTTTTCTTATTATTAAACAATCCGTCAAATATCATATAAAACCTCCGAATATTGTTAAAAAATCCGCTCCGCACTGCACGGAACGGATTTTTAAGATATATTTCTTATTCTTCAACAAGATTTAAAGTATCAATTGCTATCATAAGCTCTTCGTTTGTGGGGATAACAAGAGTTTTTACGGTTGCGTCGTCTGCTGAGATATCAACCGTTCCTCTTTTGTTATTCTTTTCGCTGTCGATTTTAATTCCCATAAACTCAAGACCGTCAACAATAGCCGCGCGGGTTTCATTGTCGTTTTCACCGACGCCTGCCGTGAACACGATTGCGTCAACGCCGCCCATTGCAGCCGCATATGCTCCGATATATTTCTTTACTCCGTAAGTAAACATGTCAAGCGCAAGCTGAGCACGCTTGTTCCCGTTCTTTGAAGCTTCGGACAAATCCCTGAAATCGCTTGAAACGCCTGAAATTCCGTAAACTCCCGATTCCTTGTTCATCAGAGTGTTTACCTGCTTTGAATCAAGTCCCTGATCGAACAGATATGTTACAACAGCCGGGTCCATAGAACCTGTTCTTGTTCCCATAACAGTACCGTCAAGAGGTGTGAAGCCCATTGACGTATCAACCGATTTGCCGCAGTCAACGGCGGTAACGGATGAGCCGTTGCCGAGATGGCAGGTTATTATCTTAAGCTCCTCCGGAGCTTTTCCGAGAAGCTTTGCCGCTTCACGGGAAACAAACTTGTGGCTTGTGCCGTGGAATCCGTATTTTCTTACCTTCTGCTCCTCATAGAACTTATACGGAAGCCCGTACATAAATGCTTTTGCAGGCATTGTCTGATGGAAAGCAGTATCGAATACAGCTACCTGTTTGATACCGGGCATAATCTTTTCGCATGCTTCAATTCCGATAATATTCGGCGGATTGTGAAGCGGTGCCAGGGGCGTACACATTTCAAGTGCCTCCTTGACCTTTCCGTCAATTATGCAGGAATCTGCAAAATATTCGGCACCGTGTACTACTCTGTGACCTACGGCTCCGATTTCACTCATATTCTTTATAACACCGTAATCCGGATTAACAAGTGCGTCAATTACCAGCTTAATAGCGTCAGCGTGGTTTTTCATTGCGCTTTCAATGCGGACCTTTTTGTCAAGCCCGATATTTGTGTGCTGCAGGTTTGAGCCGTCAATTCCGATACGCTCACAAAGTCCCTTTGCAAGAACAGACTTGTCCTCCATATCAATAAGCTGATATTTCAGGGAGGAGCTTCCGGCGTTTATAACCAAAATCTTCATTATAATTACTCCTTTGCAGTTAATTATTTGTCCTGAGCCTGAATTGCGGTTATTGCAACCACACCGGCTATATCCTCTGCGACGCAGCCGCGGGAGAGGTCATTTACCGGCTTCGCTATTCCCTGAAGAATAGGACCGTAGGCTTCTGCCTTTGCAAGTCTCTGGGCAAGCTTATAGCCGATGTTTCCTGCATTTAAATCAGGGAATATAAGCACGTTTGCCGAGCCTGCAACCTTAGAGCCGGGAGCCTTCTGCTTTGCAACGGAATCAACAATTGCAGCGTCGAGCTGAAGCTCTCCGTCAATTGCCAAGTCAGGTCTTTTTTCTTTAGCAAGTTTAGTAGCTTCAACCATTTTGTCAACAAGAGGATTTTTAGCGCTTCCGTAGGTTGAGTATGAAAGCATAGCTATTTTAGGCTCAGCCTGAATAAGAGAGCTGAAGCTCTTAGCTGAGGAAATTGCAATTTCCGAAACTTGGTCTGCATCCGGATTTTCATTAAGTCCGCTGTCAGAGAAAATAAAGGTACCGTTTTCACCGTATTCACAGTCGGGGACAACTATGATAAAGAATGCGGATACAAGCTTTGTCCCGGGTGCTGTTTTAAGAATTTGCAGTGAAGGACGTATAACATTTGCGGAGGAATTTATCGCTCCGGCAACCATACCGTCAGCGTCACCCAGCTTAACCATCATACATCCGAAATAAAGCGGATTTTTAAGAGTTTCCACTGCTGCCTCGGGAGTTACTCCCTTTGCCTTTCTAAGCTCATAAAACTCGTTTGCATAGCTTTCTGCCTTGTCTGAGGTCAGCGGGTCAATTATTTCGATTCCTTCAATATCAAGACCGTCTGCCTGTGCAATGGCGTTGATTTTATCGGGATTACCCAAAAGCTTTATCTTTGCATAGCCGTCTTTTTTTACAATGGCTGCTGCTTCGATAGTTCTTTTTTCTTCGCCCTCGGCAAGAACTATTGTTTTAATATTCTGCTTTGCTCTTGCCTTGAGCCCCTCAATAAATGTACTCATTTGTAGACTTCCCCTCTTTTTGAAATAAAATTCCAGATTGTTCAAATAACTCTGTGAGTTTATTATAATACTTTTTCAGTGCATTTTCAAGTAGAAATAATGAATTTTTCTTTAAATTTCCGTAAAATAGATAAAAAGTACAAAAAACACTTGATATTTCTTTATATTCATAGTATAATGATGTTATTATGGCTCAGCCAGAATAATTTTATTCATAAAGGAGATTGTTATGTTGGAATTTGAAACAATTGCAGCTGCCGCAGAGGGAACCACAACGGCGGGAACCACAACAGCCGAAACACCGAATGCCGCTCAGCAGCCGCCCGGAGCCGCTCAGGCATTAGTAAGCTTTTTCCCTCTTATTCTGATATTTGTACTTATGTATGTAATCATGATAAGACCCCAGAAGAAAAAGGAAAAGGCTCTTAAGGAGAAGATTTCAAAGATGAAGGTTGGGGACAAGGTTGTAACCATTGGCGGAATCATGGGCAAGATTTCCAAAATCAAGGATGATTTTGTTATCCTCGAATCGGGAAATATCGGAACTCAGGATGAAAAGTCTTTCATCAAAATGGAAAAAAGCTCAATAAGAGACGTTCAGTCAAAAATCGAAGGCTGACCCTTTTGCGGGAGCGTCGCTTAATAATAGAATCCCCTCGGCGTGGGCATAAAATGTTTGTCTGCTCTGAGGGGATTATGTTAAATGTCTTTTCTCTGCGTAAAAACAGCTTATCCGTATATATTGCTTCCTTCAAACTTATTCTCGGAAGTGTTTAAATTTTTATTGCGGTGTGAAAGCAGCCATATAAAAACCTCGGGGTTTTTATATGTATCCGTCCATGCGTCATGATCGTTTCCCGTGTGATTTTCCGTGTAAACGGTCAGCTTTGCACTGCCGCCTTTTTCATTTACGGCTTCAACCATTTTTTTTGATTCTTCAACATTCACGGTGCTGTCTTTTTCCGCGTGAAACGCCCATACCGGGACATTTACCAATCTTCCGGCGTACCAACACATTCCTCCGCCGCAAATCGGAACAATGGCGGCGAAAAGCTCAGGCATACTCATTGCAAGCTGCCATGCTGCATATCCGCCCATGCTTGCGCCCGTGAGATAAATTCTGTCTTTGTCTGCAAATTCCGAGCAGACGATTTTTTTTGTAAATCTTTTTAAGACCTCAAACATGTCAAACCATGTGCCCTCAGGGCAGTGAGGCGCCGCCGTTATGAACGGAAAACCTTCATGCTGCGCGGTAATTGTAAAATAAGCATGTGTTTTCAGCCGTTCCATATCCTTTCCCCTTGTGCCTGCACCGTGAAGAAAAATAATAACGGGATACTTTTCCCCTTCTTTATAATCCGCCGGATAGTTTATTATATAATTCATGCCTTCAAACGTTGCTTCCTTCATATTCCCATATGCTCCTTTTTAATTATTAACAATGCTTGCCTTTAGATTTACCGAAAATATTCTATCATACTTTGATTAAAAATGCAACAAAAAAATTTATCTTAGGCAATACTTCAAAAATTGGTGATAAACCGCAAATAATGATTATTGAAAATTACCGCTGTGTACGATATAATTAAACAGAAATGATTGAAAGGAAGATATCAGCATGAAGACACAATTGGCAGCAATGAATGTAAAAATGCACGGAAGAACGATAAAAAGAGATTTGTCGTTATATATCATGTCAGTACCGTTCATTTTAGCATATATCCTGTTTGCATATAAACCTTTAACCGGTTTGATAATTGCGTTCAAGGAGTATAACCTGTTTGAGGGTACATATTCAAGTCCGTGGGTAGGGCTTGATAATTTCAGAGCCTTTCTTGGCGGTCCGTATTTTTCGAGAACTTTTAAAAACACGCTTATTTTAGGGGCGCTGGGAATTTTATTCGGATTTCCGGCTCCGATACTTCTGGCTCTTATGATAAACGAGGTTCGCGTAAAATGGTTTCAAAGGACAGTGCAGAGTATAACATTTATGCCGTATTTTGTTTCAACGGTTGTTGTTGCGGGTATTGTTGTCAACATTCTTTCGCCGTCAACGGGCGTTGTTAATAAAATACTCGGATTATTCGGAGCGGAGCCGATATATTTTATGACGAAGCCGGAATGGTTCCGGACCATTTATATAGCAAGCGGCATATGGCAGTTCTCCGGATACAATGCAATAATATATATAGCCGCGCTATCGGCGGTTGACGTTCAGCTTTATGAAGCGTGTATCATAGACGGCGGCAATAAATTTAAACAGATAATCCACGTTACGATTCCGGGAATACTTCCCACAATCATAATTATGTTCATCATGGATATAGGCAATATAATAAATGTCGGATATGAAAAAATAATACTGTTGTATCAGCCGGCAACGTATGAAACTGCCGACATACTCAGTACATATATGTTCAGATCCGGTATACAGGACGGGGAATACGGCGTTGCAACGGCGGTTGGATTATTCAATTCTGCCGTATCGCTTTTGATGGTTACGGCAACAAATATGCTGTGCCGCAAACTGAATAACACTTCATTATGGTGAGCTTATGAAAGGATTTGATGTTATATGAAAATATCAAAGGGAGAAAAGGCATTTTATTGTGTAAACGGATTTCTGCTGATATTATTTGCGCTGCTGTGTTTGTGTCCGTTGGTGTATGTTGCATCGGCCTCATTAAGCTCAGCGGAAGCGGTTATGAAGGGAGAAGTTTTTTTGCTCCCCAAGGGCTTTAACCTCGGGGCGTACAAGAAAGTGTTTGAGGACAGCAAAATATGGATCGCGTATGCAAACACGGTATACTACACGATTTTCGGAACACTCGCGCAATTATTTATTACTTGCTGCGGTGCGTATCCGCTGTCAAAACCGTATTTTAAGGGAAGAAAATGGCTGAATATCTTTGTTGTAATAACAATCTGGTTTTCGGGCGGAATGATTCCGACGTATTTGAATTTTGTTGAATTGGGGCTTGTTAATACGAGAGCAGGTCTTATATGGGGGTTTGTATGTCAGGGAACATCGGTGGTAATTATGAGAACATTCTTTGAGGGACTTCCGATGGAGCTCGAAGAAGCGGCAGTTGTGGACGGTGCAACTCATGTACAGATTTTTTCAAAAATATATCTGCCGCTTTCGGTTGCATCATTTGCAACGCTTGGACTTATGTTTGCCGTAGGGCGCTGGAACGGATATTTGTGGTCGATGATATTATTTAAGGAGGATTCCAAAATGCCGCTCCAGGTCTTGCTTAAAAAATTGGTTGTTGATACTACCGTTGGCTCTGCAAGCGGAGATAAAATGACCGATACCATAAAGGATTATTCGGATGATATGCTTATATATGCAACAATGATAGTTTCAATGATTCCGATGCTTGTTTGTTATCCGTTCCTTCAAAAGTATTTCAAAAAAGGAATGGTTATAGGTGCAGTGAAGGGATAAAAAAAGTCGAATACCATTTATACAAAAAGACAGGAGGAATTTCTTATGAAGAAAACAGAAAAAATTATATCGATGCTTATGGCAGGAGTGATGTGCACAGCGGTTATCGGAGGCTGCGGCAGCAAGGATGAGGTCGAAACGGGCAGCTCGGGGAGCATTCTTGATTACAAGGTTAGTGATAAGCCTCTTACGCTTACATACTTTCAGTCAAAGCCGACGGACTATGACGAAGCCGATAATGTATTTAACAGAGCGTTTGAACATACAAACGTAAAAATTGAATTTGATTTTGCCGAAAGCGTAACGGATAAGGATCAGGCCCTTGCCCTTGCGGTATCATCAAAGGATATGTCGGATATAATCTATCAGTTCAGCCGTGATACGTTTGTAAAATACGGGAAGCAGAAGGCGTTTATTCCGCTTAATGATTTAATAGATAAATGTGCCCCGAATTTTAAAAAGTATCTTGATGAGCATGAAGATGTAAGGAAGTACATAACCGCAAGCGACGGAAACATTTATTATGTTCCGAATGTTCTTGACGGAAAAACGGCGAGCGGTTGGTTTATACGTCAGGATTGGCTTGACAAGCTTGGTATGGAGCAGCCGAAAACAATAGCCGAGCTTGAAGAAGTATTTAAAGCCTTTAAAGAAAAGGATCCTAACGGAAACGGCAAAAATGATGAAGTACCGTATTTCGGAAACGGCTCAAGCGTTACATATACGCTTAATGAAATAATCGGTATATTTGACGCATCTCTGGGCTTCAGGCATAACGGACAAACGGTTTCATTCGGACCTATGGAAGAAAACTTCAAAACGGCTATGAAAACTGTTGCCGATTGGTATGCAAAGGGATATATTGACCCCGAAATATTTACGAGAAAGAGCCCGAGGGAGCATTTCCTGAGCAACAATATAGGCGGCTGCACCCATAACTGGTTCGGAAGCACGGCAGGCTATAATAAAATGTATGAGTCAACCGTGCCGGGAATAAAATTTATTGCAATGGCGCCTCCGGCAAGTGCAGACGGTGTGCAAAGAGAGCTTACAATCAGGACAAAGAATCTTCAGGAGGGCTGGGCAATATCCGCGTCTAACAAGCACCCTGAGGAAACCATGAAATACTTTGACTTTTTCTGGACGGAAGAAGGCAGACGCATGGCGAACTACGGTATTGAGGGCAAAACATATAATATGAACGGCGATAAAATAGAATATACGGATTACATCTTAAATAATCCCGACCATGTTCCGGTAGACTCGTTAAGAACCGTAGGAGCACAAACCAACTTTGGCTACGAACAGGACTGGAATTCGGAAGCGCTTTATATAAACAAAATCGCCCTTGACGGTATCAATATGTATATAGATAACGGTTATCTTAAGGGTGAAGATATAATGCTTACATACAGTGAGGAAGAAGAAAAACAAAGAACAACCCTTAATGCCCAGATTACCACTTGCGTGGAAGAAGCTATCCAAAAATGGGTATTGAACAATGAAAAAGTAGATGATTCCTATGATAAATTTATAAATGACCTTCAAAACCTTGATGTTCAAAAGCTTATTGATATTGAACAAGCCGCATATGACAGATATTTGCAATAATTAACGAAAAGAAGGGATTTGAAGTAATAATGAAAAGAAGAATAATATCATTAATGTTATTACTCTCTTTGGTTTATATTCCGGTTCGGGCGGAAAATGCACCTGTATTTAATTTCTATGATACATTTGACAGCTGTGCAACAAACGATAAGCCATCAAAGGGAACGTTCACGGCGGAAGAATACAGAGTCATTGAAATAGACACCGGTAATAAGGGCTTAATGTTGAAATCTGGCGGCGAATTCGGCGTTATAGACGCAATGTATCAGAATATAGGAGCAAACGGAAGCTTTGTTTTCAGCACCGATATTTATGTTGACGGCGATATACCGGAAGGAGATATATCGGTTACAGACAGCGCCGGGAAAACGGCGTCGTTATTCTCGGTGTCCGATAAGGGACTGGGTATAATGGGCGGCTATAAAATAGGCGGTATAAGCAGAAGCGGAGCAACACAGCTGGCAGTTGCGTATAATGCAAGCACGAAGCTTACAACGGTGTATGTAAACGGCAGGGTTTGTGTTGAAAACTGGTATCTTAAAAATGAAATAAGCGGTGTTTCAAAAGTAAATTACCATTTCTCGGTCGGTGAGAAAAAGACTTCTCAGGTGACAATAGACAATCTGTATGTTTACAGCTCCGATACTATTGCCGATAAGTCAATGCTTCCGAAGGAGACCTTTAACAGTGAAGAAATCGACTATGAGCCTGAGGTACAGGAGAATATGGTTTATTTCTACCGTGATTTTGATGAGAAGAGCTTTAATGATTTTGATAAAATAAATGATTATTCCGGCGCAAACACGGCTGAGGTGCAAACGGCGGCGGACGATAACAGGTACCTGTTCCTTGAAAAAACGGCGGCGGAAAACTGCGTAATAGATATTTATCCGAATTCATATACAGGAATGGATAAGGCTGCCTTAAACGGCAGGTTCGCAATAGAGCAATGTGACGTTTCGGGAAAAGCATTTGGTTCAAATGCACAGCTTATGGTTGTGGACGGCCCCATAGGCTCATCAACCGTTCTTGTAAGCTTGTCAGGCAACAAGCTTGTTTCCGGGGGACAGACCATAGCGACTCTGAAAAAAGACGAGTGGGTGACGGTATCGGCAGCGATGGATTTTGTGAAGAGTACATATTCGGTTTATGTAAATTATAAGCCGGTAATTACGGACGCAAATTTAAATACCTCGACAAAATACTTTTCAAGATGGCGTATCATGATTCCTGCGTCAGCCGCAAACGGAGACGTATGTCTTGACAAATTATGTGTATACAATGAACAGACTCCGCGGGAAATTAATTTTGATGAGGCGTATAAAGAAACCTCATACATTACGGCGGATACGGAAAAATGCAATTTGCTTAAAAGCTTCGACGTTGTAAACTATAAAAGCAATGCGGCAATTATCAGAAGAGAAAAGAGCAAAATTGATAATCTTGCTTACACAGATAAAAAAGGAAACGTTTACCTTAATGTAAAGGCAATGTCGGAGCTGTACGGCAAATCATACGCTCATGGCAGCAACGGACATACCGTAAACGGAAAAATTGTTTCGGGAACCGTAGAAAACGGCGGCATTATATATGCTCCGTACTCATCCTTTCTGAAAGAAATATTTGAAAAGAACAGTCTTATTGACGACAGAGGCATTATTCTTATATCCTCAAACGCAATAGATAAAAATATGTACGGCTACGGAACGGAAAACGACTTATGGGATATAGTGAATCTCTCTATGTATGACAGGCCTTCAGCCGAGGAGCTTAAAGACAATTTAAATCCAAAACATCCGAGAATAATTTATTCAGAGGAGGAGGTTGAACGTGTCAAGGCAGAGGTAAATACGTCAGCAGCAAAAAAAAAGGCATTGGACAGGTTGACAGCAACCGCGGAAACCTATCTTACAACAACGCCTGTTAAATATGATTTATCAAGCGGCACAATACTTTTGGGCGCAAGAAAATCCCTGAACAGAGTAATGGTGTTAGGTCAGGCGTATATGCTCACAAACAAAGGCAAATATGCGGAAAGAGTATGGCAGGAAGCAAAAGCAATATGTGAGTACCCGGATTTCCACCCAGACCATTTCCTTGATACGGGCGAGCTTTCGGCAACGCTTGCCATAGCTTATGACTGGTGTTATAACTATTATACTCCCGAGCAAAGGAAGATTATAGAAGAGGCTATTCTCCGCAATTCGGTAAATACGGCAAAAATGTCATATTACTTCAGAGCAGGAGTGAATTGGACTCATTGGATAAATCATACGGGCTTTAACCAAAATGCCGTAAATTCCGGCGGCTGTCTTATGGCTGCGACGGCAATAATGGACATATATCCGGAGGAATGCGGAGAGGTTGCATCGCTTGCTATAAAATCACTGGAAGCGTATACACAAAGCTTCTACCCCTCCGGAGCATACGGTGAAAGCACAACGTACTACACTTACGGTATGAGTTATTGGGCAAGAGCCATAGGAACGCTTCATGCGGCGTTCGGAACGGACTTTGGATTATCATTTGCGCCTAAAATGAAGGAATCAACAGAATATTCGCTTGCAACAACAAGCTATGTTGCAAATAATAACTACCATGATACAGAAAACACGAATTTGCTGAATGCGGTTTCGCTGTTCGACTGGTTTGCGCATGAATACGAAGATGAGAGCCTTCACGGCATCAAGAATTATGTATATAAATATTACGGAAATAATGATATTGATTTGTTCTACGGCTCTGAAACCGAAGCAACGGAAATCACCTCTCCCGAAGACATGTATTTGTCACAGCTTGAACTCGTATCATTAAGAAGCTCATGGGCAGAGCCGAACGGTGCATTTATTTCAATGCATGCCGGCGACGCCTTCCCCGGACACGGTCATATAGATACGGGAACGTTTGTTATAGATATGATGGGAGAAAGATTTGCTTCAGACTTAGGCTCGGAGGATTATAACCATCTGACTTGGCTTGCAGGGGAATTGAATGTAAGGGACGCAAAGCCTTATGATTGGATAACAAGACCTGAGGGACATAACTGCCTTGTTATTAATCCCCGGTATGAATGCGGTCATAATTTAGAAGCGTTTGCGCCTGTTACGGCATTTGAAACAGGTAATAAAAATTCATTTGCGGTTGCGGACTTATCGCAAACCTGTGAAGAAGACGTAACATCATATCAAAGAGGATATTATCTCGGTGATGACAGGCGAAGCGTTATGGTGAGAGATGAGGTAGTGCTCAGAAAACAAAGCGAACTTTATTGGTTTATGCACACTCCTGCAAATATTACGGTTGACAGCAGCGGAACAAGCGCAATTCTTGATGTAAACGGGAAAAAGGTTAAGGCTGTTCTTGTAACGAATATTCCGGATGCCAAATTCTCGATTATGGAGGAAAAGCCTCTTGAAACATCACCGCAGGAGTATAAAAATAAATTCGATACATACCGTCGTCTGACAGTACACACACCGCAGGTTGAAGGAAATGTATATATTCAGGTTAAGCTCATACCCGCATCAGACCCGAATGCAGACAAAGCTGTTGAAAATATGCCTATCAGCACATGGGAAATTCTTGACGGGGAAAGAGAAGTGCTTCCGGTTATAACCGGTTTGATGTCAGACGGTGTTGAGGTTAAAAACTTTAACGAAAATGTTTACAGTTATGTTGTAAATATTGCGGAAAGTCAGGCAGAACCGACAAAAATTACAGCGCAAAGCGATGAGGGTTATGATGTTGAGGTTATAGACGCCGCAAGTGTAAATGATGAGGCGAAGATTATTGTAACCGATACCGAAAACCCCGAGCTTACAAACACATACAGCATATCATATAACAAAATACCTAAATTACCCGACGTTGACGGTTATGAAAGATTACAGGTATATGATGTTTATGCAAGCTCCACACCGCAAAGCGAAAACGGCGCGTCAAATGTAAACGATAATAATCTCAGCACAAGGTATGCGGTTGAAGGCAGCGGAGAATGGGTTGAACTTGATTTGGGCTCAAGCGTAAGCTTTGATTCAATAGCACTTGCAATATATTACGGGGATTCAAGAAAGAATTTCTACGAAATTGAGGTTTCCGATGACGGAGAAAATTACAGAAATATATTCAAGGGTGAAACAAGCGGAACAACAGCCGATATTGAAGTGGTTGATATTCCCGATACAACCGCAAGATATATCAGATATGTAACCCAAGGCTCAACCGCCGGGACATGGAACAGTGTAACGGAGTTCGGCGCATTGAAAAAGAGGTGATGATATCTTGAGAAAATGTAATTGTAAAAAATTTGTATGCTTTATACTTTTTATTATACAGCTTACGATATTATCACCTGAAATTATGGCGGATAACGGTATTCAAATTGCCGATACTCTTGAAAACGGAATAAAAGCTTCATGGATATCCGGGTGCAGCCGCGGAGAAATCTTCTCCGAAAACTTATGGACAAAGCTTTTCTGCGATACTGCGGGCGTAACCTCAGCCTCCAACGCAAGATTTGCAACAGATAAAACAGATATGTCGGGCGGTGTTGATATTTCGTTTGCGTTCTCGATTTCAAAGTCGGGAACGCAGACGGTAAACCGTTACGTAAGGCTTGTTGACGTTGATAATATCGAATCAAACCCGTCAGCGTATGCGGAGCTTGCAAATATAAAAAACAACAGTATTTATATAGGCGATACGGAAATTTCAAAAGAGCCTCTTGCAGACGATACCGAATATGTAATGTTTATTCACATGGATGATGAGTTTTATTGCACCGTGTGGCTTGACGGAAAAAAACTTAATTCTGAAAGTGTAAAAGCAAGCATGAGCGGCACAGTCGGCATTGATAACGCAAGAGTGATGTTCAATCTTATGTCCGCAAGAAAAAAAGATGTTACGGCAGGCTGGAATTTGAAAAATCTTTCGGTATCCACCAAAAAGCATACGGAGCTTTCATGCAATCTTATTGATGACGGGATATTGAATCAGACGGACGTAACATCGATTACCGTGTTTACCGGCGCAATGCAAAAGAATGTGTCCAATGTAGAGCTGTCCGATAAAGACGGCGTGATTGAACTTGAGTCTTATAAAAATTACGGCGGAATATTTGAGGTTAGTTTCCGTCAGCCACTTGAAGAAAACGTGGTATACACCTTAAACATCAACGGTGCGCTGCTTACGTTTGTAACTCTTCCAAAAGGATATGTGAGGCCGACAGTAAGCATATTATCGGATTTAAGCAGTGTATATGTTGGAGACAGCTTCAGCTTTGAAGTGACGGCGGAGGGCGGAAGCAGCGAGATAGACAAGGTTGAAATTTATCTGAATAACGACCTTGTTGAATGTACAAAAAATGAAAGCACATATAGCTTTACCGTGCAGTCAGAGGGAGATAAAACAGTTTATGCCGTAGCTTATGACGCTATGGGGATAAATGCAAAAAGCGAAAGCATAACCTTTTCCGCATTAAAACGGCTGCCGCCTCAGGTCAGCGTATCCTTTGAGGATAAAACGTACAGAGAAGATGAAACCGTTACGGTAACCGCACAGGCGTCAAGCTTGTACGGGGATATAAACAGGGTTGAATTTTACTTAAATAATGTCCTTGAGGGCATAGCGGACGAGGAACCGTTTCAATATGATATAAAGCTTGCTTTGGGGGAAAACGAGATTTATGCGATTGTATATGATGACTATAACAGCGGCAAAAGCGAAACCCGGGTTATTAATGCCGCAGAGCGTTTAAAACCGCAGCTGAAGGTCATCGGACTTGAAAACGGAATAATTCTTAAAAAGAATTTGGAAAAATGCGTTCTTGATATAGAATACGACGGAGAAATATCCGATGTTGAATTTTATCTTGACGGCAAAAAATGCGAAATGTCTGATGATATGTATACATATTCCGCCCCGGCAGATACATGCGGCGAGCATGTTCTGCATATCGATATTACCGCGGCGGACGGCAATTACTTGGAGTTTGATGAAAAAATCAAGGTAATTGATTCCGCCGAGCAGGTAAACTGCATTTATGACTGGGACGAAAACATGGATGGAACAGTATGGTATCAGGATAATTACGGCATTATTTCCCAGGACGATTTCGGAGGAGAGCATAAAACGGTTGAAAGGTTTTCCGTTTCAGAAGAAGGAGTGGGCAAGGACGGTGTGGCAGGGCCGATATTTAATACAAATACCACAGCGGACGAAAACGGAATTATAGATGTACGCTTTGATATTTATCGGGACAGTTATTCCTCCTACGGTAACTTATCGCTTAAAATGACGGGGAATAAATGGGGAACGCTTATAAGCTTTAAAGACAGCGCAATAAGGATGTGTCAGGGCGAGATTGAATTCCCGATTAATACATGGGCGACAATACATACCGTAACGAATTTTATAAACAAGACCATTCATGAAGAGGTATATATCGGCGGGAAATTGGAAGGAATGTGTGATGTCACGTTTGAGCAGGCAGGAATCGACGGACTGTATTCCGACGGATCATTAAGAATTTATACATTCTTTAACCATACGTCTGCCATAGGTGACAGTGTATATCTTGATAATATTGCGGTAAGCGGAACGGAAGCATCGGCATTTGTTAAAAGTATAGAGGATATAGACTATACAAGCAGCTGTGTAAATGTTGAAATGAGCAAAGTGATGGGAATAAACCGGGCGGACGCGGCGGAACTGAAAAGCGAGTGCGGAACCGTTACGGTTTCAAAAATAGAAGCCGACGGAAAAATATTAAAAATCTATCCCCGTGACGGATTTGATTCGGCGCAGAAGTACACCCTTTTGTTAAAATCCGAAATGCTGCTTGAGGGTAACACCTCAACTATAGGAAATGATATCATATGCAGTTTTTCCACATCGGCAAAGGATACAGATTTGATTTCCGGAGCGGAGCTTCCCGACGGAAGCGGCGTTAAGATGGTATTTAACAATGGGGCGCCGGAGCAGAAATACGTTTGCGTCATAATCTCGGTATTTGAGAATGACAAATTCAAAATGTTCAGAAAATATGATGTGACACTTGAGGCATACAAAAACAAAACAGTCATTTTAAAGTATCCGGAAGCGGACAAAGACGCAAAATTTAAAGTGTTTGCAATACGGGATATAAGCGAGCGAATTCCCATAGCAAATAAAATGCTTCTTTTTAATTAAACAAAGGGAGTACAGGTAAATTATCAAAAATTATTTGTGCAATATGCACGGAAAGGAAAAGAAAAATGAAGAATGCAAAAAAAATTTTATCAATGATTTTATCCTTGATAATGATTTCTGCCTCAGCCACGGCGGTTACGGCAGCGAGCGGAGAGGGAGTATCATATCCGAGAGCGGTATATGAACAGAACTTTGACGGAACATCGGAGGGTGAATTTGCGGGATTTTTCCCGGCAGGCGTTGACACAGCTGATGCTGTGGCAGCATTCGGAAAAACAAATTTTGATACGTCAAAGCAAATAGCAAGCCCGGCAGGAACAGGATTCTGGTCAAGATTTGAAACTGCAAACGATAAATTGGAGGACGGAGAATATCAGCACGTTTCATATAGAATTGCGTTTAAGGAAATCGGTATGAAATGGTTTTATGTAAGAGCCTTATGGGCAAATGAATCAGGCGCAACAAAAATAGATGATATACAGCATCATTGGCTGCGTAACAGTCAGGATTTAAATTTGGCAAACGGCACGTCAGTGTCAACAGGTCATGTATTTATGGACAGATGGCATCAATTTGATTATGTGCTGCAAAAGGGAACAAACAAGATAGAGGTTTATTTTGACGGTGCGCTTGTATCAAATATAGAAAGAACCGCTCCCGAAGGATATAGTGAAATTGTCGGAGTACCTTGTGTGCAAATCAGAACAGGTTCGGCATCGAAGGATTTTTATTTGGATGATTTCAGGAGTGAAATAGTTAATGAAAAGCCGGTTATAACAAAAAACAACATTCCGTTTATGTTTGATTTTGACGTTGTTGACGGAACAGCGGGAAATATTATGACATCAAACGGAGTAAGAGTATACAACAATACCGCATACATAAATAATGGAGGCGGAGCATTCTATAAATATGACTTGGCAAAGGGTTATAAGGGCAAGGATGAAAATGATACTTGTATTCATTTATATAATGAAGCCGGAACAGGGAGCGGAAATCCCGTTGAAGTAAGAATTACCCCGGACAACTGTACAATGAATGCAGGAGATCATATGCAAATAAGCTTTGATTTTTATATTGATGAAGGCAGCAATGAAAATACATCAAAAAGATTTTGTTATAACACCGGTACAACGCTTTTCCGTGAATGGAGAAAGAACATTGTTGCTTTAGGCGATACTGTAGGTCAGATGGAA
Source organism: Clostridia bacterium (assembly GCA_017935675.1). Classification (GTDB taxonomy): domain Bacteria; phylum Bacillota; class Clostridia; order UBA1381; family UBA1381; genus RGIG9115. The sequence goes on along the minus strand of JAGBHE010000077.1, from coordinate 10,198 downwards.
TACGGAAAGTGGTATAATTTAGCCTTTGATTTTGTTTACGGCGCAGACGGCGGATGGACAGGAAGTTTTTATGTAAACGGCAGTGCGGTTGTAACCGACAAGGCTGTTTCCGGTATAAGCAATAATCTCGGAGTTCTCAGATTTGCATATGACGGAGCAGATAGTGCAAACGGTATAGCCGTTGATAATCTGATGGTCAGATACAGCGATGCGGAGAATGCATACAGCTACGCGACAGAGCTTGCGTCGGATACGGTTATAGTTGACAACGGCAGCAAGACTATATCAACCCTTGATAAGAATATGTCAAGTGAAGATTTGTTAAAAGCATTAAGGATAAACGGTAAGGCTACAATAGCAGTAGTCGACGCCGCAGACGCGGTAACGGACGGGACTGCAAAAGCAGTAGGAAACCGTTTAAAGGTATATCCCGAAATCGGTGACGCTGTATATTATGCAATAAACGTCAACGGTGCGGCTTACGCAGATATTGATTTTACAAATTCAGTGTTTAACAATGAAAGCGGACGCTATGTATTAAATGATTTAAGAAGTATTCAATTCCTGGAGATAGACAACAGTGAAATTTACAGCCTTACAAAGGAAACGTCATTCGGCGGCAAAAAGAGCAATGATTCAGCTTACATTTTGAGAGGAACAAATGTGGGTGATGTTAAGGAACCGTATATTGCAATGTATCCCGGATTGAATAAAAAGGTTGTATTTGAGGGCGAGTATTATTTAGATAACACGGGACTTATATTACAGCTTTATACTAAGGACAGAGTGGATTCAAAGGCGATTATAGACGTAAAAAACAATAAAATTCTGACAGGCGAAACTGTTTTGGGCGATTATGTTGACGGTGCATGGATAAAGCTTGCCATTGAATTGGATTGTGATACCAACCTTGCAAACATATATATAAACGGCGAAAAAGCGGGAGAAAATATAAAAGTATTCGATAATGATGCGGAAGGACTGAAGGGAAGCGGACTATTCCATATCAGGGTTATGTATGATCCGTATACTTCGGCAAACGATAAGCCTGCTGATTTTGCGGGAGGCATTGACAATATTAAGATATATCAGGGTATATATGACGCAGACAGCGAAAAAACAAATTTAACGGGCAAAACGAACAGCTTTGTAAAGATGAGCGCAGAAGGCATGGAAGTAACCGAATTTAATAAATTGCTTCCGGAGGGCGCAGCATGCATAATTTCGGGTAACGAAGGTGACACAGATTATATATTCCCTGGTTGTACGGCAGCCGTATACGCTAAAAGCGGCCGTGCACTTAAGGTATACACAATAGTTGATGAAACCGAAACCGCCGCATTAGAAAAGATTTCGCAGAATGAAAACAGAATTGTTGTGCAGGCACAGGTTTATAACGAAAGCAAAGGAGTTCAATTGCTGCTTGCGTCTTATAACGCTGACGGCTCGCTGAACGATGTGAAGATTGTAAGTGTAAATGACATGGGATATGCAAGAGCGTTTGTTAATGCAGACGAAACATTAACATATAAGTTTATGCTTTGGAACAGCCTGAGCGGATGTCAGCCGCTTACAGGCGCAATAAAGTAATAAAATTTATTGGCAGGTTTGGGGCTTTTTATGCCCCAAACCGGTTAAATTTAATGGAAGAGGAAATCGGAAATGAGAAAGATATTAACAGCTGCCTGCATGGTGTTTGCAATAACCGCAGCAACGGCATTTGCCGAGGATTTTAATATAACGGTATCATACAACAGCTCACAAAAATTTGTAAATATTATCGGAAATATATCCGAAAAAGAAAATCTTCTTGCAGTTTTGGCAATTACTCCGGAGGGAACGGATATTTCAGAATCGGAGGAAAATATAATAGTTGATGCCTGTTATACTGATAAAGACGGAAAAATAAATATAACCGAATATATTCCGCAGGATTTTCCGGGCGGTAAGTATGTTGTATGCGTTACCTCGGAAAACGGAGAACTGTCTGATTATTTTATGAATGTAAATTATTCTTCCGTTTCCGATCTGCTTCCTGAATTAAACGGAACAAAATCACAGGATGAATTAATAAAAGTAATTAATAACAATAAAGCGGCTTTGGCGATAGATGATAAAACTTATGAGCCGTACAAAACAAAAATAACGGAAATGTTATATAGAAGCAAGTCGGATTCGGCATTTAAAGACGCACGGGATTTCATATACAGATATAATAATGCAGCTGCGGCGGTACATATAAAAAACGGCGGCAGTATCGCGGAGATTTTGAAAAAATATGCGTCGGAGCTTAATATAAATTATAATGATTATGAAACCTTGACGGACGGGCAAAAACAGTTGTTTGACCAATATGTGGTTTCGGACAGTTATGATGATTTGAACACCGAGTTTAAAAATGCCCGTGCCCTATCCATGATTAAATGCGCAAAAAATAAAAAAGAGCTGAAGGATAACTTTACGGCAAATGAAAGTGTTATAAATCCCGATTTAAGTTATTATTCGAAATTAAAACTCGGCGATAAGGCATTTGAAGAGCTTTATGCAAAAAAAGACAGTATAAACAGTATTTCGGAGTTAAAAGACGCTTTCCTGAATATAACAAAAGCGCTTTACAATGCAGAAAATCGGGAGGAGCAATCCGGCGGCGGCGGTGGTTCGTCCGGCGGTTCACCCGGCTCCGGCGGCAGGGCTCCGGCAGCGGGAATGCAAAATAAAAACGAAAATAATAAAACCGATACGGTATTTTATGATATAGAAAATCACTGGGCTAAAGAATATATTTTGGATATGTACGATAAGGGTGTTATAAACGGATATACGGATAAAACCTTCAGGCCTGAAAAATTGGTAACAAGAGCGGAATTTGCAAAGATGACAGTAGAAGCCTTTGGGCTTTCGGGAAATGCAGAGCTGACATTCAAGGACGTTTCAAAAACTGATTGGTATTATAATGCCGTATCAACGGCCTGTGGCTGCGGCTTGATTAACGGCGTGTCAAAGGAGGCATTTTGCCCGAATGAATACATAACGAGGCAGGACGCCGCGGTGATTTTAAACAGGGTAATAGAAAAAAATATTCAACCTGACAGCGGTAATTTAAATTTTGCGGATTATGATGAAATATCCGATTATGCAAGAGATGCGGTTATGAAATTAACGGCATCGGGAATAATTTCGGGAATGGACGGAAGCTTCAAGCCGAAGGACGGAACAACAAGAGGTCAGGCGGCAGTGTTACTGTCAAAAGCGTCGGAGTTAAATTTTCGGAAGGGAGCAGATGATTAATAAATGAAGAAAAAATTATTGTTTCTTTTTACGGTTGTATGCATGATGCTCTGTGTTTCGGTTTGCAGTGCTGAGGATATTAAGCTTGATGACGGAATAGCAAAAATATATGCAATACAACCGGAAATAAGGCTTAACGAAAGCTACAATACTGTTCCCACAAGGGGAGAATTTGTTAAGATACTTTCCAAGGTGGCGGTAAAAAATTTGTATACTGCCGATAAGGCTATGTTTCCAGATACGGAAAAGGATGAAGAGCTTAATAATTGCGTATATACCGCAATGAGTTTCGGAGCTGTATCTGAAAATAATAAATTTTATCCGAACGATGAGGTTACATATGACCAGGCAATAAAAATGGCAGTGTGCGCTTTGGGATATAACAACATTGTACAAGCCGGTTCCGATTGGGCGGCAGCATATAATGCCGCTGCGGAAAAGGCGGGTATTACAAACGGCGTATCAAGGGAATTTACAAGAAGGGATATGTATGTTTTATTCGGGAATATGCTGTCTGCAAAAATAGTCGTTAAGGATATGCTGACAGACGAATATTTTCTCGATCCCGATGAAACTATTATGAGCAAAATTCATGAGATATATTTTGTTGACGGCATTGTAAATTCTGACGGGATCGCGGCACTGTATGAAGATATTGACGTAAATGAAGACAGAATAACAGTCGGAACACATGAATATGATAACCCGTACGGAATAAGATATCTTGGGTATAACGTAAGAGGATATTATAAAGAAGTAAATGATACACCGACTATGTTATACGCATATCCGAAAAGAAACGATGTTGCGGAAGTCGGGGAATTTGAGAAAACCGAAAACAACACAATAAAGGATTCAAAGAAAAAATACAGGCTTTATGCCGGATACACAACTATTCTGAACGGAAAAACGGCATACATAGACGATTTCTCAAAATATGCGGAAAATAAAGATGTTGAAATGAAGCTTTTGGATAATAACGGGGACGGCTTGTATGACATTATATTTATAGATTACGCGCAGTACAACATTATTTCAAACGTCAGTGTTGCCGAAAAGAAAATATATGATAAAAACGGCGCTGTGCATATGATTGATATGTCGGATGATGAGGCTCAATGTGAGATATACGACATTACCGAATCGGGAATATCCGAAATAGAGCTTGCGGATTTGCTTGCGGGCGATACTCTTATGTATTATGCGTCCGATGATAATTTGTATATCAGGGTATACAGATTCAACGGAACCGTCAGCGGAAGAATAACGGCGTTGAATAACAAAGAAGTAAGCCTTAATGATACCGCATACAATATATCGGATTATGCAAAACAGAATTACACGAATATCAAGGTCGGAACAGATGTATCGGCGGTAATATCACCGAACGGAACCTTTGTGGCATTCAGTTATGCAGATGTTTCAAGAAGATATGCATGGGTAATGAGGGTTGCAAATGATGATGATACCGAAACGCTTACAATGAAGGTGTTTGACCAGGACGAAACCGCAAAGCTATATCAGCTTGCCGATAAAGTCAGGGTTGACGGGAAAGCCATGAAATACGGCAGTGAGCTTATCGGCGCGGTAAGCGGCATTATGAACATGGATGAACGTATGGTAAAATATAAGCTTAACGATGACGGTAAAATAGCGGTTATCGATTTTGCTGCGGAATATAATGACGAAACGCCTCTTGTATACGATAAAGACGAGGACAATAATTTTACGCATTACTGCCATGTGACAGACGGCTGGTATCGTTACAGATGCCCTATGTTCGCGCCTTATTTTGCCGTATCAACGGACGCTTTAACCTTTGCGGTGCCCAAAAAGGAATCGGACAGGCTTGATGAAAAAAATTATTATATAATAGATTACATAAAGCCGTATCAGTCATTTGAACACAACAAATATTATGAAATCAGCGCATATGAATTTGATGAAAACGGGCGCTCGAAAATAAGCGTTTATTTTACGGCTGACAAGAAAACACAAATTCCCGAAGAAGTCGGAGTTGTATCTTCAGTACGGGAGGGTATTGATTCCGGCGGGGAAGCCCGTCCGATGGTGTCAATATATAATGAGGACGGAACATATAAAACATACTTTGCCTCCGATGATACCGAAGATGTTGTCAGCGCATTAAAAAAAGGCGATATAGTTTCATATACCGCAAGAGACGAAACCCTGTCGAGAATTGACAGAAACTATGATCTTAAAGGCGGAAAACTTTCTGCGGACGGAGCCGGCGCGTACGGTGATTTCAAAGAAGGATATCTGTATTCGTTAGGCGGCGGCATAATGTATACTATGAGCCGTGAAGCGATGAATAAATCAAACATTACATTCAGTGATTTGGAATTGCATGACATAACATCATATACGTTTATATTTGTGGATGTGATAAAGGATCACGACGGAAACGTAATAAACGCAATACCGAGATATAAACCCGTAAGCGAGGCAAAGACGTATCTTTCAGCGGGAACCGATGCTGATTACGTAATTACCGCGTCAAGGTACAGCGAAAATGCAATGGTATTTGTATACAGTGAAAATTAAACAAAACATGGATAAAGCCCTTTTGCAAACTTTTGCACAGGGCTTTTAAAATTTGTATGGACAAAAAAAATAAAATGTGGTACAATTATAATAAGATACGTCATGTCAAAAAGTAAATATAAAAGTTAAAATTTGCATATTGAAAATAATATAAAAAAGTGATATAATAAATATGTATATAAAAAACAGAAGGAATAAAAATGAAGTTAAATATAAAAAACAAAATTCGCTTGTCTATTATTGTTATGTGCAATATTCTTGTTTTTGCAATATTGATCTTAATGATAAATAATGAAATATCTCATAATGACTACGAAAAAAGAAACGCTCATTATAAAACAGTAAAAAATATTCAGACAAATGTTGATTCGGTTCTTAAAATAAATCTGGAATTGGCAAAGCTTATATCGTTCAATAAAGAGGCGTCAAATTTTGCAAAGGATAAAGAAATAGATTACTATCATGTAACAAAGCTTGCGTCGCTTATAGGAAAATATAAAGGTGTTGTCTTCGGTGATATTATAGCATTTCAGCCGGATAAAAATATTTATATAGGCGCCGGCGCAACATATAGCGAAAGTGATATCATAAAAACATACGGCGCAGTCCCTTATGACGGGGAATATCTTAAAACACTTCCCGGAGGCTGCTACAGCAGTGCGTCAATGACAGATAACCTTAACAATAACAAAATTGTGGTTATAGATAAATGCACAACCCTTGATGCCGATGACTTGTATTTTATAATAGCAATAAATTCCGACTATTTAAAAAGTTTTTTAAACAGTGTAAATGACAGTATATCAATAATTGAACAGAAAAAGGTTATATACAGCACTAACGGAGCGGACAATCTGCATGAATTCCAAAACGGCAGCATGACATCTGCATCCGATATAGTACATAATTGGGAATACTGCTACAGGATTGATGAAGACGTGAGTCTGTGGTTTTATTTAAAATGGATGATAATTCTTTTAATTTCCATGGTATTGTCAACCGTTATAGGAGAAGTAATTTCAACAAGACTTTATAATCCGATAAAAAGAATGGTTGAACGAATTTCGGGAGATGAAAATGTAGAAGACGAGCTCAAATATATTGAAAATAAAATGATAGAGCTGAAAAAGGAGCATACAAAGCTCAGCAGCGAGAAGACTGAATATATCGATAAATTTGAGCAGCAATTTTTAATAAATATAATTTACGGTATTGCAACGCATAAAGATGTTGACGAATATGAAAATAAATCCGGAACAAAAAACAGTATCGGATATTCCTTTGCATTGCTTGAATGTACGGATAATGACGAGGCGGCATATTCAAAGAACATTTATGAAATATACAATCATATCCGCAGACTGAATCTCGGTAAAACGGTATGTATAGAAAACAGAAAAATAGCGATTATTTTATCGGGCGGTGACAGAACCCTTGACGAGCTTATAAAGGTACTCGAAACATTGATTGAAGAAATCAGTCAAAAATTCGGTATGCAATATATATGTGCCGTATCTGATGAACGTACTCAAAGCCTTTACGGAATATCCGGATTGTTTCTGAATGCGGATAAAACGCTGAAAAACAAGTCATTGTTTAAAAATAACGTTGCAGTAGCAACCAAAAGCATAGAGAATGACGATTATTACTATTCCGTAGATATGGAAAAAATTATACTGGACCATATAAAAAATGATAAGTGTGACGAAGCGCTTTCGATGATCGATTCGGTTTTAAGAAAAAATTTGATTGAATGCGAACTTTCCCATGACGCTATGAGCGATTTTAAGATGGCAATTGTTACAACGATAAAAAGAACCTTAAAGATAGTCGGAAAAACAGAAAAAGACCTGTTTGATGAAGACAGTATTATGTATTTGGAGCTCGGGGTAATGAGTACGCAGGAAGCGTTGATGGAAAAGATAAAATCAATATTCAGGACGATTATTGACGCATATAACAGCGGCAATGATAAAAATAATAATTTTCTTGTCGAGGGTATTATACAATACATTGATGAAAATTACTACGATGCAAATAAAATGTGCCTTACCGGGATTGCGGAGCATTTCGGGCTTTCAACAAGCTATGTAAGCCGTATTTTTAAAAATTACAAAAATGTGAATTTTAAGGAATATGTTACTTTATATCGAATTAATGCGGCAAAAAATATTCTTTTGCAAAAACCGCATATTAAAATAAAAGAACTTTCCGAAATGGTGGGGTATACAAGCGTAAACAGTTTTATACGGGCGTTTGAAAAACAAGAGGGTTTGACACCCGATTTATATAGAAAAAAGATGAAAAAAAATTAATTATTCAGGAGGATAACTATGGACAGAATAAAGCCGACGGCAAAACAACTTGAATTTCTTGATTGGGAAATGGGAGTATTTTTTCACTTTGGGATTCGCACCTTTAATGAGGGCAGAATCGATTGGGATGAAAAGCACATGGAACCGGAGACCTTTAATCCTACGGAGCTTGATTGCGGGCAATGGATAAGAACAATAAAAGAAGCCGGCGCAAAATATGCAATACTGACTGCAAAGCACCATGACGGCTTCGCAAATTGGCCGTCAAAATATACCGATTACAGTGTGAAAAACACACCGTGGAAAAACGGAAAAGGCGATGTGGTAAAAGAATTTACGGACGCTTGCAGAAAGTATGATATTAAAGTCGGTATATATTACAGTCCCGCCCAGTTCGGATATAAGAAAATGTCGGGAAAGGAATATGATGATTATTTTATTAATCAGATAAGCGAATTGCTTACGAACTACGGCAAAATTGACTATTTGTGGTTTGACGGCTGCGGAAGCGAAAATCATCAATATGATAAAGACAGAATTATAAAATGTATTCGCGGCCTGCAGCCGGAAATTCTTATTTTTTCAATGTGGGATCCCGATGTGCGCTGGGTTGGAAATGAAGAGGGAATTGTTCCGTTCGGAAGCAGAAATGTTGTCGGCTCCGCAAAAACATCTATAAATCTACAGGAAGAAGAATGGCTGGATAAACCTAAATTCCTGCCATTCGAATGTGACTGCAAAATCAGAAGATACAATTGGTTTTACAGTGATAATGACATACAGTATTTAAGGGATATGGATGACTTAAAGGGACTTTATGAAAATTCGGTCGGCAGAGGCGGTAATTTGCTTTTGAATATCGGACCGGACAGAAGAGGATTGCTTCCCGATGAGGACAGCAGGCGTTTTATTGATTTTGGAAATGCCGTAAAGGAAAGATTTGCAAATCCCCTTGACGTTATTGTCGAACGGGACGGAAATTCATATTTGATAAAGCCACGGGAAAACACTTTAAGCGTTAAAACATTGGTATTGGCTGAAAATCTTACAAACGGCGAGAGCATAAATGGGTTTACGGTTTCTTACAATGTTTTTGCCGGTGATACCCCGATGTATTACGGAAAAACGGTGGGCCATAAACAAATTATAAATATAACACCGCTTTTTCTCGATGATTCACGGCAGATTAAGATTGATATTACAGACGCAGACGGCGATTTTGAGCTTGATATAAAAGCATATTGAAATTTACATAAAAAACACAAGGCGGCGTTTTTTTAAACCGCGCTGCCTTGTGTTTTTTATGCTGTGCTGTATTTTATCTGTTTAAAATATACACCATTAAAGTCAGATACCCTGCAAATGTCACCCATAAAAGATACGGTATCTGCAAATAAGCCGCTGCCGGGCTTACCCTTCTGAACCGGATTATCATGATAATAATAAGCACCCATAACAGCAGCAGCCATATAAATGCAAACAAATATGCCTGCATATTAAAAAATATCAGACTCCAGAAAAAATTTACGGCTAATTGAAGACCGTAAATTTTCAGAGCGCCGCATGCGTCTGCCCCGGCTTCATTTTTCTTTGTGTAAACAATAGCGCTGCCGATACCCATAAGAATAAATAAAATTGACCATACAATGGGAAATACTATCATAGGCGGATTCAGCGGAGGCTGATTAATGTTCTGATATGCCTCCATGCCGTCCTTTGTGAGCAATGCAGAAAGTCCTCCGACTCCGAGAGCAATTGCTATAGAAATCACATACGGTTTTATTTTTTTCCACATACCTTTATCACCTCTTATATTTATATTATGCATAAAAACATACATTATTAATCTTTTTTAAAAAAGCTGAATCCAAACACAAGGGGACGGTTCTCTTGTGTTCTGAAAGTTGACAATACTTCCACCTGACATGGTGTTATAATATAAGCATGATGAATGAATTAATAAATAAAAAATTGCCCCATAATCTATATTATGAGGCAACACGAAAAATGGCTCTACAGCTCACTTTTTC
>JAGBHE010000076.1 GCA_017935675.1 Clostridia bacterium | reverse complement strand
TTTAAAAATATATGATATAATTATAATGTATACTTATGTGCAGTATCAGCATAAAAAGGAAGGTGGACAAATGATAAAAAGCATGACCGGCTACGGCAGGTATGAGGAGGTACTTTCGGGGAAAAAGATTTCTGCGGAGGTCAAATCAGTAAATCACAGATTTTCAGATTACAGTATAAAGGTTCCGCGGCATATGCTTTTTCTTGAGGACAAGGTTCGGAAGAAGGCCGCAGGCTATATAACCCGCGGAAAGGTTGATATTTTTATCAGTGTGGAAAGCTATGACTGTGAAAACCGTGAGGTTATTTTGAATGAGGCTCTTGCCGAAAGCTATATAAGAGCAGCGGAGAAGCTGAGAGACACTTTTGGTCTTAAGGATGATATAACTACTATGAATGTGTGCAGATTTTCGGATATTTTCAGAACGGAGCGTTCCGAAGAGGATGAGGACAGGCTCTGGGCTGATGTTGAGTCTGTGCTGACGCATGCCCTTGACGATTTTCTGCAGATGCGTATACGTGAGGGAGAAAGAATCTGCGCTGACCTCAGGGCAAGGGTTGATTATATGCGGTCTTTGGCTGAAAAGGTTGATGAATACGCCCCGGGTGTAGTTGAAAGCTACAGCGCAAGGCTTTATGAAAAAATAAAGGAGGTCCTTGGTGACCGCGAGGTTGATGACGCGCGTGTGCTTACCGAGGTGGCACTGTTTGCGGATAAGGTTGCCGTAAATGAGGAAACTGTAAGACTTGCAAGTCATTTTCAGGAGTATTATGAAATACTCGATTCTGATTTGCCCGCAGGGCGCAGGCTTGATTTTCTTATTCAGGAGATTAACCGTGAGGTGAACACCATAGGCTCAAAGGCAAATGATATTGAAATTTCAAAAATTGTGGTTGAGCTTAAGGCGGAAATCGAAAAAATGAGAGAACAGATACAGAATATTGAATAGGAGGTCGCACCTTGAAATTAATTAATGTTGGTTTCGGAAACATGGTCTGTGCAGATAAAATTGTTGCAATTGTCGGCTCGGAGTCCGCGCCTATAAAAAGAATTATCCGTGAAAGTGAGGACAAGGGTATGCTGATAAATGCTACCTACGGCCGCAGAACAAGAGCGGTTATAGTAGCTGAAAGCGGTCATATAATATTATCAAGCGTTCAGCCGGAAACAATTGTGGGCAGGATTGAAACGGAAAGCGAGGAACCCAATGAATAAAGGAATTTTATATGTTATTTCCGGCCCCAGCGGTACCGGAAAGGGTACAATTTGCGCCGAGATAATAGAGCGAAGGGATATTCACCTAAGTGTTTCGACAACCTCACGAAGCAAGAGAGTCGGTGAAATTGCCGGCGTTACATACAATTATACAACACCGGAGCGGTTTAAAAGCATGGCGGATAACGGTGAGCTTCTCGAATGGGCCGTTTATAACGGAAATTATTACGGAACGCCGAAGGCTCAGATTGAAGACATGCTTGATGAGGGTAAGGATGTGCTTCTTGAGATTGAGCCTCAGGGTGCGCTTAAGGTTAAAGAAATACTTCCGGAAACGGTGTTGATTTTTGTAATACCGCCTTCTATGAAAATACTGAGAGACAGACTTGTTTCAAGAGGCAGGGAAGACGAGGAAGAAATAAACGACAGAATAAGCTCTGCCAAATGGGAGTTTATGCAGGCCTTTAAATATAATTATATTGTTGAAAATGATGACCTCGGAGTTTGTGTTGCAAGGGTGATGCAGATAATGGATCAGTGCACTGCCGAGAGAAAAAAGATATATCAGCTTTTAAATTCATAAAATAAGCGAAAAGGAGTAAATTTATTATGATGATCAAACCCGGAATTAGCGAGCTTTCAAAAAAGGTGGATTCAAGGTATACTCTTGTAACCATGGCTGCCAAAAGAGTGCGTATGCTTGGGCATGACGAGGAGTTGGCACTTGAGGAAATAAAGCCGATTACAAGGGCGGTTGAGGAGATAGCCGACGGAAAGGTTCTTTACTGCCGCGGCGATGAAGCATTTGAAAGCAATCTTATCGGCGACAGCGCAGAGCCTGTTTTCACTCCCTCAGAGCCGAGCTCAGATCTTGACCTTGAGGCACTCAGATACGAGCTTGAGGCGGCTGAAAGAAAGGCGGCAGAGGAGCGCATAGAAAAGGAAAGACTCGAACGCGAAGCCGCTGAAAGCGGAAACGTCGAATCAATTGAATAGTATGTATGCACAGGTTGTTATAAGCCATACTTCCCGCGCTCTTGACAAGATTCTCGAATATAAAATTCCCGAGGGTATGACTGTTCATGTAGGCGACGCGGTTATGGTCCCGTTCGGTGCGAAAAACAAGCCGACTCAAGGGTATGTTACCGCAGTGACGCAGACAGCCGATTTTGATGAGCGCCGGATTAAAAGTATTAAAGCATTGTCCCCTGCCGGAAGAGTTTTTGATGAAAAAATGCTTAAGGTCATTTTATTTATGCGAAGCCGGTATCTGTGCACTTACCCTGAAGCAGTTGCCGCAGTTGTTCCTGCGGGAATTTCATCAAAATCAAAGGAATGGATTACGGCAGCAGGCTCAGGGCCTGCGCAGGCGGGCAGAAAAAAAGAGGTTTTTGAAAGGGTGTTGGCTTCCGGAGGTACAATTGAGTATCAGAAGCTTATCAATTTCTTCCCTTGGGACAGCTCACAGGTTATACGCGAGCTTGTGAAGGAGGGCGTGCTTTGCCGTGAATACAGCGAAAGGGCGCCGGTGAGAAAAAAGACTGAAAAGGCGCTGAGGCTTGCGGTTTCGCGGGATGAAGCCCTTGAGGCTGCCGAGGACTTTCGGAAAAAAGCCCCTAAGCGTGCAAGAGCTCTTGAAATAATGGCAGACGCAGGATTTTTAGCCTGCGGGGACTTGAAAAAATTTGCGGATTGTGATTCCTCTGTTATAAAGGCTTTGTGCCAAAAGGGCTTTTGTGAGGAGGCTGTTGCCGAAATAGAAAGAAATCCGAATACCAATTATGTAAAGCCGGATTCGGGAGGCCCTCTGAACCTTGAGCAGCGCGAAGCGGTTGATACCCTTTGTCCTTATATTGATGAAAAAAAATATGAAACCTTTCTTCTCCACGGCGTTACCGGGAGCGGAAAGACAGAGGTTTACATGCACTGTATAAAGCGCGTTACGGACATGGGGAGAAAAGCTATTGTTTTGGTTCCGGAAATATCTCTTACGCCCCAGACGGTAAACCGTTTCAGGGCGCGCTTCGGAGACAGGATTGCAGTGCTTCACAGCGCATTGTCGCCGGGAGAAAAATATGACCAATGGCGTAAAATCAGAGACGGCGGCGCTGATATAGTAATCGGCGCCCGCTCCGCTGTTTTTGCACCCTTTGACGATATTGGGATAATAGTGCTTGACGAGGAGCACAGTGATACATACAAGTCAGAAAGCTCTCCGCGATATGTCACAAACGAGATTGCCGCATTTCGCGCACAGCAAAACGGCGCTTTGCTGCTGCTCGGCAGTGCAACGCCGTCTTTTGAAACGTATTACAAGGCGTGCAGCGGTGAAATCAGACTGCTCAATCTGAAGCAGAGGTTCAACATGAACTCGATGCCGGATATTTTTGTTGAGGATATGCGCGAGGAGCTGGCATCAGGAAACAAGACAATGTTTTCAAGGCGGCTTTATGAAGAAATAAGTCTCAATCTCGAAAAGGGCGAGCAAACTATTCTTTTCCTGAACAGGCGCGGATATTCAACCTTTGTGTCATGCAGGGAATGCGGCTATGTGGTTCATTGTCCGAATTGCAACATATCTCTTACGTATCATCGTCATGACGACACACTGCAGTGTCATTACTGCGGACACAGCGTTAAAAATTATACCGTATGCCCCTCCTGCGGAAGCAAATATATAAGATATTTCGGAGGCGGTACGGAAAAGGTTGAAAGCGAGGTAAAAAGACTTTTTCCCAATGCTTCGACCATCAGAATGGATATTGATACTACCGGGAAAAAACAGTCACACAGAAAAATACTTGAAAGATTTGAAAAGGAAAAAACAGATATATTGATAGGCACTCAGATGGTTACAAAAGGTCTTGACTTTGAAAATGTTACTCTTGTCGGAGTTATTTCCGCCGATACCATGCTGCATGTTGATGATTTCCGCAGCGGAGAGCGCACCTTTGATATACTGGAGCAGGTTACAGGGCGCGCAGGGCGCGGTGAGAAACGGGGCAGAGCGGTAATCCAGACTTATTCCCCCGACCATGAGGCAATTATCATGGCGGCACAGCACAATTATCTCAAGTACTATCAGGACGAAATAAGAATGAGAAAAATACTGTGGTATCCGCCGTTTTGCGATATAATTCTTATCGGTTTTTCGGGAGGAGTAAGACAGGATACGGACGATTGCTCAAAAGCGTTCAGGGCGTATGTAGGCAAGGGAGACTTTACGGTTCTCGGCCCGCTTCCGTGCGCTGTTTCAAAAATAAAAAATAAGTACAGATTTCAGATACTTATAAAATGCAGTCCGGATAAAGATATTACTGACAGGCTTGTTGCTGCAAGGGAAAAATGCAGGGCAAACCTGAATTTTGAAGATGTAACGATTATTATTGATAAAAATCCGGTACATATACATTAATATGCCGCGCGTATGCGGGCGGAAAGGAATTTCAGAAAATAATGGCAATAAGAGAAATAAGGAAAAACGGAGATCCGATACTCCACAAGACGTGCAAGGCGGTAAAGGTTTTTGACGAAAAGCTTCACACTCTTCTTGATGATATGCATGAAACGCTTGCCTCCTACGACGGAGTCGGCCTTGCCGGACCGCAGGTGGGAATTTTGAAGCGTGTATTTATATGTGATTATGAGGGGCAGCGGATAGAGGCGGTTAATCCTGAAATAATAGGCTCAGAGGGTGAGCAGACCGGCAAGGAGGGATGTCTCAGCGTGCCTGACGAATGGTATGATGTTACACGGCCGGAAAAGGTGACACTGAAAGCCATGGACCGCAGCGGCAAGGAGTTTGTAATGGATGCGGAGGGGCTTATCGCAAGATGTATTTGTCATGAAACAGATCACCTTGACGGCATTCTTTTTACTCAGAGAATTACCGAGGAGGAAAAGCAAAGACAGCTTGACGGAAGCTCGGAAGATGAGGAATGATAGGCGATTGCTAAAGGCAATCGCAATGCAGAATGCGGAATTTAAGAAAAACGCAGCTTTTATAATTATGAAAGGGGTTATTGTTATAGATATGCGTATACTTTTTATGGGCACACCGGATTTTGCGGCGGCAAGTCTTAAGGCGCTTATAGACAGCGGCCGTGAAGTGGCAGGTGTCGTTACAAATCCCGACAAACCGAAGGGCAGAGGCTATAAGCTTGTAAAACCGCCTGTAAAGGAGCTTGCCGAGACTGTCGGAATACCGGTTTTTCAGCCTGCAACTCTTAAAAACGGAGAGCTTCAGCCGGTGCTTGAGGAGCTTCAGCCTGATATTATCTGCGTTGTTGCCTATGGGAAAATGCTCCCCGCATACGTGCTTGATTTTCCGCGCCTTGGCTGTGTAAATGTACACGGCTCACTTCTGCCGAAATACAGGGGCGCCGCGCCGATACAATGGTCTGTGATAAACGGAGACGAATATGCCGGCATTACGACAATGCTTATGAATGAGGGGATGGACACCGGCGATATGCTTTTGCGGGAGCGGGTAAAGGTCGGCGCGGAGGAAACCTCCGCAGAGCTTTTTGACCGTCTTGCACCTTTGGGCGGAGCGCTTCTGTGCAAAACTCTTGACGCGCTTGAAGCCGGAAATGTAAGCCCGGAGCCCCAGAATGAAGACGAGGCAACATATGCTCCGATGATAAAAAAAGAAGATGGAAAAATAAACTGGAATGACAGTCCGGAAAAAATATGCCGGCTTATAAGAGGCATGAATTCATGGCCTATGGCATACGCATATTTTAACGGACAGCCGGTGAAAATAATATCTGCGGCAGTGTCTGAGGATAATCCGGGCGCTCTGCCGGGAACTGTAGCCGGGCTTGTCAAAAAGCGGGGACTGCTTGTTTCCTGCGGCGGCGGCGGAGTTTTTCTGCGCGAGGTTCAATTCGCAGGGAGCAAAAGGATGGGCATTGAGGACTATCTGAGGGGACATTCTATAGCTGCCGGAGAAAAATTTGAATGAAAACAACATGAGGTGAGAACCATGCCATTTTACTATTATTACGATCCGACCTATGTTCTTGTTATAGCGGCGTTTCTTCTGACGCTGTTTGCTTCCTTCGGAGTAAAAAGCACATTTAATAAATACAGCTCCGTCAGGAATGCAAGAGGTATGACCGGTGCCGACGCAGCACGGCGCATACTTGACGCAAACGGTCTTTCGGGAGTACAGATTCAGCGTGTGTCAGGAAATCTTACTGACCATTTCGACCCTAAAGCAAATGTTATAAGACTTTCAGACTCGGTGTATTCTTCGGATTCCGTGGCAGCAATCGGTGTTGCGGCACACGAATGCGGTCACGCGGTTCAGTATGCCCGTGACTATGCCCCGATTAAGCTCAGAAATTCTATTGTACCGGTTGTCAATATCGGAAACGCGCTTTCGATGCCTTTGTTTCTTCTCGGGCTTATTCTTGGAATGACAAATTTAGCTCTGGCAGGAGCGTTGCTTTTCGGGCTGGTGCTTGTGTTTCAGCTGATTACTCTTCCCGTTGAATTCAATGCGAGCAGCAGAGCGCTCAGAATACTTGATGAGCGCGGACTTCTTTACGGCGAAGAGCTTAAGGGCGCAAAAAAAGTGCTTAAGGCCGCTGCCATGACGTATGTTGCAGCCGTTGCTTCAACAGCACTGCAGCTTCTGCGGCTGCTTATGATAGTCAACCGCAGGAGGGATTAGAGGTTTGGAAAAAGATAAGCGGCGCAGCTTGCTGCCCTCAGCGACTTGAAGTATAAACATACGTCGGCGTCGCCTATGACAGCAATCTGCTTGCTTCTCTTTTCCCAAACGGCATTTTGGAAGAAGATAAGCGGCGCAGCTTACTGCCCTCAGCGACTTGAAGTATAAACATACGTCGGCGTCGCCTCCGGCGACAATCTGCTTGCTTCTCTTTTCCCAAACAGGAAGGAGTTCAGAATATAATTATGAAAAACGCACGTGAGGCTGCGCTTCGTATACTCCTTGATGTGGATTTCAAGGGCGCTTATTCAAACCTTGCCGTCAAGGAGGGAATAAGGGAGCTTGCGCCTGTGGATAAGGCGTTTGCTACAAGGCTTGTTTACGGCTGCATTTCAATGAGGCTTACACTTGATTACGTAATTTCTGCTTTTTCGGACACAAAGCTGTCAAAGCTGTCAGACATTGTGACAGAGCTTCTGCGAATCGGGATTTATCAGATTTTATATATGGATAAGGTGCCTGACAGCGCCGCTGTGAACGAATGTGTCAAGCTTGCAAAAAGGTATGCGGGAAGGTCCTCCGGCTTTGTGAACGCGGTTTTAAGGAATGTGTCAAGACGGAGAAATGAAATAGAATTCCCGTCGCAGGGAACAGAAGCCTTAAGCGTCAGGTATTCCTTCCCGACTGAGCTTTGCGACAGGCTTACCGCAGTCTACGGCTATGAATTTACCCGTGAATTGCTGGAGGCGATGTGCGGCGAGCCGGATATGATTATCAGATGCAATCTTCTGAAGGTCTCACGTGATGAGCTTATCGGAAAGCTTAAGGCGCGCGGAGCTGAGGTTGAGGCTGTTTCGGGATTCAGGTCCGCGGTAAGAGTATCGGGTCTTGATGTGGGAGGCTCACCGGAATTTGCGGAGGGGCTTTTTACGGTGCAGGATTCCGCGGCGCAGCTTGCGTGTGAGGTATTGTCTCCTAAGGCAGGGGAATTTGTTCTTGACCTTTGTGCCGCACCGGGCGGAAAAACAACATATCTTGCAGAGCTTATGGGAAACAGAGGCAGCGTCAGGGCTTTTGATATACATCCCCACAAAACGGAGCTTATCAGAAAAAATGCACTGCGTGCCGGGCTTGATATTATCGAGGTCTGTACAGCCGACAGCAGCGTATATAACGGTGAGCTTTCAGAAAGCGCTGACAAAATTCTTGTAGACGCACCGTGCTCGGGGCTTGGAATAATCAGGCGGAAGCCTGAGATAAAATGGAACAGCAGCAGCCATAAAATATCGGGTCTGCGGGAGCTGCAGAAAAAAATTCTTGAAAATGCGGCTATGTATTTAAAGCCCGGCGGCGAATTGGTGTACTGCACATGCACAATTCTTCCCGAGGAGAATGAGGAAACGACCGAGGCTGTTCTTGAAAAGCATCCGGAGCTTGAGAGAGTTGATATAACGCCTATGCTTCCGGAGCATATTAAAAAGGAAACGGCAAAGGACGGTTATGTTACACTTTTCCCGAATACTGACGGGACTGACGGTTTTTTTATTTGTAAATTAAGGAAAAAGAAATGATAAACTTAAAGGATTTAACATATGATGATTTAAAAAAGCTTGTAGAGGATATGGGTGAGAGCGGCTTCCGCGCCGGTCAGATTTTTGCGTGGCTGCATAAGGGAGTCACATCAATTGATGAGATGACAAATCTCAGCCTGGAGTTCAGAAAAAGACTTTCGTCAGCCGCTTTTGTTTCATGCCCGAAAAACCTGCTTAAACGCACGTCAAAGCTTGACGGAACGGTTAAATATCTTTTCGGGCTTGCCGACGGAAACTGTATTGAAACGGTTGTCATGAAGTACAACCACGGGCTTTCCGTATGCATTTCCACACAGGTTGGCTGCCGCATGGGCTGCGGTTTCTGCGCGTCAACCATCGGCGGGAAGCAGAGAAATCTGACGCCGGGTGAAATACTCGACCAAGTGATTTTTGCTTCAGCCGATATTGGGCAGAGAATTTCAAATATTGTTTTAATGGGAATCGGAGAGCCTTTTGATAATTACGATAATGTAATGATTTTTCTGAAAAATGTCACTGATCCGAAGGGAATCAATATCGGCTGGCGTCATATCAGCCTTTCAACCTGCGGAATTGTGCCGAAAATAAAGGAGCTTGCCGATATGCACACACAGCTTAATCTGTGCATTTCATTGCATGCACCGAATGATGAAATACGAAATAAAATTATGCCGGTAAATCATAAGTACGGAGTAAGCGAGCTTATGGGTGCGGCAGAATATTATATAAAACAGACGAACAGGCGAATTACCTTTGAGTATTCGCTTATTAAGGGAATTAATGATAAAAAGGAGCACGCGGAGGAGCTTGCAGATCTTCTTTCCGGAATGCTGTGTCATGTAAATCTTATACCGGTGAACAGGGTCAGGGAGAGAAGCTTTGAAAAAAGCAGCAGCGTGGAGAAATTTAAAGAGGTGCTTGAGCGGCGGGGAATAAATGCTACTGTAAGGCGTGAACTCGGCAGCGATATAAGCGCCTCCTGCGGTCAGCTTCGCAGACAGCAGACTGAGAAAGCCCGATAACTTTAGTAAAAATATGAAAAGCGGCATTTATGCTTTTCATTAAATAGGGAGGTGTTTGTGTGAGATATGGTTACCTTACTGATATCGGCAAGCTGAGGCGGCAGAATGAGGACAGCGTATTCGTCAGCAAAGAGGAACCGCTGTTTGCTGTGGTTGCAGACGGTATGGGAGGTCATAATGCCGGTGAGGTTGCAAGCAAAATGGCAGTTGATACAATTTCTGAGGTACTGCTTGCATGCAGGAAAAAGAAAAAGGTTGATTATGAGGATAAGCTTCGTGATGCGTTTGTGCTTGCGAATAAAAGAATATATGAATATGCAGAGGCAAATTCAAAGCTTCTCGGAATGGGAACGACGGCAGTAACGGCGATCTTGTACGGCGGCAGAGTTATAGTCGGAAACGTGGGGGACAGCAGAGCATATATTTTAAAGGACGGAAAGATCCGTCAGATTTCTGTTGACCATTCCTACGTATGGCAGCTTGTAATGCGCGGGGAAATAACTGAGCAGCAGGCAAAGCGTCATCCGAGACGAAATTATATAACCCGTGCTATGGGTACTGATAAAAATGTTTGCGTTGATATATTTGATGAGGACTGCAGCGGCGGTATTATACTGCTTTGCAGTGACGGTCTTACCAATCTTGTTGAAAATTTTGAAATCCGCGATATAGTTTATGGTGCGGAAGATTTGCAGAAGGCGGCGGAGGAGCTTACAGCGCTTGCCAATGAACGCGGCGGCAGTGACAATATTACGGCGGCTCTTCTGGAAGGCTGATTGTATTCAAAACATATGAAAGGGACTAAAAAAATGAATGATAATCTTATAGGAAAAACTTTAGCAAACCGTTATCATATACTTGAGCTTATAGGAACAGGCGGTATGGCGTCCGTTTACAGGGCGGAATGCGAGCTTCTTAAAAGAGATGTTGCAATAAAAGTGCTGCGCGACAGCGTAAAGGATGATGAAACGGCGCTGATGAGCTTTAAAAAGGAATCGCAGGCGGCTGCAAGCCTCAGTCATAACAATATAGTTTCCGTATTTGATATGGGCGAGGAGGACGGTCTTGAATACATGGTTATGGAGTATGTAAAGGGCTCAACCCTGAAGAAATACATACGCGACAATGGTCCGCTGCCATGGCAGGAGGCGTGTGATTTCGGAATTCAGATTTGTCAGGCTCTTGACGCAGCTCATTCAAAGGGTGTTGTTCACCGTGACATTAAGCCTCAGAATATATTGATGACTGAGGAAAGAGAGCTTAAGGTTACGGATTTCGGCATTGCGAAGGCAGCAAATACCGAGACTCTTATCGTCGGCGATAAAAACGCCATGGGCTCTGTTCATTATATTTCTCCGGAGCAGGCAAGAGGCGGATTTACGGACGCAAGATCCGATATTTATTCGCTTGGCGTTGTTATATTTGAAATGCTCACCGGCAAGGTTCCTTTTGACGGGGAGTCGGCAGTTGCGGTTGCTCTTATGCATATTGAAAAGGAGCCGCCGTCAGTGCTTGACCTGAATCCGTCGGTGCCGGCTGACCTTGCGAAGGTGGTTTCAAAGGCAATGTCAAAGGACCAGACGTTAAGATATCAGACAGCGTCGGAGCTGCTTACAGATCTCCACGCTGTCCTTGCAAACCAGCCGGTTGCGGATTATGATTACGGCGATGAAGATGATGATGAAATAGGCAGTACAAAGAAGTTTAAAATAGGCGAGGAGGATCTGCAGGAATCTTCAAAAAAACAGAAAAAGAAAAAAAAGGACAAAAAGCCTAAGACAGAAGCGCAGAAAAAAGCTGATAAAACTGCAACGGCCCTTGCGTTTATCACTATTATAGCATTGTTTCTTATAATATTCGGGGCTTATTCCTTTATGAAAAAAAGCTCCGGTGAAGCTCTTGTTCCGGATTTTAAGAATATGTTGCTTGAGGATGCGGTGAAGCTTGCGTCGGATAATGGGCTCACTATTTCCGATGAGCTTGAATATTCACTGTCCGATGATGTTGAAGAGGGCAGAATAATATCACAGATGCCGGATGCAAAAACCTACACTAAGGTTTCCGACCCGATTCATGTTGTTGTAAGCATCGGTTCTTCGGGAGGAGATATAAGTGTTCCTTATGTTAAGGGTCTTACAGTTGAAGAGGCTATTGAAAAAATAATTGAGGCGGATCTTACGTATCTTCTTAACGAGGAGGAAAGTGCTTCCGTGCCTCAGGGACAGGTTATCCGCCAGTCGCCGGAGGTTGGAACAAAGCTCAATAAGGACGATGTGGTAACGCTTCATGTAAGCACGGGTAAGCCTCAGGCTACGGAGACGCCCCGTCCGGCTGAGAATGTTGTTGTTCCGTCGCTTTACGGTGAAACAAAGGATTCAGCGGAAAGGCTTTGTATTCAGTGGAATCTGAAGCTTGTATCTGTGAGCAAAAAGGATTCGGAGCTCCCTGAGGGTACTGTTATTTCTCAGAGCCCTGAGGCGGGAAAGACAGTTACGGCAGGAACATCGGTTTCGATTGTGGTTAGTACGGGAGTTGCATCACCTGAGCATACCTTTGTGCCGCCTACGGTTGCACCGTCTGTACCTGATGGCGGAAATGAGCCGGAGGAAAGCAAAATCCCTGAAAAGAACGAGGAGCTTAAAACAAAAACATTTACTTTGCAGATACCCGGGAACGAAGGTACGGCAGAGGTTAAGATTACGGTTGACGGCGACACTTACTATGAAAAGACAAAAAACCGCGGCGAGTCGGTTTCGGTGGATGTGACAGGAAGCGGCACGAAGCAGATAGTTGTGTTTATAGACGGTAAAATAGTTGATCAGCAGACTGTTGATTTTGATAAATAGTCCCGAGGATTTTTACGGAACGGAAGGCGGATATATGCTTGAAGGTATTATAATAAAAGGTATCGGAGGATTCTATTACGTGCTTGCAGGGGATAAGGTTTATGAGTGCAGGGCACGGGGGGTGTTCAGGAAAAACAAAATAACGCCCATGGCAGGAGATAATGTGGGAATAACTGTTTCGGGTGACAAGGGGAGTATTGATGAAATATTCCCCAGACGCTCTTTCCTTATCCGTCCGCCTGTTGCAAATGTGGATATTCTTGTTATTGTCATAGCAGCTCAGTCCCCGGATCCGAATCTGACCCTTGTGGATAAGATGCTTGTTCAAGCGGCAAGAAGCGGTATTGAAGCAGTTATCTGTATAAATAAGACAGACCTTGCGGAAAGGGAGGATATCGCGGCTGCTTATGAAAAAGCAGGCTACAGGGTTATAAGCGTGAGCGCTGAGGCAAAGGAAAATTTAGGCGCCCTTCAGGAGCTTATTTCCGGAAAAATTACAGCCTTCTCCGGCCTGTCAGGCGTTGGAAAATCAAGCCTTCTTAATCTTTTGACAGGCGCTGTTATGGAGACGGGACACCTCAGTGCACGTATTGAAAGAGGTCGTCATACCACAAGGCATGTTGAACTGATACCCGTAAGCGGTGGTTTTGTTCTGGACACTCCCGGCTTCAGCTCTCTTGAGCTTCCGGAAATGGATGAAAGTGAGCTTGAACAGTATTTTCCGGAAATCGGAGGTCTTTCAGACCGCTGCCGGTACAGAGGCTGCGCTCATATAAAGGAGCAGGACTGCGCCGTAAGAGAAGCCCTTGAAGAGGGTAAAATTGCACAATCAAGGTATGACAGCTATTGTGAGTTTTATAAAATATTAAAGGAAAAAAGAAACTATTAGTTTTTTTTGAAACCTTTCCGGTGTTTGGTTTGTATTATAAGTGAAAGGGGGATAAAGGTGGTATCCGACTTCAAAACACGCGAGTCAAAGGAAGAACTGACAAAAAAATATTTTCCCATGATATATAAGCTTGCCCTGAACCAGACAAAAAATCGCGAAAATGCCGATGATGTGGTTCAGGAGGTTTTTTTACGGTACATACAGAAGGACATAGATTTTCAGAGTGAGGAACATGTAAAGGCGTGGCTGATTCGTGTTGCGATAAATTGCAGTAAAAACGTTTTCACCAATTCGTGGTTTAAGAAAACAGAGGGCTTAAGTGAGGAAATTTCTTTTGAAACGCCTGAAAGAAGCGATGTTTATTACGCAACTCTGGAGCTTCCGCAGAAGTACCGTGCAGTTATTCATTTGTTTTATTATGAGGATATGTCTGTTGCCGAAATTTCAAAGTGTATCGGAGTTAAGGAAGCCACTGTAAAATCCCAGCTTCACAGAGCAAGAGAAATGCTCAGAACCAAGCTGAAGGGAGGTTATGACTTTGTTTAGAAAGATATATAAAGAAGCAAATGATGAAATAAATGCAGATGAACAGCTTCTCGAAAAAATTCTGCAAAGTGCGCAAAACGGAAAAAGTCCGAAATATAATTTCAGAGCTGTCTATTCCGCGGCGGCTGCGGCAGTTATTATAATCGGATGCTCTGTTGCATATCCGCAGCTTATAAAGCAGCCCGATACAGATCAATCATCTTTTGTTGAAGAAACAGCAAAGCCGTCTCCCGAAACCGATCCGACAGCCGGAACAGATGAGCCGGAAAGGTCAGAAGAGGCTTATGCAGCAGATTCTTCTGAGACGGCTTCGGTAAGCGGCAATGCGGATTTTTCGCAAAGCACGGCTGCTTCTTATGCGGAAAGCACAGCGAAAGCCAATAAAAAAGAAGCTGCAAAAACTGCCGCTCCGAAAAAACAGCCCCGTGCGGAAGCTACGGCTGTGCCGGAAGTAAAGCCGAAGAGTGCAGAAAGCGTTCAGGCTGCTGCAACAGAAGAAGCTGTGAATTATGTTGTGCAGTCTCAGCCTACAGCTGATGAGGAAACTGCGCCTGCTGCGGCCGCACAGCCTTCGTCTGAACTGGCAAAGGTGCATTCTTTCGATGCCGGGTTTGCCGGCATGCAGGACAGAACGGCCGGCGCAGAGAATAAGACTGAGGAATATCCCAAGCTTAAGTCTTCTGCAAGAATAGCAGATACAGGCGGAACATACTCAAATTCGCTGGCTTCAGACTCCGGAGGCGGAGGTGGAGGCGGAGCATCATCATATACTGAGTCTGCCGATGAATCGTCCGTTTGGGGTATTGATGATTATATCGATTATATAGGCTTTGATTTCCGTGCGCTTCTTGCCATTCCGGACGGAATGGAGGATAATTCGCCGAAACAGCAGTCTGCTGCGAACGGTGAAGGCGGTGGAGACTACGGATATTTTCTGTACACGGACGGCGGCGGACGGAGAGTGGAGATAAATGTTACCAAGGCTGAAGCCGAAAGCATTGCGGCACAGACTGAGGGGGAGAAAAAAACCTTTGGTTCAAATTCATCGTATTGGGTCGGTGAGGGAACCTCGTTTACCGTAACCTTTGTAAGAAATTCCGCAGGCTTCTGCGTTATTTCCGAAGGACTTTCCGAAAAGGAGCTTACATCTATGCTTACAGGCCTCATAACGGAATAAGCTGATATTCAAAAAGCTTTTGAATTTTTTCAAAGGCTTTTTGCCATATACGAAAGGAGAAACATATTATGATTTTAGCACCATCAATTTTAGCCGCTGATGCGGCAAGGCTCGGAGAACAGGTATCCTGCACCGAAAGGGCAGGGGCAAAGTGGCTTCACATTGATATTATGGACGGGCATTTTGTTCCGAATCTCAGCTTCGGACCGGGTATTGTCAAGGCCCTCAGACCTGTTTCAAATCAGTTTTTTGATGTGCATCTTATGATAGAGAGAGCGGAGAAATATATTGAGCCCTTTGCAAATGCAGGTGCTGACGGTATTACCGTCCATCTTGAATGTGTTAAGGATATGGATGGATGTTTGGCTCTTATAAGGTCGCTGGGGAAAAAAGCGGGAATTGCCATAAACCCCGATACTCCGGCTGACGGTTTGCTGAGATACCTGGACAAAATTGATATGGCTCTTGTCATGAGTGTTTTTCCCGGCTACGGCGGGCAGAAATACATAAGGGATGTTAATGAAAAAATAAGATTTCTGAGAGCCGCTGCGGGCCCTGAGTTCAGAATTGAGGTAGACGGCGGTGTTAATGCCTCGAATATTAAAGATGTATACAGCTGCGGAGCGGATGTGCTTGTTGCCGGAACTGCCGTATTTAATGAAGATATTGATGGAAGTGTAAAGGCTTTGCTTCACATATGCGGCAATACGGAGAATTAACGTGAAAAATAAGCGGCGCATCTTACCTCCTTTCGGGACTCGGAGTATAACTAAAAGCAAGATGTCCCCCGCCTCTATAGGCGGCGGGTTCCACTTACTTTTTTCAGTGGGGGTACAATCCCCCACTGAAACGTTGAATGACGGGGCTTTGCCCCTTATTGAAACATACGCCGTCGTCCCTCAAGAAGGCAACCTGCTTGCTTCTTTTCCACGTTATGTGTTTGAGAAGCCGCAAGGCGGCTTCATGGAGGATTAAAATGAGAGTAATAATTATAGCCGGCGGCAGCTTTGAGCCGTGCCTTGAAATTTTGCCCGAGGATTTTGTAATATGTGCTGACAGCGGGTTTGACAGTGCGCTTAAATACGGAATACATACAAATCTGCTTGTCGGAGATATGGATTCCCTGAAAACAGATGCCGGATGCATGAAGGATAAAATCGTTTTTCCTGTAAGAAAGGATTATACCGACAGCGAAATCGCGGTAAAGCATGCATTGTCCATGCACCCGGACGAGATTATTCTTCTCGGCGCTGTTGGAACAAGGCTTGACCATTCGGTCGGTAATATTTTTTTGCTTAAGCAGATTCATGATGCCGGAGCAGATGGCTGCATTGCAGACAGGCATAACAGGGTGTATTATTACAAGGACAGCTTTGAAATAAGGGACAGGTGCGGCGCAACGGTTTCTCTTATTCCGCTTTCTTCCGCTATTGAGGGAATAACCACATACGGTCTTGATTATTCCCTAAGCAGTGAAACACTGTATTTCGGCGCAACACGCGGACTTTCAAACAAAGTGACGGAAGGTATTGCCGGATATACCTCTAAGCGCGGCGAAGGCCTTCTTATTATCGCCTCTGATGATGAGCTGTAATTTTACTGCTTCGGCTTGCATACGTCAACCCATGCTTCATAGCCTGAAAGCTCTTCAAGCTCTTTTACGGAAAGCTCAATCGCGCTGTTGCTGCTTCCGCAGGCCGGGAAAACCGTCTCGAACCGTTTAAGTGATACATCAAGAAAAACCCTTACTCCGGGCTTTAACGCAAACGGGCAGACTCCGCCTACTGCATGACCGATCAAGTCTTCTGTTTCCTGCGGCGAAAGCATTTTTGCTTTTGCTGCAAACTGTGCCTTGTATTTCGGATTATCTATTTTTACATCCCCTGCCGTAACTATGAGAACCGGCTCACCGTTTACGCTGAAGGAGAGGGATTTTGCAATTCTCTCCGGACCGCAGCCGAGAGCCTGTGCTGCAAGCTCCACTGTGGCGCTTGAAACATCAAATTCCCTGATCTTTTCTTCTATATTTTTTTTCCTGAAAAATTCTCTGACGCGTTGTATAGACATTTTTTCCTCCTGTAATTAATTATTTCACGATATATTATACACCCGGGCGGTGTTGCTGTCAATTATTTTTTGTATATTTTATTAACCCTTTGAAATATTTTCTGTTACTTTTTGACATTTCCAAGCAGCCATTGGGTGGAAAGTCAATTCTTTTGCCGTTTCTTCATCGAAAAGCAGTTCCGGCTTAAAGGTGCCTTTTGAAAAGGATGACATAAATTCTTTTTCCTGCGGTGTAAGAACAAGCAAGTCTTTTAAATAATTCATCACCTTATCACGGGCAGTCTTCAAATCAAAATATGCGCCGAAACGAAGTACGGGTAACAAATCTGTTTTTATTTTATTCTGCGGCATTTTATTTATGTTGTCAAATGTAAAACTTTCGGGAACGTTCTCCGAACCGATGCAAGAGTAAAACAAAACGCATTTCTTTAGCATATCCTGTTCGCTTTCATCAAACAAATCAAACTCAAGCAGATTATGTATATCGTATAAATCTCTTGGTGCCGTTCTGTTTAAAAGTGCAACAATTTTTGAAGCGAAAATTTCCATAGGCGCTACACTTAAAACAGTTAAATCCTCCGTGAGCCAAGATAGATTAACTTTTCTTCGCTTTAGCGGAAGAATATGTGTACGGAGCATATAGTTAATTTCAATTTTTATATTATCCTTCATACCTCCGGCGTTTTGATATTCATACACAAAAGAGTCAAGTGCGTGATGCATTTTTGATTTACCGCTTAATAAATAACCATTTGCCATCATATATTTTGAAAGTCGCTCTGTAATGATTTCACGCAAGACGAGCATTTCATCACGAGGGAGATTTTGCGAAAAATCAAGGTCAATATCTACCGATAATCTCGGTAAATCGAAAATAATTACATTTATCGCCGTTCCGCCTTTGAGTGCTAATGTATCTTTTAACAGGTTATCTTTTTCAAGAAATTTCAGCACATCAGAAAGTCTGCAAACCTTTTCAAATGTATCTCTTACAAAGCCAAGCTCCTTTGCTTGTTTGCCAAGCGTTATTCTGTCAAACTTAATTATAGTTATTCACCCCTTTATCTATAATGGTGTATATGTTTTCGGGAGCATACAGCTTCCATTTTTCGTACCATATATAATTTGTATGCTCTTTTGTCAAGTATCGTTTTGAATTGGATATGTGTTTTGCACATTCATCAAAAAAGCTTTCCGGTAAGTGTAATGTGCTGTTAAGCTGCTCAAATATATATCCGCATTTTTGAAATACAAAGCCGTTATTGCATTTCTTTATAGCATCAAGCAGTTTTTCTGCATTTAATGACGGAATCAAGAGAATACAACGCAGAATTTCTTCAAGTCCTGCAATCTTTTCCATATCGCTTATACTATCAATAACTGTTTGCTCAACAGAAGATACCTTTGTATCATTTATTTTATTTACTAAAATATTTGTTTTGGGTGATGTGCGGTGATATAAAACTCCGTCATAGGTAAAATCGGCAAAGCGTGTATTTGTAGCAACATATGCCTCATAAAAAACTTGATTTGCATATCCGTAAACCTCAAATGCGGTATGGTGCGATAAATACGCATCATCAAATAGTTTACTGCCTATCTGATACCTTGTTAAAATGGGCTGCTTTGTTTCAATGCTGATTGTCGCATATAAATCACGGCGAACACGCTCTATATATCCGTTTTTCAAATATTTTTGTATTAAACTTGTTGCTGTTGGTATGCAACAATTAAGCTTTTCTGCAAGCTCTCCAAGAGAAAAGCAACCAAGCTCTACAACTTTTTCATAGTTTTTCATTCATCACACCTCGATTCTGTTTTAATTTTATCACAAAACTATTAAATTTGCAATAGTTTCGTGTAATTTTTAAAACAAAACTTTTGTTTTTTGGGCTGTTGCAAATGAGCATTTTTTATGATGCTCATTTGCACACCCTTTGTTTTCTTGCAAAAAAAACAGTACTAATTCAATTCCCTCACTAATAGGAGAAAAGCAGGGGTAAAAACGGGAATGTTTTTGATAGATTTCATAATTTTAAATATTACTGTAACATACAAAAGAAAAAGCACAAAGCTATTGTAAATCAAATAGTTTTGTGCAAATCGTTAAACTTTATTTTTTTGTATATTTTATTAACAATGTAAACAAAATTATTTTTTCTTGACTTTTTTGTGTACAGGTTGTATAATGACATATAATGGTATAGTATTTTTTATTTTTTAAATTATATAATAACAAATTAAAGGAAATTATATAATTGAGCGGCATATGTGTCCTCGCCTGACATGAAGGCGCGGAGCGTATTTTGAATGGAATCTGAAGTCCGGAAGGGGTGATTATATATGGCAAAGGCAGCTCTTGAAAAAATATTGGAAAGTGAAAAGGAAGCTCAGCGTATAATTGACGACGCCGGAAAAAAGGCTGCGGCTGAGAGTGAAAAAATTATCTCCGAAGCTGAGGAAAAAGCAGCGGCGGAGCTTTCGGCATACAAGGAAAGCTCACGCCGGCGTATTTTTGAAGAAAAAAATAAGGCGGAGGAGAATATTAAAAACGCGGAACGTGAAATTCAGGAGGAATGCGCTGAACTGAAAAAGCGGCTTGAATGTGAGGCGGACAGGCTGTCAGATATGCTTGTTTCATATATTAAGGACAAGAGGTGAAAATGCTTTGGCGATAGTTAAGATGAAAAAAATATCCGTTGTCGCCCTTAAGGAGGACGGGGACCGGATACTTGACACTCTTGAGCGGCTGGGTGC
This sequence comes from Clostridia bacterium, assembly GCA_017935675.1. Taxonomy (GTDB): domain Bacteria; phylum Bacillota; class Clostridia; order UBA1381; family UBA1381; genus RGIG9115. Next base: position 94,176 of record JAGBHE010000076.1, on the reverse strand, counting down.
AGTTGAAATTGACCGGTGTGAGGAAAAGGGTGTCACGCATGAAGCCGTAAGCGATGCTGATGTTGAGTCAAGGCTCAGGCAGACGGAAAAGGCAGCGTCTGAGATAAAAAAATATATAAGGGGCAAGCCTGAAAACAAACCGGAGAAAAATTCCGTGCAGCTTGCAGAGGATATCCTGAGTGCGCTGGCGCACCGTCAGAAGCTTATTGACGAGATAAACAGAATAAAGCTTTCCGTATCGGCTTTGGAGCCCTACAGGGAACTTGATGTACCGATCGGAACGCGGAAAAGTGCTCATGTAAGGTTTAAAACAGGATTTATACCCGGAGACATTGACAAGGAGGAGCTTGTAAAGATTTCTCCCTTGGCGCATTTTGAAATTATAACCAAAGCGCGCGGAAGGACGTATATATGGACAGCGTTTATGGGAAATATAAACGATAAGCTTCTTTCCCTCGGTTTTATGGAGGAAAAGGCCGCGGTTAATGTTCTTACGTCCGAATGGATAAATGAGCAGGGACAAAAAATCGCATCTCTTGAAGAAAAGCTTAAAATGCTTGACAGAAAGCTTGAGGAATACGGCAAGCGTATATCGGAGCTGTCAGTAATTCCTCTGCTTCGTGAGAAGGAACGCATTGACGCGGAGAACAAGATAGGAAGGACTGCAAGAACTGTTATTATTACCGGATATGTTCCCGCAGCGGACTCTGAAAGGGTTAAAAAGGAGCTGACAGGTGCGTATGTTGAGATAAGCGAGCCGGGCGATGATGCGCCGGTTATGTTTAAAAACAACGCCTTTGCGGCACCGGTTGAGGATATAACGGGAACCTACAGCATGCCTTCGGCGGACGACATTGACCCGAACCCGATTATGGCTGTATTTTACTATTTATTTTTCGGAATGATGTTCTCTGATGCGGGATATGGGCTCCTGATGATTATTGCCTGCGGATATATGGGCTTCATAAAAAAGAATAAAATGCAGAAAATGATGCGAATGTTCTTTTTCTGCGGTATTTCAACAACCTTCTGGGGTCTTATGTACGGAAGCTTTTTCGGAAACGCCGTAACATCTGTCGCAGAAACCTTTTTCGGTAAAAGCATTGCCCTTAAGCCATTGTGGATTGATCCTACAGGTGAGCCGCTGACGCTGCTGATTTTCAGTATTGCCCTCGGCTTTATCCAGATTATAGTGGGACTGTCAATTAAGTTTTATATGCAGGCGCGCCGAGGCAGATATTTTGAGGCCGTCTTTGATACGGGAAGCTGGATAATCGCACTTCTCGGTATTTGCATAACGGCAGTCGGCGTGGTTGCACCGATGGTTCAGAAGGTGGGAATGGCAGTTATGATAATCGGGTTTGTCATGCTGATTCTTACCCAGGGCAGGGACAAGAAGAATATATTCGCAAAGCTGTTCGGAGGAATTATAAGCCTTTATGATATTACGAGCTATATAAGCGATATTCTTTCATATTCAAGGCTTATGGCTCTCGGACTTGCAACGGGTGTAATTGCTCAGGTTATAAATATACTCGGTTCCCTCGGAGGAAAATCCGTTGTCGGTGTGCTGATGTTCGCAGCGGTGTTTGTTATCGGACATGCAATGAATTTTGCGATAAACATGCTCGGTGCGTATGTGCATACCAACAGACTGCAGTATGTTGAATTCTACAGTAAGTTTTATGAAGGCGGAGGGCGTAAATTTATACCCTTCGGCGCATATTACAGAGACTTATAAAACAATGCGGAATTCGGAATTCGGAATTTAAGAAAAACGCAGTTTTTCAACCAACTTATTATAAAAAGATGAAAGGAAATGATTTACATGAATTACGGATTATTTTTTGCTTTACTCGGAGCTGCTTTGGCAGTAGGAGTTGCGGGCATGGGCTCTGCAAAGGGTGTTGGTATTGCAAGTGAGGCGGCGGCAGGAGTTATTACTGAGGAACCGGACAAGTTCGGTAAGCTTCTCGTGCTTCAGCTTCTTCCTGGAACACAGGGTCTTTACGGACTTATTATCAGCGTAATGGTTTTGCTGAATGTCGGAATTCTCGGAGGCACCGCTCCCGAATCGGCTGTGCAGGGACTCACATATCTTGCAGCCTGCCTTCCCATGGCAATCGGCGGATATTTCTCTGCAGCATCTCAGGGCCGTGTTTGTGTAACAGGTGTTCATATTGTGGCAAAGCGTCCTGAGGAAAGCTCAAAGGCTATTGTTTCGGCATCTCTCGTTGAGCTTTATGCATTGCTTGCCTTCATAGTATCCTTCCTCATGGTTATCAACATCGGAGCGTGAGGTGCATTATGGAGGACATTTCAAGGATATCGAAGAAAATTATTGACGATGCGCGCCTTGAAGCGGAAGAAATAATGAGTGCTGAAATAGCTAAAGCACAGGAGCGGGCAAAGGATACTGCGGCTCGTCTCGAAGCCGAAAAAGCGTTGATTGATGCGGATACGGAGCGGCAGCTTGCTGCTGTCTGCGGAAGCAGTGAGTATGAAGCGGAAAAGAACAGAAAAAACGCTCTGACAAAAACGCGTCTTGATTTTTTCTCTCATGTAACAGAGCTTGCAAAGCAGAAGCTTGTTTCTCTTCCGGAAAAGGAGTATTTTGACTTTCTTTATAATGTTTTTGCAAAGCTCGGCAAGGGTGAAAACGGCGTTATCAGCTTTGGTGACAAGGATGCGGAGCGTCTTCCCGTGGATTTTATGGAGCGGCTTGAAAAGCTTGTTCCTCTCAGCCGCGGTGAGGATGTGCCGGGATATGGATTTCTTGTGCGTTATGACGGGTTTACGGAAAATGCAATGCTTGATCAGATGCTTGAGGAAAGGCGCAGTGAGCTTATTCATGAGCTGAGCATGGCAATCGGCTCATAGGAGGGTTATTAATGAAGTATTTCGACTATGTTTACGCAACGTCCAATCTCAAATGTCTTGAAAACAAGATGCTGAAGCAGGAGGATTTTCTGAGGATGCTTGAGGCCGGCAGCAGCCGGGAGGCGGAGGAGCTACTCTTTGATTCGGGATATTTTTCACGTGCCGAGCAGGGAAAAGGTATTGATGAGCTTCTGCGCGCAAAGGAGCGGGAGGCGTTTGAAACGGTTAAGGCCTTCGGACTGCCGGAGCTTGATTTGTTTATTTTGCAGAATGATTTTTACAATATAAAGGCTTCACTCAAATGCGTATATGAAAATACCGATCCGGCACCGTATCTTAAGAAGCCGGCAAGCGAGTGGACATACGGTATTTATGAAAAGGTCCGCGAAAATGATTTTTCCGGCTTCCCGGAGCCTTACGGCGAAATAATAAGCAAGGGCTATTCAATACTGGCGGAAAGCAGCAGCGGACGGGAAACCGAGGAGTTCATTGACGGTGAGTTTTATAAAACGGGAATAAGTCTTTCCGATAAAGCATTTTTTAGAAGCTGGTTTGAGCTGCTCGGAAAGCTCCGCAGCATTAGTACTGAGGCTCAGAACAGGAAGCTTGAGTTTCTTAAAGCAAGGAAATCCAATGTGTTTGATGTTGACCCTGTTTTCGGGTTTTATTACGGTATGCTCAGCGAGGTAAGAAATCTGCGTACGGTTCTGTTTGGCAAGCGCGCCGGGATTGATCCGGATATCTTAAAGGAAAGGCTGTGTATTACTTATGTATAAAATAGGAGTTATCGGCGACTATGACAGTGTATGCGGCTACAGTGTAATCGGTTTTTATACGGAATATGCTTCCACGCGGGAGGAGGCAAAGGAAATACTTCTGCGGATGCTTAAGGAAAATTATGCGGTAATTTATATGACAGAGGAATTTTTCTTTGAGGTAAATTCGGATTTTTGCGTTGTGCTTCCGCTTCCCGAAAGCGGAACGGGTCTTGGAGAAAGCCGCATTGAAGGATTTATTGAAAAGGCAGTAGGAAGTAAAATTTAATGAGAGGAAGTTGTTTATGAGCGGTAAAATACAGAAGGTGTCCGGCCCGCTTGTTGTTGCCAGCGGCATGAGTGACGCTGATATGTTTGATGTTGTATATGTCAGCGAAAAAGAGCTGGTCGGTGAAATAATAGAAATGCACGGAGATCTTGCATCTATCCAGGTATATGAGGAAACCGCAGGAATCAGAGTCGGTGAGACTGTAAGAAGTCTTGGCTTTCCTCTGAGTGTTGAGCTTGGTCCCGGTCTTATCGGCAGTATTTATGACGGTATTCAGAGACCTCTCGGCAAGCTTCGTGAGGTTTCGGGGGACAGGCTTTTGCGCGGCGTTCATACGGATGCTCTTGACAGAAGCAAAAAATGGCACTTTACTCCGGAGCTGTCTGACGGCGCGGCTGTTACTGCCGGAGATATTCTCGGAACTGTGCGTGAAACGGACGCAGTTGTTCACAGAATAATGGTTCCTTACGGAATTGAAGGAACGGTAAGCGGCTTAAAAGAGGGTGATTTCACCGTTGATGAGCCGATATGTAAAATTGATGGTAAGGATATAACAATGCTCAGCCGCTGGCCGGTTCGCCGCGGCAGACCGTACAGGCAGAAGCAGTCTCCGACAGTGCCGCTCCCTACGGGTCAAAGGGTTATTGACACATTCTTTCCCATTGCAAAAGGCGGCGTTGCAACTGTCCCGGGTCCCTTCGGAAGCGGAAAAACGGTTGTTCAGCACCAGCTTGCAAAATGGTGCGATGCGGATATAGTTGTTTATATAGGCTGCGGTGAACGCGGAAACGAAATGACAGACGTTCTTAACGAATTTCCGGAGATACGCGACCCGAAAACGGGAAAAACACTTATGGAGCGTACGGTTCTTATTGCCAACACCTCCGATATGCCTGTTGCAGCCCGTGAAGCTTCAATATATACGGGAGTAACGATTGCCGAGTATTTCAGGGATATGGGCTATTCGGTTGTTTTGCTTGCCGACTCCACATCACGCTGGGCAGAGGCCCTTCGTGAAATGTCGGGACGTCTTGAAGAAATGCCGGGTGAAGAAGGATATCCGGCGTATCTCGGAAGCAGGCTTGCCGGTTTTTATGAGCGTGCCGGACGTGTTATTTCCCTCGGAAGCGACGGGCGTGAGGGCTCACTCAGTATGATAGGTGCGGTTTCACCTCCGGGCGGAGACATTTCAGAGCCTGTTGCTCAGGCAACGCTTCGTATTGTCAAGGTGTTCTGGGGGCTGGACGCAGGCCTTGCCTACAAGCGTCACTTCCCGGCGATAAACTGGCTCAGCAGTTATTCCCTTTATATTGATAACATGAAGGACTGGTTTGCGGCAAACGTAAGTGAGGACTTTACGCAGTGCAGACACAGCCTTATGCGTCTGCTTCAGGACGAGGCGGAGCTTGATGAAATTGTGCGTCTTGTTGGCATTGACTCACTCAGTGCCGGTGACAGAATGAAGCTTGAGACAGCACGGTCTATACGTGAGGATTTTCTTCATCAGAACGCTTTCCATGAGGTAGACACGTATTCCTCATATAATAAGCAGTATCTTATGATGAAGCTGATACTTGCATATTACGAGCTTTGCAGCGCTGCTCTTGAAGACGGTCATCTGCTTTCAGGGCTTATTTCACTTCCTGCCCGTGAGCGTATCGGACGTATAAAATATGTTTCCGAGGCAGAGGTAAACGCTGAATATGAAAGCATCCTGTCGGAAATGAAGAAGCAGGTAAACGATAGTGAAAAGGCAGGAGCCGAGAGTATATTGAAGGCGGTGAACTGATATGAGAGAATACAGAACAATCAGAGAGGTTGCCGGACCGCTGATGATGGTAACGGGAGTTACGGATGTTGCATATGACGAAATCGGAGAAATAATTCTGCAAAACGGTGAAAAACGGCGATGCAGGGTTCTTGAAATTGACCGTGACCGTGCTCTTGTTCAGCTTTTTGAAAGCGGTGCCGGAATTAATATGGAAAACAGCCGTGTAAGATTTTTAGGGCACGGCATTCAGCTCGGTGTGTCGCCGGACATGCTCGGAAGAATATTTGACGGCTTCGGAAACCCAATTGACGGCGGCTCGGAGCCCATTGCGGAGGAATATCTCGACATAAACGGAACACCGATGAATCCTACTGCAAGAATGTACCCTGAGGAATTTATTCAGACGGGAATTTCAGCTATTGACGGATTGAATACCCTTGTCCGCGGTCAGAAGCTTCCTATTTTTTCGGGAAGCGGTCTGCCTCACGCAAATCTTGCGGCACAGATTGCCCGTCAGGCAAAGGTTTTGGGGAGCAATGAAAAGTTTGCCGTTGTGTTTGCGGCTGTAGGTATAACATATGAAGAAGCGGATTTCTTTATCCAGGATTTCAAGCGTACAGGTGCTATGGAAAGAACAGTGCTTTTTGTAAACCTTGCGAACGACCCGGCTATTGAACGAATCGCTACCCCGCGTATGGCGCTTACGGCGGCAGAGTATCTTGCATTCCACGAGGATATGCATGTTCTTGTAATAATAACCGATATAACAAACTATGCGGACGCCCTCCGTGAGGTTTCCGCTGCCCGTAAGGAGGTTCCGGGACGGCGCGGTTATCCGGGATATATGTACACCGACCTTGCGACCCTTTATGAACGTGCGGGAAGAATACGCGGTAAAAAGGGAAGTATAACCCTTATTCCGATTCTGACCATGCCGGAGGACGATAAAACTCATCCTATCCCCGACCTTACAGGCTATATAACGGAGGGGCAGATTATTCTCAGCCGTGATTTGTACAGAAAAAATGTGGTGCCTCCCATCGATGTGCTGCCGTCTCTTTCAAGACTTAAGGATAAGGGTATAGGTGAGGGAAAGACCCGTGCCGACCATGCAAATACAATGAATCAGCTTTTTGCGGCTTACGCTTCAGGCAAGGATGCGAAGGAGCTTATGGCAATACTCGGAGAAGGTGCTCTTTCAGACCTTGACAAGAAGTATGCGGAATTTGCCGAAGAATTTGAAAAAAGATATGTTTCCCAGGGCTATGACACCGACCGCTCGGTTTCGGAGACCATGGATATAGGCTGGGAGCTTCTTTCAATGCTTCCCAGGGAGGAGCTTAAGCGTATTGATACAAAATATATTGATATGTATTACAAGCCGTCTGAGAGGTGAACTGTAAATGATTCTGAACGTTAATGCCACAAGAATGGAGCTTACAAGGCTTAAAAAGGAGTACAGAATAGCTGTCAGCGGTCATAAGCTTCTTAAGGATAAATGTGATGAAATGATGCGTCAGTTCCTCATAATAGCCAGGGAATGCCGTGAGCTGCGGCGGGAGCTGGAGAGCGCTGTCGGAAACGTGAATAAGGGCTTTGCCATGGCGTCTGCAATAATGGGGGAGCAGGAGTTTAAAACTGCTCTGCTTATGGGCGGAAAGGAAATAAGCCTGGATGTTGCCGAAAAAAATGTAATGAGCGTTCCCATTCCTGTATTTTCATATGAGAAAACCAATAATCCGCCCTCGTGCTCAGAGGATTTTGCGGCTCCGGAGCTTGCACAAAGCATAGCTCTTCTTGACGGCTACAAGGATAAAATAATACACCTTGCCGAGCTTGAAGGAGCTGTGGCAAGGCTTGCGGCGGAACTTGAGAAAACAAGACGCCGTGTTAATTCCCTTGAATATGTGATGATACCGAATTATCAGGATACAATAAAATTTATACGCATGAAGATAGAGGAAAATGACAGAAGCAACACAACAAGGCTTCTGAAGGTCAAGGATATGATGATTGCCGAAAATATAGAGGCAAAGCACAATCAGAGATAAAAAAACTCCGGCGCAGCTTTTCACTTTGCGCCGGAGTTTTTTTAATAAAGCATTTTAAGTACAGACGATCTGTAAGATGAGGAGGATATAGTTCCGGGATAGTTTATTATAACAAGATCGTCAAACCTGTGGGTCATATAAAAATTCTTGAGGTTAAAGGGTTCGTTGTTACCATTAAACCCGTTGAATTTTCTCGGATCTATTACGAATATATATTCGTAGTTATTTGCTGCCCATGAGGAAAATGCCGTTCCGAAGGATTCCTTTATAACAACAAGCTTTTTGCCGTTGGTATTTGAGGTGTGAAATACCGCCAGGGGATTGTCGCCGCCTATAAACGCCGAATACGAGTTAAAGCCGGGGTACACAAGCTGAAGAGAGCAGCGGTATTTTTTCATATTGCAGTCATTGTACGCAGCTCCCTCTGCAGAATAAACCGGCATAAACCGCTCCAGTAAATCGGGGTTTGCGCGCATTACCGAAGCACCGGGAGTACCATTCATGAATGAAGCAAAGGAGCCCACATGATTGTATGAATTTACCGTCTTAAAGCTTTCAAGAGGCGGAACCTGCTCACCCTTTACCTCCATATATTCCTTGTACGCGTAGTATGCACCCCTCTGAGTCCAGTGGTGGTCGGTTCTGAAATAAATAAACTCATTTGCATGCTCCATAAGAGGTTTTACAACATTAATCGGAGTAACTTTATCGCTCAGCTGCTCATATATTTTTTTGATTCCGGCGGTCTGATTTGTATACATGCTTCTCGGCGCATAAAACTCGCATGCTGTGGGAACGGCTATGTTATATACGTTGACATACGGAAGTGCATCGGCAACAGCGTTGACCATTGATGCATATGCGGATGCTGAGCTGTCAGGTATATAAAGAAGCTCCATGCCGGTGTTGCCTATGACAGTGATGCTGTTATATGTTGCGCCCCTGCCGGACAGCCTGAAATTATCGCTTATGTATGTGCTCTGAAGAGTATCACGCATATCTTTTTTTATCATTGCAGGGTCTCCTACAATGTAAATATCGTCATCGGAAAGCTTTGCAAACATTTCAAGGCTAATAAAGGCGGTGCCGTTATACACGAGAGGCGGAGTTTCAAATTCATATCTTTGATCATCAACCCACAATATGCCTGTTTTTGTGCCGTAGACAATGTAGCTTACATGCCCGTCCCTTGCCGCAACAACAGAGTTGCTTGACGGGTCCCAGCCAAGGGTAAAGCCGCACAGCTTCAGGACATCATCGACAGGCACATAAACCTTGTATTTGTATTTAATCGGAGCTGCGGCTATTTCCGTATCAATATCGTTCTTTGTTGCCAATCCCCGGTCGGCATATAGAGTAATACCTGTTTTGTCTGCTTCGGAACCGGTGGTTCCGAGACTGATTGCAGCAACAACCATAAATGCGCATAATGCTTTTTTCAGAATCCTTGATGTCATAATTAATATCTCCCGTTTTTTGACATATGATTTATTCCGGCAGAGTACTTCTGCTGCTTTTATTACATTATATACTATATTTCGACTGATTTCAAGACTTTTATCTAAAAAATAATTGACAAAATTAATTATATATGATAAAATAAATTTAAATCGGAGCAACGCTCCATCAAGCTCGCTTGAAATGGGGCTTGTGAACGATTGCACGTAGGTTATATTTTTTAAGGACGGTGCTATACAACATGGATGAGTTTGTGAAGATACTTGCGGAGATAAACGGTAAGATTAACGGTGTTGTCTGGGGAGTTCCGATGCTGGTGCTTATTATTGCTACCGGAATTTACATGACTGCCAGGACTGGATTTTTTCAGGTAACCCATGCAAAGTATGTTTCAAAAGAAACCTTTTTTGCAATTTTTAAAAAGAAGTCTGTTATAAAAACAAAGGATAAAAAGGCAATTTCTCAGTTTCAGGCGTTATCCACCGCTCTTGCGGCAACTGTCGGAACGGGTAATATTGCAGGTGTTGCCACAGCTATTGCAGTCGGCGGACCGGGAGCTGTTTTCTGGATGTGGCTTTCCGCGTTTTTCGGAATGATGACAAATTATTCGGAAAATGTTCTCGGAATTTTTTTCAGAAAGAAAAACGATAAGGGAGAATGGTGCGGGGGCGCCATGTATTACCTTGAAAACGGATTTAAGGGCGGTATTAAAAAGCTCGGAAAGGTGCTTGCCGTTATTTTTTCAATATTTTGTGTGCTTGCGTCATTCGGTATAGGAAACATGACACAGGTAAATAATATAGCCAATACCCTTAAGGATGCATTTGTTCCCCTCGGTCTTCCTCAGATTGATATCAGAATAACAGGTGCTGTCATTGCTCTGCTTATTGCCCTTATTATAATCGGCGGAATAAAAAGAATAGGAAAAGTAACCGAAAAGGTTGTACCCTTTATGGCGGCTTTATATGTAATAGGTACGTTATTTATAGTTTTTGCAAATATAAAACAGATACCGGCAGTGTTCGGTGCAATATTCAGAGGCGCTTTCGGTTTTGACGCTGTCAGCGGCGCTTTTGCCGGAACGCTTCTTAAGAACGCTGTTACAATGGGACTGAAAAGAGGAGTTTTCTCAAATGAAGCGGGACTCGGTTCTTCTGTTATGGTTCATTCGGCTTCAGATGTAAAGGAGCCGGTTGTGCAGGGAATGTGGGGCATTTTCGAGGTGTTCTTTGACACTATTATAATATGTACGCTGACTGCCATTACCATTCTTTCCTCGGGAGCTATCGACCTGTCAACAGGCGCTCTTGTCAAGGAAGGACTTGAGGGTGCTTCCCTTGTTACATATGCTTTTCAGAACACAATACATAATTTCGCAGGTGTGTTTGTGGCAATTGCAACGCTGTTTTTCGCATTTTCAACCATGCTCGGATGGTCTTTCTACGGAACGAAGTCCATGGAATATCTGCTCGGAACAAAGGCAACATATGTTTACAAATTTATTTTCGTGATTTTTGTATATATAGGCGCTACGATGAATCTGTCACTTGCATGGGACATCGCCGATACGCTTAACGGGCTTATGGCTATACCTAACCTTATCGGTGTGCTTGTCCTCAGCGGAATTGTGTTTAAGATTACAAAGAACTATGTACAAAGAAAAATAAAGAAGACAGATGAAGATATTGAGCCGATGCTGTCCGCATATCCCGAAACCCAGGCTGAGCATGCGGAAGCCGTAAGAAATGCCGAATAAACATAAAAAATTTACAAATTATATATTGATTTTTATCCGTATAGAGTTTATAATATACTTTTAGTCGGCTTAGGCGGGCTCCAATATACGGGAGCGCTGCTTCCGCATTCAGTAGCAGAAAGGGAGATTGTTGCAGATGAGTACAGAGAAAGTTTTTGAGTTTACAAAGCAGGGGCTTGAGGATGCCAAGGAAAAGCTTGAAATAATGAAGACTAAAACCCGTAAGGAGGTTTCCGAAAAAATTAAGGAGGCACGCTCCTTTGGTGACCTTTCGGAAAATGCTGAGTATGACGAAGCAAAGAACGAACAGGCCGAGGTTGAAGCCGAAATCATGAAGCTTGAGGAAATGATTAAGTATGCCAAGGTCGTTGAAGAGGATGAATCCAAGTCGGATATGGTTACTCCCGGCTCAAGAGTGACGGTTCATGATTTTGAGCTTGATGAGGATGATGTTTATACCATTGTCGGTTCCATGGAGGCTGATCTTGAGAACGGAAAGCTTTCTTACGAGTCGCCGATAGGCGCAGCGCTGCTTAACAAAAAGGTTGGCGATACTGTTGAGGTTAAGGTCTTTGACGAGCCTGCTACCTTCAAGATTTTAAAAATTGAAAAATAACTAAAAGCAAGATGTCCCCCGCCTCTATAGGCGGCGGGTTCCACTTACTTTTTTCAGTGGGGGTACAATCCCCCACTGAAACGTTGAATGACGGGGCTTTGCCCCTTATTGAATGATTTTATGGGGGCTGTTGCGTTAAGCAACACCCTCTTTTTTTGCGAACATATTAAAAATCAGTCATATATGCGTCCGTATTATCATAAAATTTTAAAAAGATAATATTTGAGGAGGCATTCATATGGATTTTATAAAAAAAAGCCTTATCGTAAACACGCCGGTGCAAAAGGGGTGTGCGGAGCTGGGTGTTGACGGTGATATAATCGTGCCTGATGTTTTGCCGGACATACTTAAGGTGATACAGGTTGACGGGAATTCATATCTAAGCAGCTGTGAGGTAACAGAGGGCAGATTATCATGCACGGGAAAGCTTGAGCTTAAAATTCTGTATATCCCGGACGCGCAGGAGGAAAAGATAAAAAGCGTTATAACAAGTCTTGATTTTTCACATGTGATGAGCAATGCGAACCTGACAGAAGGAATAATCTCAGACGTGTCAGCGGACGTGTCAAAGGTAGATTTTCAGCTTATAAACAGCAGAAAGCTGAAAATAAGATCGGTTGTATCCCTGGGATATTGCTTTTCAAACGCTGAAACCATTGAAATAGCGTCTGGGGCAGAGGAGGAAAACAACTTTGAGCTTAAGAAAAAATCAATTCATGCCTGCGGCTTTGTCACATTCAAGGACACGCAGTTCCTTGTCCGCGAAAGTCTTGAGCTTCCGTCCGGACAGGCGTCAATACATGAGCTTCTTAAGCTTGATGTATCCGTGTGTGATACGGAGTTCAAGGTTATAAGCGGACGTGTGGTGGTTAAGGGAGTATGCGGAGTATGTGCGCTTTACACCGATTCGGGATATAACGTGCGTTATGCAGACTTTGAAATCCCGTTTACGGAAATTATTGACCTTGAGGATGCAAATGAGGAAACCATCTGTGAGGCGGATTTCAACATCTGTGACGTTTCCTACCGCACAGAAGCGGATTCGGACGGAGACTGCCGCATTATATTTACCGAAATACTTGTCGGGGCGAAGATAAACGCATATGAGGATACAGAGCTTGACTACATTGAGGACTGCTATTACCCCGGTCATAACATGACAGCGGAAAAGGAAATGAAAACGGTTGAGAGCATAATTGCAAAGGGTATGTCAACGGTTACACTGCGTGAAATCATTGCAGCACAGAAAAGCGCTCCTGCCTTGTCCGGCATTTATAATATCATTGCAAAGCCGGTTGTTGAAAGTGCAAAGGCAGACAACGGTAAGATATGTGTGGAAGGAAAGGTACAGTGCTATTGCCTTTATATTTGCGCGGGTGATGAGACCCCGGTTTACAGCATTCAGAAGGAGATATCCTTTTGCGAGAATATTGATGCCGAAGGCTGTGTTCCCGGCTGTGATTGCAGGGTGAGGGCTGACGTTGTTCATAAGAACTGCGCTCTTAATTCTGCCGGAGAGACGGAAATAAAGCTTAATCTTGCTCTTGAGGTGCTTGTTACAAAACAGGTCAGCATACCTATAATTACGGATGTGGATATATCCGAAATTGATGCGGAGGACAGAAAGGGCATAGTGATTTACTTTGTGCGCAGCGGAGATAATCTTTGGGATGTGGCAAAAAGATATAAGGTTTTCGCATCAGATATTGCAGAGCTGAACGGTCTTGAAACAGAGGAGCTTTCAGACGGCATGCGGCTGCTTATTCCGTCTGAATAATAAGCCTTTGAGAATGATAAAAGCATTGTAAAAACAGAAAGAACAGATGGTAAATCATCCCATGTTTCACTTGGGCGGAATTACTGTCTGTTCTTTCTTAAATTGACTGCACCACTGTTTTTTCTTCATATTTCTTTATGAATGTCAGGAACAAAGCACGTCAAGGTTTCCGGTTTACCTTTTACTTTCATCTCAATATAAAGACCATCCATCTTTTCACACATAATATTTATCCTCCTGCCATTTTGATGGGTTGTTTTCTATGTATTTGTATATTTTCTGATATTCCTGTTCATTGCGAATAATATGTTCATAATATCCACGCTGCCAAATTTGTTTATCAAACGGCGGCAATATATTTTGTTTAACCAATTTAATATATTCTATTGTCGAATATCGTTTAAACGATTGTATTATTTCAGGCAATGATACCGTTGCCGTAGGGGCGGATATGGAATCCGCCCCTACGGCGCCGAATATATTTTTTCTGTTCTTTGTGCATATTGTTACAAAATAATATCCGTTTTGACTATAATCATAATCCTTTAACCGTATTTGTTTTCGTTTCGGTAATTCCATTATATCACCCATTTCCATATTATTCGGCAATTTTATTATTGAACATATTGCACTGGGTTCGGGACGCATAAATGCGTTTGAACCGGGATGTATGAATGCGTCCCCTACGGGTTCAATTTATATTTCATTTAAATTTTTTTCGTCTGCGGCAGGCCCCGATATTATTGCAGATGAATTATCTGAGGCTCACACATGGGCTGCATATTGTCATTCCACCACATTATTTTTGCATAAGCGCCTACAGCGCCGGGATCAAACACAACATTTACGTTCTGTGCCGCCGGATATTCTTTCAGCGACTTTAAAGCGCCATCGGCACTGTAAAGCGCCGCGCGGACAAAGCCGATGCTTGTATCGCCCGAAAGGGTAACGCCGAAGGATATGCCGCTGACGGCTATTGTGCCGCTGCTTGCTTTTGTTACGGTAACAATAACGTCAGAAGTAATATTTTTTCCATCCCATTTTGCACCGTTAACGGTAAAGGTATATGTATACCCATCAGGAGCAACCGGAAGCACTGCGTCAGAGCCTTCTTCTACAGTCTGCTCACCAGCATAATCACCGATAAATGTGATTGTATATTCTTTCTCGGACGGTACGTAGTTGTAATGAATTGTCACATTAGTAAGATATTCATTGTAACCCATCGTAATGCTGTTCCATTGCTCTTCTGTACCGCTGTAATATACATCTGTTAATCTGCTGCATTTATAGAACGCGTCATCGCCAATGCTCGTCACACTGTTCGGAATAGTGACGCTTGTTAAGCTACTGCAGCCCTCGAACGCACCATCGCCAATGCTCGTCACATTGTTTGGAATAGTGACGCTTGTTAAGCTGCTGCAGCCCTCGAACGCACAAGTGTCAATGCTTGTCACGCTGACTGGAATAGTGACGCTTGTTAAGCTGCTGCATTCATAGAACGCAGCCCAGCTAATGCTTGTCACACCGTCCGGAACAGTGACGCTTGTTAAGCTGCTGCATTCATAGAACGCAGCCTCGCCAATGCTTGTCACGCTGTTCGGAATAGTGACGCTTGTTAATCTGCTGCATTTATAGAACGCACCATCGCCAATGCTCGTCACACTGTTCGGGATGGTTACGCTTGTCAAGCTGCTGCATCTCCGGAATACATAATCACCAATACATGTCACACTGTTCGGTATTATATATTCTCCGCCTTTTCCGACCGGATAACATATCAATGTTGTTTTATTTTTATCGAACAAAACTCCGTTTTCGGAACTGTACGTTTGGTTTAAGGCATCGGCTGTAATATTTGTTAAGCTGTCGCAAAATGCGAACGCACTCTCGCCAATGCATGTCACGCTGTCCGGAATAGTCACGTTTGTCAAACTGCGGCAGCTACTGAATGCCCAATTGCCAATGCATGTCACGCTGTTCGGGATGGTTACGCTTGTCAAGCTGCTGCATCTCTCGAACGCAAAATTGCCAATGCATGTCACGCTGTTCGGGATAGTAACGCTTGTTAAGCTGCTGCAGCCCTCGAACGCAGCCTCGCCAATGCATGTCACGCTGTCTGGAATAGTTACGCTTGTCAAGCTGTTGCAGTAAGAGAACGCACTCTTGCCAATGCTCGTCACACTGTTTGGAATAGTTACGCTTGTTAAGCTGCTGCAGCCCCGGAACGCACAAGTGTCAATGCTTGTCACGCTGTTCGGAATAGTTACGCTTGTCAAGCTGTGGCAGCTACTGAACGCACTCTCACCAATGCATGTCACGCTGTCTGGAATAGTTACGCTTGTCAAGCTGTTGCAGTAAGAGAACGCACTCTTGCCAATGCATGTCACGCTGTCCGGAATAGTGACGCTTGTTAAGCTGTCGCAAAATGCGAACGCACCCTTGCCAATGCATGTCACGCTGTCCGGAATAGTTATACTTGTTAATCTGCTGCATTCATAGAACGCGTCATCGCCAATGCATGTCACGCTGTTCGGGATAGTTACACTTGTTAAGTTGAAGCAATAATAGAACGCATAATCGCCAATGCTTGTTATTCCGTTGTTTATTGTCACCTTTTTTATGTTACCGCGAAATTTATAAAATGGGCTGTAATTATTTGAATCATCCCAATCCGACATTGCACCGCTGCCGCTTATTACAAGCTTGCCGTCATCATACAGTTCCCATGTTGCATTACCTCCGCAAGTGCCGCTGTCAGTAATACTTTTAGCAAGCACAATATTGCAGGGAAGCATCGTGCATAATATGACAAGACTTAAAATAAACGAAATTGTTCTCTTCAATATAATTCCCCCCCTCAATTTTAATATTTATTTTGTAGAGTATCTTACTCTACAAAATAAAAAATGTAATTAAATTGTAGCATAATGTTAAGCTTTTGTCAATATGTAACAAATTATTTCGTCATAATAAAGAGCAAAAAATCATGTAAAGGTAAGGTATATCAGATTTTCATATGACTTTCATTTGAGCAAATTAAAACATCCCCGGTCAACAAAGGGACCGGGGATATGTTGGTTATAAGATTATTGCAGGGAGGATGATTTTTTTATTGCTGCCAGTGCTTCGCGCAGGGTGCTTACTCCCATGACCTTAATTGACGGAGGGATATTAACGCCGCGAAGGGAGGCCTTCGGAACTATTGCTTTTGTAAAGCCGAGCTTTGCGGCTTCGGTCAGTCTTTTTTCCGTTCGGGAGATGCTGCGCAGCTCACCGCCCAGACCGACCTCGCCCATAAACACCATATCCGGAGGTATGGAAATGTCCTTAAGACCTGTTGCAATTGCGGCGCAAAGTCCTAAATCAATGGCTGTTTCGTCTATTCTCAGACCTCCTGCCACATTTACGTAAACATCGTAGTTTGCAAGGCGGACACCTGCTCTTTTTTCAAGCACGGCAATCATCAGTATAAGCTTGTTTATGTCAATGCCGGAGGACATGCGCCGCGGATTCCCGAAGCCTGTGGGAGTGACAAGAGCCTGTATTTCGGCAAGCACTCCGCGGCTGCCCTCCATTGTGCAGATAATAGCGCTTCCGGAGGTGTTTTCCTGTCTTCCGTCAAGAAACAGGGCTGACGGATTTTCTACCTCGGCAAGGCCGGCAGACTGCATTTCAAAGACGCCTATTTCATTTGTGGAGCCGAATCTGTTTTTTACACAGCGCAGTATTCTGAATGCCATTTGTCTGTCTCCCTCAAAATACAATACGCAGTCCACCATATGTTCAAGCACTCTCGGACCGGCAAGAGAGCCGTCCTTTGTTACATGTCCCACAATGAACATTGATATATCATTTTGCTTTGCCGTGTACATAAGAAGGTTTGTTGCTTCACGCACCTGGGGAACGCTTCCGGGCGCGGAGGCTATATCCTGACGGTGCATTGTCTGAATGGAGTCTATTATTACTATATCAGGCTTTACGCCGTTTATGTATTCAATTATGATTTCAATATCGGTTTCCGAAACGAGATAAAGGTTCTCTGATTTTACGCCGAGGCGTTCGGCGCGGATTTTTATCTGTCCCTCAGATTCCTCGCCGGATACATACAGTATTTTTTTGTCGGCAGAAGCATTTTCGCATATCTGAAGCAGAAGCGTTGACTTGCCTATTCCCGGATCGCCGCCCACAAGGATAAGTGAACCGCGGACTATTCCGCCGCCGAGAACTCTGTCAAGCTCTCCGATTCCGGTGGAATACCTTGTATAGCGGTCAGCCTGAATCTGACCTATGGAACGGGGCAGCCTTGATGCTGCGGGAGCGGAGGAAAGAGTTTTGCTTGCCCGCGGAGCTTCGGATACGACTGTTTCCGTAAGCGTATTCCATTTTCCGCAGCCGGGGCATTTCCCAAGCCATTTCATGCTTTGATAGCCGCATTCCGAGCATATATACTGTGTTTTTGTTTTTGAAGCCATTGGCAATACTCCTTTCAGAATCAGAATTGAAAATGGAAAATTGAAAATTATGGTTGAAAAACTGCGTTTTTCTTATATTATTTATGATAGCTGTGGTTATTAATTATTTTATAGCCGCGGTAAATCTGTTCTGTGAGAACAACCCTCATAAGCTGATGGGGAAGTGTGATTCTGCCGAAGCTCATACGGATATCTGCCCTGTTTTTTACAGCCTCCGACAGACCGAGGGAGCCGCCTATGATAAAGGTTATTCGGCTTGAAGAGGCGGCTGTTTTTTCAAGGAAGCCCGCAAGCTCCTCACTTGAATATTCCCTGCCTTCAATACACATTGCCACAACTGCTCCGCCGCGGATTTTTGACAGTATTTTCTCTCCTTCTGTTTCCTTGATTTTTTCAAGCTGCTTTTCCGAAGCGCCGTCGGGAATCCGCTCATCCGGAATTTCCGTTATTGTAAGCCTTACGAAAGCGGAAAGACGCTTTGAGTATTCTTCAAGAGCGTCTTTAAAATATTTTTCTTTTATTTTTCCCGGGGCTATAATATCTATGTTCATAAAAACCTCATACTGCAAATGATGTTATTTCATATCTTGCCGCAACTGACAGCCGGACATTGCCGTAGCCCGAACGGTCAAGAGCGTTTTTTGTCGTGATTTGCGCAATTTCGGGAGTATTATTCTCGTGGCTCAGGTGAGCAAGCATGATTTTGTCCGTTCCGGTATCTGCAAGCCGCACAGCTGTTTCAGCTGTAATATCATTTGAAAGATGACCCTTCTGCGAAAGAATTCTTTGCTTAAGATAATAAGGATATGCTCCGTACCTCAGCATTTCAATATCGTGATTTGATTCAAGTATGATGCTTTTGCTGCCGCGCAGGTTTTCAAAGAGGCTGTCCGGCATAAAGCCGATATCGGTTGCAAGAGTATATTTACATCCGTCCGCAAAAAAGCTGTAGCCTACGGGGTCTGCCGCATCATGGGGGATGGAAAACGGCTGTACATCAATGGAGCCCGCCGAAAACATTACGCCCGGCCGGACTGTGTGCAGCTGTCCGGGATCGATTTTTCCGGCGTTCATCGCAGCAAAGGTTTTTTCTGTCGCATAAACGGGAATGCCGTAGCGGCGTGCTATAACACCGACTCCGCCGGTATGGTCGGAATGTTCGTGGGTTATAAGCACCCCCGACAATTCCTCCGGACGCATGTTAATGGAGTCAAGCTTTTTTGAAAGCGCGGAGCCTGACATTCCGCAGTCGATGAGAAGGCTTGTTTCCCCGTCGGAAATCAAGGTTGAATTTCCGCCGGAGCCGCTCATCAGTGACATAAATCGCACCATTTATACCTACCCCTCAGCTTACTCGTAATCCGTTATAACAGTTACTCTTTTTATATCAGCACCGAGCTGAACAAATTTTTCCACAAAGCGTTCATAGCCTCTGTCTATATGGTATATATCTGAAATCTCCGTTACGCCTTCAGCCATCAGACCGGCGATTATCATTGCCGCACCTGCGCGAAGGTCATGAGCCGTAACGGCTGAGCCGTAAAGCTTTTCAACACCTTCTATTATGGCAAGCTGCCCTTCAACACGTATGCTTGCGCCCATTCGTTTAAGCTCATTGACATAACGAAAGCGGTTGTTCCATACGCCTTCACGGGCTGAGCTTGTCCCGATAACAGTTGAAAGAAAGGTTACAAGCTGTGGCTGCATATCGGTGGGGAAACCGGGATATGGAAGCGCAATAAAATTAATCTTTTTAAAGACAGTATTTTCCGGGACAAAAACGCGGACGCTGTCTTCAAATTCAAAAACCTTTGCTCCCGCCTCCATGAGCTTTGCTGTTATAGGCTCAAGATGCCTCGGAATTACATTTGTCAGAGTTACATCGCCCTTTGTTGCTGCCGCTGCTATCATAAAGGTTCCGGCTTCAATCTGGTCGGGAATTATCGTATATGTTCCGCCCCGAAGCTCGTCAACACCCTTAATTCTTATTGTGTCGGTTCCGGCACCTCTTATGTTGGCGCCCATAGCGTTTAAAAAGTTTGCAAGGTCAACAATGTGCGGCTCCTTTGCGGCATTTTCAACAATTGTTGTTCCGGACGCATTTACAGAGGCGAGAATAGCATTTATTGTGGCACCTACGGAAACAACGTCAAAGTATATGTTAGAGCCTGTCAAAGCCTTTGCTTCACCTTTAATAACGCTTCCCATAGTTTGGATTTCGCCTCCGAGAGCCTCGAAGCACTTGATATGCTGGTCAATCGGCCGTGTTCCGAAATCACAGCCTCCGGGAGTGTCCATTATAAATTTATTGAATCTGCCCAGCAGCGCACCCATAAGATAGCTTGAACCGCGCATTTTGCGGGTCAGCTCCCTTGCCGGTTCGCAGGAGTTTATCCCTGAGCAGTCTATTTCAACAGTGTTTTTATCAATGTATGTTATGTCAGCGTTCAGCAGCCGTAATATTCTGATAAACAGCTTTGTGTCCTCAATATTGGGAACGTTTTCAAGTCTGCATTTTGCTTTTATCAGGATACAGGCCGGAATAATTGCGACTGCCGCATTTTTTGCTCCGCTGATTTCAACAGAGCCCGAAAGACGGCTGCCGCCCTTTATAATAAGTTTTTCCAATTAAGATACACCTCTTTTTGCGGCCTGACGCGCATTTTACATTACAAATAAATTATAACACAAAATCAGCTAATGTAAAGACCTTTTTCAAAAAATAATCAAATTTTAATCTTTATGAAATCTCATATATGCCCTGTATGAAAAAACAGCTTGACCTTTAGCCAAGCTGTAGTCTTCAAAAAAAATTATCAAACGGCGCGGACAACCTTACCGGAACGAAGGCAACGAGTACATACATTAACTGATTTTACAGAACCGTTAACTACAGCTCTGACCTTTCTTACGTTAGGCTTCCAAGCGCGATTGGATCTTCTGTGCGAGTGGCTCATTTTTATTCCGAAAGTAACGCCCTTGCCGCAGATATCACATTTAGCCATTATATTACACCTCCAACAACATTCAATTAATACAATAACAAAAGATATTTTAACATAAAACTGCGTAAATTGCAAGTGTTTTAAAAAAAAAAATTATTTTTTTTGGATTTTGAGAAAAAAAACATTGATTTGCACATATAATTTAAAAAAAGAAAAAAATTTTCTATATATTTTTCTTCAAAATTTATAAAAAATCTATTTAAAAATTGAAAAAAATATAGTATAATATATGTATGGTAGTTATTGTAGAATAAGCGTACTTTGTTTTGTTCTGTACAAAAAGGGCTTCCGGAGGGAAGACTGCGGATAACAATGAAGGGAAGTAACATTATGGCAAACAGTGAATTCAAAATTGCTCTGAATAAGATAATAGAATCTTTTCAGCTTGAGCGCGTATATGAGTCGACAGATATCGACAGCATTTATATATCCTCAACGGATTTGAACAGACCCGGTCTGCAGATGGTTGGTTTTTTCGACTATTTTGATACCTCCCGCATACAGGTGCTGGGTAAGGTGGAATGTACGTATCTTGAACAGTTCTCGGGTGAGAACAGAGCTGCTATGCTTGACAGGTTTTTCGGCTACGATTTTCCGGCAGTAATAATAACACGTGACATACGCGCTTTTCCGGAGCTGCTCGCTGCGGCGGAAAAATACAACAGAACAGTTCTTCGCACCGAGATGGAGACATCGGCGTTCATGAGCTCCCTTATAAGCTATCTGAATGTTGAAATAGCACCAAGGCGGACAAGACACGGAGTTCTTGTAGAGGTGTACGGCGAAGGTATTCTTATCATGGGAGAAAGCGGCGTCGGAAAAAGCGAAACGGCAATTGAGCTTGTAAAAAGAGGTCACAGACTTGTGGCTGACGACGCTGTTGAAATAAAGAGGGTTTCGGAGCGGACGCTTGTCGGCACATCTCCTGATGTTATCAGGCACTTTGTTGAGCTGCGCGGTATCGGAATTGTGGACATAAAGGAAATATTCGGTATGGGCGCTGTTAAAAATACGGAAAGCATTGACCTTATTATACATCTTGAACCGTGGGTTGAGGGCAAGCAGTACGACAGGCTCGGAATGGTTGATGAATATACAAATATTATGGGTATAAATATACCGTCTATAACAATTCCCGTTAAGCTCGGCAGAAATCTTGCCGTTATTGTAGAGGTTGCCGCGATGAATAACAGACAAAAGAAAATGGGATATAATGCTGCTGTTGAGCTTAATAACCGACTTATGCGTGAGATGGAAAAAAACATGGCTATGGAGGAAAACGAAATTGTTTGATGAGGGTTTAAAGGATAGGCTGAAGGAAGCTTTTGAGGATATTGTATTTGATGAGCCCCTTTGCAGGCACACCTCAATGGGAGTGGGCGGTATATGTGACGGCTTCATATATGCGTGCGACGGAAATATAAGGGCAATTCTTGATTTTTGCAGCGAGAGCGGAATATCTGCCGCAGTGCTCGGAAACGGTTCAAATATTATCGCATCCGACGAGGGCTTCAGAGGTCTTGTTATATGTGTCGGTAAGGGCATGAGCTCTGTTGAGGTCAGCGGCAATAATGAAATCAGGGCAGGCGCGGGAGCAAAGCTTTCCGCAGTTGCGGAGCTTGCTGCAAAAAATGATATTGCCGGCTTTGAATTCCTTGCCGGTATTCCCGGAAATCTCGGCGGTGCGCTTGTAATGAATGCCGGAGCATACGGCGGCGAAATAAGCAGTCTTGTTGAAAGTGTTACTTATATAAAGGACGGAGAGCTGCATTGCGCAGCTGCGGAGAGCCTTGAGTACGGCTACAGGAAATCATATTTCATGAAAAACACAGACGCGGTTATTACGGGAGCAAGGCTCAGAGGAAGAGCGGGAAAGCAGTCTGAGATACGCGGGCTCATGGAGGAATATCTCACGAGGCGCAGCGCGTCTCAGCCTCTTGAATATCCGAGTGCAGGAAGCTTTTTCAAGCGGCCGGAGGGGCATTTTGCAGGAAAGCTTATACAGGATGCCGGACTGCGCGGCCTTACCGTCGGCGGTGCGCAGGTAAGCGAAAAGCACGCCGGTTTTATTATCAATAAGGGCGGAGCTACCTGTGCTGATATAAAGGCGCTTTCAGATGAAGTAAGAAAAAAGGTTTATGAACGGTTTGCTGTGACGCTTGAGCCTGAGGTCAGGTTTCTCGGAGAATAAAGCAAAGCAGCTGCGGTGTTTAACGAAAGAGGTAAATGAATATGCGGCTCATTATAGTTACGGGAATGTCAGGTGCCGGAAAGACGCAGGCAATAAGATTTTTTGAGGACATCGGATTTTTTTGCATTGATAATCTTCCGCCGGTGCTCATTCCGAGGCTTATGGAGATGTACAAATCAATCGGCGGAGATAACGCCAATGTAGTGCTTGTAATAGACGCCCGTGTAGGAAGTATGATTGCCGAGCTTCTGGAGCAGATTAAGCTTATAAGAAGCGAGGGACACAGATGTGATTTGCTTTTTCTCGATGCAAATAATGCAACACTTGTAAAGAGGTATAAGGAAACAAGGCGCAATCATCCGCTCAATCTTGACGGAGGGCTTGTTGAAAGTATTTGTCTTGAGCGCGAAATGCTTAAAGAGCTTTATAATGCGGCGGATGTTGTTATAGATACATCGGTGCTTAAGCTCAGGGACCTTTATGAAAAGCTTAAGGATATTTATACATCTGATACGACAGCGTCGAATATATACGTTCATGTTATGGCTTTTGGGTTCAAGTACGGAGCACCTCTTGATGCGGATCTTGTTTTTGATGTCCGATGCTTTCCAAATCCGTTTTACATTGAAGAGCTGAAGCACAAGACGGGAAACAACAAGGAGGTACAGGACTATGTCATGCAGTTCCCCGAAAGCGTTCAGTTTATGGAAAAGCTGGAGGATATGATAGAATTTCTGCTTCCGCTGTATATTAAGGAAGGAAAAACAACGCTGACAATAGCTATAGGTTGTACTGGCGGAAAGCACAGAAGTGTTACAATGACCAATCTGCTTGCAGCAAAATTAAATGAAATGGGATACAATTCAAACTGTATATACAGAGATATAGAAAAGGAATAAGAAAACGGGCGGGAGCCCGGAGCTGAAAGGAAGATAAATTTATATGGGTGGTTTTTTTGGTACGGCATCTAAGGAAGATTGCGTTTTTGATTTGTTTTTCGGTGTGGACTATCATTCGCATCTCGGGACAAGACGCGCCGGTCTGGCGGTTTACAGCACAGAAAACAACTTTGATAAGGCGATTCACAATATAGAAAATTCGCCCTTCAGGACAAAATTTGCAGATGAACTTAATACAATGCACGGCAATCTCGGAATAGGATGTATTTCCGATTTTGAGGCTCAGCCGATTCTCATAAGGTCGCATCACGGTACGTTTGCAATAACTACGGTGGGAAAAATAAACAATGGGGACGAGCTTGTCAGGGATATAATAAAGGAACACACACATTTTTTTGAAATGCAGAACGGTGAAATTAATCAGACGGAGCTTGTGGCTGCGATAATTAATCAAAAGGATAATTTTATTGACGGCATAAGATATGCACAGGAGATAATTGACGGTTCAATGAGCATGCTGATTCTTACCCCGAAGGGGATATATGCCGCGAGGGACAAGCTTGGAAGAACGCCTGTGTGCATAGGTCAAAAAGAATCAGGCTTTTGTGCAAGCTTTGAGAGCTTCGCTTATCTGAACCTCGGATATACGGATTATAAAACCCTTGGCCCCGGTGAGATTGTCGTAATGACGGCTGACGGAGTTAAAACTCTTGCAGCTCCCGGAGATAAAATGAAAATATGTACCTTCCTTTGGGTGTATTACGGTTATCCATCGTCAGCATATGAGGGCATAAGCGTTGAAAGAATGAGATATAACTGCGGCAGTCACCTTGCGGAACGTGATATGAAGGAGCGCGGTGATGTGAAGCCTGATATAGTTGCCGGGATTCCGGATTCCGGAGTTGCCCATGCTATCGGCTACGCAAACAAATCCGGTATAAAATATTCACGGCCCTTTGTAAAATACACACCTACATGGCCGCGGTCGTTTATGCCGACTCATCAGAGCAAACGTAATCTTATTGCAAAAATGAAGCTTATTCCGATACATGACCTTATCAAGGATAAGCGGCTTCTGCTCATTGACGATTCTATAGTGCGGGGAACGCAGCTGCGCGAAACAACGGAGTTTCTGTATAACAGCGGAGCAAAAGAGGTTCATATAAGAACCGGCTGTCCGCCGCTGATGTTCGGCTGCAAATATCTGAATTTTTCGCGCTCAACCTCTGAAATGGAGCTGATTACGCGCCGTGTGATAAAGGAGCTTGAGGGCAAAGACCCGGATGAGGCAACTGTTAAGGAATACGCGAATCCTGAAAGTGAAAAATATAAGAAAATGGTTGACAGAATAGGTAAAGAACTGCACTTTACTTCTCTTGCCTATCACAGGCTTGATGATCTCGTGAAGTCTGTGGGGATTGAGCCGTGCCGGCTGTGTACGTACTGCTGGAGCGGAGAAGAATAATAAAAAAAGCTGCCGCCGGGGATAATAGTTCCCGTATGCGGCAGCTTTTTAACGGTTAAAGCCTTTCTTTAATCATTTTCTCCATTTTTTCAATCAGATTTGGAATAAAACTGCTGTTTCTCGGATATTCGGAAAAGGTAAGATTCATTCCTGCTTCTTTATCAATCATTTCGATAACCGCATCACGGCCGATAAGGCGTTCCAGCATCCGGCAAATTTCGATATCCTGCAATGCTTCGCGGAAAATCAGTGCACGAAGGGACGGAAGGGGGCCGTCCGTACCGGGATATACTGAAAATGCATCTCCGGAGGGGTATGCCTTATTGCATGAGGTGTTTATATACGGATTCACGGCAAAGCGTGAAAGGGAACAGTAATAAAAGTTATAGCCCCATTGAAGGAAGCCTTTTATACCGAATTTATATATTTGCAGACCGAGTATTCTGTTTCTGTAGGAGGGCATTGCAATAAAGCGGTTTCCTACCTTTGTATGCTGAGCGCAGCAGTAATAAACCCATTGGTTATCAACCCCGTATTCAAGAAACGGCTCAATGTGATTTGACGATGTGACCGGTGTCGGAACAAGCCCGCTTTTGAAAAACTCAAGATTTGAAAGCGCGTCCATGGTTTTAAAGCCTTCAAGCATGGGTTTCACAAGATTATATGCATACCTGTATGCATCAATATGCTGAATTTTAGGCTCATCTGAAATGTGAAAATAACATTTATCCGCAATTCCTTCAGATTTCAGAAATGCTGTCAGCTCTGGAAGAAGGCTTTCAAGAAAATCCTTATAGGACTTATCCGCAGCCTTGACATCCCAGCCGAACATATAAAATTCGCGCCCATTCTCTTTTACGCGTATATTCGGAGAATATTCGAGTCCCCACTGGGAGAACAGATGTGAAATTTCAAAATATTCTATGCCGTGTTTGCGGCAGAGGTCTATCCAGCGCTTGAGAAGTGAAAAATCAAAAATGAATTTTTCCCCTTTTTTTTCTATTTTAACAAGTTGTGTGCAGGGACGGGCTGCTCCCGGCGCGGTGTCAAGGGGTGGTGTTATAACCGGTGTGAGAAGCATGTTTATACCCAGCTCAGCCGCCATCTGCATATATTTATCAATCAGCTCCCAGTGCTTCTCGCTGTATATTTCAACATTATGCGCATCTGCAATACAGTCTGCATGAAACCACTGTGTAAAAATTGTTTCCTGCTTCGGAAGGGGGGCGGGAAGCACGCTGAGCTTAAGAGTCTGGCTGAAGCTTGCAGCTTCTGAGGAACCGACACATTCTAAGCAGACGGTTATAGGATATTCACCGGCTGCAAGCCCGCGCGGCGATTTGAGCTCCACCCATATTGATTCAGCATTGCCGGACAGCCTAAGGCTGTTGTCTTCAGTTTCGGCGGGTACAAGCAGGTCGGGAATTATACCCGGTGTTTTTGTTATGAAATCATCATCACAGCATTCCTGATATACGGGAAAATCAGCGAAAACTCCTTTTACAAGATACAGCTTTACATATTCTTTTATCGGGGAAACTACAGAAAGCTTCAGCTCAGTTGTTTCTGCCGCAAATACTCCTATCTGGTATGAAAAGCATTCGCCGGCAAGTATGGTTTTATTTGTTATGCAGGGGGTGTTCATATCCTCCTTATTTCGTATTTTTTCAAGGGATGAAATTTGTTTTATGCATATGTTCATCTGAAAAACTCCTTTTTTGTTTTTTGGTATTGATTTTAATATATTTATATTGTATAATAACCATAATGGCATTTCAATGTACAGAACAATTAAAAAAATGTACTTTTCGAGGATTTTACGAAAAAGGAGCTGTGGATACAATGAAGCTGCAGACATATTATAATACGCCTCTTGAAAAAGACGCCAATATATGCAACACTGAAATCCGTTTGAGCGTTAACTGTGCGGGAGCAGTTGACGAAAGCCGTGATGTTTCCACAAGGGCGGTAAGGCGTGATTTTTATCTTATATATATTATCGGCGGACAAATGAATATGGAGCTTGGGGAGTCGTGCTTTGTAATGAATGCGGGACATCTTCTTATTATCCGTCCGGAAACACCGTTTTTTTATTATACCGTTGGTGATTTAAGGGTTAATTATATATGGATTCATTTTACGGGCGGGGAAACTGAAAAGCTTCTTGACTGCCTGAGGCTGCCGACCAACACACTTCTTGACGCGGGAGTTCATAAGGGGGCTGAGGAATATTGGCAGAGGATGTTCAGAGAATTTGTAATAAACGATGAATTTTTTGACCTGTCGGCTTCATCGCTGCTTGTGGAAATCCTTACATTCTTTTCAAGGAATATTCATAGGGTACAGGGAAGGCGCGAGCTGTTCAAATCAATATCATATATACATGAAAATTATCAGAAGAATATCAAGGTAAGCGAGCTTGCAAAGCTTGAAAATATGAGTGAGGCTCATTACAGGGTATGCTTCCGCCGAATGACCGGTTTTTCGCCGAATGAGTATCTGAGCGACAGACGGATAAACGCCGCGGCTGAGCTGCTTGAAAATACAAATAAAAAAATCGAGGAAATATCAGCTCTTGCAGGATATAATGACGTATATTATTTCGGGCGTGTGTTTAAGAAAAAAACAGGTATTTCACCGGGACGCTACAGAAAAAATGCATTGATGAGTAAATAACGGGTAGTTACTTCATGGAAATTAAAGGAGCGGAATATTATGTGCATAAGTATATTGATATACTTTGTACAAAATGATGAAAATTAAAAAAAATATTGACAACCCCTATTTAATAGGGTATAATATAACTAAAAGCAAGATGTCCCCCGCCTCTATAGGCGGCGCGTTCCACTTACTTTTTTCAGTGGGGGTATAATCCCCCACTGAAACGTTGAATGACGGGGCTTTGCCCCTTATTGAAATTGAAATCAGGTGATAATATTTGAAAAGAAAATTTGTAATGATGCCTGTTTTTGATAAACAGTGGCGTGAAATGGGATTTAATGATGCCGATTTACAATGCTTGCAGGTTCAATTGTTAGAAAATCCGCAGATTGGGAAGGTTATTAAAGGCACAGGCAAACTAAGAAAAATGCGTTTTGCAATGCCTGACAGAGGAAAAAGCGGCTCAAGCCGTGTGTTATATGTTGATTTTGTTTTAGCAGAAACTATTTATTTAATATTTGCATATCCTAAAAATGAAAAGGATAATTTAAATGATGAAGAACGAAACAACATCAAAAAAATGATTTACAGACTTGAACAAAGCTTATAGGAGGTGTTTTTATTGAAAGTTTATGACGGAATTATGCAGGGCTTAGAAGAAGCCGTTGCGTATAATGAAGGAAAAATTAAAGCAAGAACAAAAACGATGTCTATTGAGCCTGTTCCCGATTTTAAAGCGACAGAGATTAAAAGTATCAGAAATGAACTTGGAATGACTCAAGTTTTATTTGCCGGATTTATGGGCGTTTCAACTAAAACAGTTGAAGCATGGGAAGCCGGAAGAAATATGCCTGACGGTCCTGCAAGGCGGATTCTTGCGATGCTGAAGGTTGATCCTGCGCTTCCTCAACGATTAAACATTGTGGCAAAGTAAAGCTTAATTTATCGAATATGTTTGCCAAATAAAAAACCGAGGCACATCTTATGATGCACCCCGGCTTTTTATTTAGCAACAACAGCGAGAAAATAATATATAACAGGCGTTATATAAATAACGCTGTCGAATCTGTCAAGTATTCCTCCGTGTCCGGGTAGGATATTTCCGAAATCCTTTGCGGCGCAGTCCCTTTTAATAGAGGAGGCAACAAGATCCCCCAGCTGCGAAAAAAGCGAAGCACAGACGCCGAGAATAAAGATTGATATATACCCAAGATCACTCATGTGTGTGATTTCCAGGCTGTTTAGTATAAAAAGGTAAAGAAGACAGCACAGGGAAGCGGTTATAACCCCGCCAAAAGCACCTTCTACGGTTTTTTTAGGGCTTACCTTAGGAATAAGCTTATGTCTGCCGAAGGCTTTGCCCGTAAAATACGCTCCGGTGTCTGTTGTCCAGGCGCAGATAAATACAAGAATTACGGCGTATACTCCGAAATCGTTGTATATCCTTATCATTGTTCCGAAAAACGTTGTTATAAAAAACGTCAGAAGCGCATGAGCACCTACGTCTTTATAGGTTACTGTCGTGTGAAGCTTAACCATGACGGCGAGATATACGCAGATTGAAGCTAAAGTTGCTACTTCAAGGCTTACGCTGCCGAAAATTATCGAGGCAAGCAGAAGCAGTGCGGAGGCATACCCGACAACGGTAAGCTCTGTATTGCTTTTGATTGTTTTATAAAGCTCTGTCAGCATACCAATGGTGACGATGCAGATAGTAACGGTAAATATCGGGTTTCCGGCATAAATAACCGCAAAAAACACAATAAGACCAACAAGTGAAGTTATTATTCTTTTTGCCACAGCGAATTCTCAGCCTTTCCGCTCATGAATATTTTAAGCTGTTAAAGCGTCCTCTGCCCATGAGCCGACAGCGCGCTTTTTATTTTTGTATTCCGCCGAAGCGTCTTCCGCGGTTTTGATAATCGATTATTGCGTTATGCAGGTCATGCACTGTGAAATCCGGCCAAAGCTTGCGTGTAAACCACATTTCTGCATAGCTGTTCTGCCACAGCAGAAAGTTACTCAGCCGCTGCTCACCGCTTGTTCGGATGAGCAAATCGATATCCGGCTGTCCCACAGTGTAAAGATATTCCGAGAAAAGCTTTTCATCAATTTCTTCGGGATTCAGCTTTCCGTCAGTAATATCTGTGCATATATTTTTAACTGCATGAACAATTTCTTCACGGCCGCCGTAATTCAAGGCAATATTCATAACAATTCCGGTATTGTTTGCGGTGAAGGCTTCCGTTTTTAAAATCTGCTGTCTGATTTCCTCGCTGAGCTCAGTTCTTGAACCTATGGCGCGAATTACAACATTTTCACCGGCAAGAGTTTTTTCCGCATTACGCAGATAGTTGAGCAGGAGGTTCATGAGAAAGTCAACCTCCTCCTTAGGACGTGACCAATTTTCCGTTGAAAATGCGTAAACGGTTATGTATTTAATACCCATATTGTTGCATTCCGTTACTATTTTTTTCAACGTGTCAGCTCCTGCTGAGTGCCCTGCTGAGCGGGGCAGTCCTCTTTTTGTTGCCCATCTGCCATTGCCGTCCAGTATTATCCCGATATGCTCCGGAAGTTTGCCCGGATCTATTTCATGATTTATTTTTCTTTTTCTGAAAATCATTTTAAGCCGCTCCTAAAACAGGGCTGCCGCAAGGGATTATCACGCCACCAGGCGGGAAAATCCCGTCAGTGTGCGTTTGCTCATGCGGCAGCCCCGCTGCTTTAATATTTCAAAGCTCAACCGCAGAGAGGGAAAAAGCTATATATCCATGATTTCCTTTTCTTTGTCCTCTGCGATAGAATCTACCAGTGCGATGTATTTATCGGTAAGCTTCTGGATATCCTTTTCCGCAGCCTTAACATCGTCCTCTGTTATTTCTCCGTTCTTTTTCTGGGTTTTAACGCCTTCAATGCCGTCACGTCTTGCATTTCTTATCTGAACCTTGACCTCTTCTGTGTACTTCTTAACAAGCTTTACAAGCTCGCGCCTGCGCTCTTCTGAAAGAGGAGGGAAAGAAAGCCTTATTACTTTGCCGTCATTCTGAGGTGAAATGCCGAGATCCGACGCCTGGATGGCCTTTTCAATTTCTTTAAGAATAGATGCATCCCAGGGCTGGATAAGAAGGCTTCTGGGATCAGGTGATGAAATAGAGCCGACCTGACCTATCGGAGTCATTGAACCGTAGTATTCAACGGCAATTTTATCAAGCACCGAAGGATTGGCGCGGCCTGCGCGGATAGTTTTTAGCTCACTTTCATAGCCTGCAATTCTTTTCTTCATTTTTTCTTCAATTTCAGGATAATTTCCCATGCTGTTCACTTTCCTTTCTTAAATAGTGTTATTAGGTCATTGTAAAACTAAAGGTTTCACAATGACAATAATTCCGTATTGAAATTGCAAAATGCAATCGCCTGATTATTTTCTTATTCCGTCGTTTGAAACGAAGGTTCCAATTTTATCGCCTTTAACAGCACGCATAATATTTTCGGGATCATTGAGACCGAAAACGAGTATCGGCATGTTATTGTCCCGGCACATGGAAGCGGCTGTTGAGTCCATAACACCGAGGTTTAACCTCAGAATATCAGTATATGTCAGGGTGTCGAATTTTTTTGCATCCGGATTGATATTCGGGTCACTGTCATAAACGGCGTCAACCTTTTTCGCAAGCAGAATTACATCAGCTTCCATTTCAACTGCGCGAAGCGCGGCGGTTGTATCCGTAGACATAAACGGGTTACCTGTCCCGCAGCCGAATATTACAATGCGGCCCTTTTCAAGATGGCGTACTGCCTTGCTTCTTATGTAGGGTTCGGCTATCTGCCGCATTTCTATACTTGTTTGAACGCGTGTGGGGATATTTATGTTTTCAAAAGCAGAGCAAAGCGCAAGAGCGTTTATGGCAGTTGCAAGCATTCCCATATGGTCGGCTCTTGTTCTGTCCATGTTTTCTCCGCTTCTGCCGCGCCAGATGTTTCCGCCGCCGACTACAACACAGATTTCAACGCCCAGGTCATATACTGATTTTATGCTTTTGGATATTGAGTTCAGTGTGCTTTCGTCAAGACCGAAGCCGTTTTCTCCGGCAAGAGCCTCGCCGCTTATTTTAATCAGAACTCTTTTGTACTTAATTCCCATTTGAAAACCTCCTTGTTTTAAAACCGATTGTCCGGCAGCGTATATTTTTGTTCAAAAAAGGGAACACAGATATATTGAAATTACGTGTTCCCTGTTTTTTTATTCTGCAAAATACGATTATTTAATCATGCTTGCAACTTCATCTGCAAAGTTTTCTTCCTTCTTTTCAAGACCTTCGCCTGTTTCAAAGCGAGCGAAGCTCTTAACGGCAATATTTCCGGCACTCTTGGAAACCTGTGCAAGATAACCTGCAACCGATTCCTTGTTTTCTGCCTTTACATATTCCTGTTCAAGCAGACATACTTCCTTAAGCTCCTTTGCAAGTCTTCCGCTTATCATCTTTTCGATAATTGCTTCCGGCTTGCTTGCATTTTTGGGATCATTCTTTGCCTGAGCCATAAGAATTTCCTTTTCATGCTCCTTATAATCCTCGGGAACATCATCGCTTGAAAGATACTTCGGATTAAGTGCAGCTATCTGCATTGCAATGTTTTTGAGGCATTCGCAAACCTCAGCATTGTCGGCGGCATCAGCCTCAACCAGTACGCCGATTTTTCCGGCAGCATGGATATAATCAACAACAACGCCTTCGGTTTCAATTCTTGCAAAACGTCTGATATTCATGTTTTCTCCGATTTTTGCAATCTTTTCTGTAAGCATATCACCTATTGTTGTGTCTCCGCAGGCTGTAGCCTTAAGAGCCTCAACATCGGCAGGATTTGTTTCTGCAACAGTCTTTGCAACAGCGGCAACAAACTCCTGAAATTCATCATTCTTTGCAACAAAATCCGTTTCTGAGTTAACCTCAACAAGTACGCCGATTTTTTTGTCTGCTGAAATATATGACTTTACAATACCCTCTGCTGCTATTCTTCCTGACTTTTTAGCGGCTGTTGCAAGTCCCTTTTCTCTCAGAATTTCAATTGCTTTTTCTCTGTCGCCGTCAGCTTCGGTAAGAGCCTTTTTGCAGTCCATCATACCGCAGCCTGTGATTTCTCTTAATTCTTTTACGTCTTTAGCTGTAAATGCCATTGTGCATTTCCTCCCGTTTAATTAATTATTCCTCAGTTTCGGCTTCCTCAGCCTCTTCAGCTTCCGCAGCGGCAGCAGCATCTTCACCCTGTCTGCCTTCTATTATGGCGTTTGCAATGGTAGAAGCTATAAGCTTAACGGCGCGTATTGCGTCATCGTTACCGGGAATTACATAATCAACCTCGTCCGGGTCGCAGTTTGTATCAACAATCGCAACAACGGGAATACCAAGCTTCTTAGCTTCTGCAATTGCTATCTTTTCTTTTCTGGGGTCAACGATAAACATACATGCGGGAAGGTTTTTCATTTCCTTGATTCCGCCGAGGTATTTTTCCAGCTTGTCTCTCTGAGCCTTAAGCTTGATAACCTCTTTCTTGGGGAGAAGCTCGAATGTGCCTTCCTCCTCCATCTTGTTAATCTGAGAAAGTCTCTCGATTCTTTTCTGAATTGTCTTGAAGTTTGTGAGCATACCGCCGAGCCATCTTGCGTTTACATAATACATGCCAACGCGCTCAGCCTCTTCCTTAATGGAATCCTGAGCCTGCTTTTTTGTTCCTACAAAAAGAACCTCACCGCCCTGCTCAGCAATATCTCTTACGAAATAATAAGCTTCCTCGACCTTTTTAACTGTTTTCTGAAGGTCTATGATGTAAATCCCGTTTCTTTCGGTGAATATATATTCAGCCATTTTAGGATTCCATCTTCTTGTCTGATGTCCGAAATGAACACCTGCCTCCAGAAGCTGTTTCATTGAAATTACATTTGCCATTTTTTGTTCCTCCTGTTTTTTAATCCTCCGCATCCGTCTTGTCCGTGCCGGAACCGCAAAAGCGGCAACACCTGCCGGATCAGAATGCGTGTGTACTTTTCATACTGCTTTATTTTATCATATTCCGGAAAAAAAATCAATATAAAATTCAAAAATAGTAAAAATAAATAAAACTTTGTCAGTCCGCAAGGCATGAATATGTATTTAATTACCTAATGCCTTTTTTATATTTTCTTCAAGCTTTGACTTGTCCGTACATGAAAACTCAAATCCGCATATGTTGTTTGACGTATCAAGCATAATAAGCGAGGGGAGCTTTCCGTCTACCAACGAGAAATTTTTAAGAAGCTCAGGGTCTTTGTCCACATTTTTAATATCAAATACAACCTCCGGATGTTCTTTTTTCAGCTCGGTAATCATTGCCTCGGTTTCCTTCTCAAGCTCATCATTTACAAAGTACATAAATGTCGGGGCAACCTTTTCTTCAGGCTCTGCCGTCTGCTTTTCGGTGCTGCTGCCCGCTGCCGGCGCTTCTGTTTTTGCCGGCGCTTCGGTGTCGCTTTTTTGTGTGCTTTCTGACGGTGACTGCCCGGGTGTTGCTTGCTCCGGGGCATTTTCCGACGGCGCGGTGCTCTGCGATGATGACGGGTTTTTTCCGGAATTATTCTTATCAGGTGCGGATGAAGTGAAAACAACCGCAATTATGGCTGCGGCTGCTATAATAACGGCCGCTGCTGCTATTATGATTTTCTTTTTATTCATTGTTTGTTTCCTCCGTTTCAGTTAAGCTTTGTTTCAGTGTATCAAGTGCGCGGTGTGCAATTCGTGCATAACGCTCCTGCTTGTTTTTAATGCGTTCATCAAGTCCCTTGATTATTCCGAAGTTGGCGTTCATTGGCTCAAGCCTTGATAAAGAGCTGTCGGTGACATACAGTGCAAGCGCGCCGATGCATGTTTCCCTGACGGGATAAAGAGGTTTTTTCCCTTGTATCAGCCGGGCGAGGTTATATCCTGCCATAAGCCCTGACGACGCTGATTCCACATAGCCTTCAACACCTGTTATCTGACCTGCAAAAAACAGCTTCGGATATTTTTTGCATCTGTACAGGCTGTCAAGCACACGGGGCGATTGAATAAAGGTGTTTCTGTGCATAACCCCATATCTGACAAATTCAGCGTTTTCAAGCCCGGGAATCATTCTGAAAACCCGTTTTTGTTCGGGAAATTTAAGATTTGTCTGAAATCCCACAAGATTATAGAGGCTGCCCTCCCGGTTATCCTGCCGCAGCTGCACAACGGCATAGCTGTCATCGCGCCCTGTTGCGGGATTTACAAGTCCCACCGGCTTTAACGGGCCGAAGGTAAGGGTTTTTATTCCGCGGCGCGCCATAACCTCTACCGGCATACAGCCCTCAAAAACGGTAAGGTTTTCAAAATCGCGGAGCTTGGCACATTCCGCCGTTATTAGTGCGTTATAAAACGCTTCATATTCCTCCCGAGTCATGGGACAGTTTATATAGTCTGCCGTACCTTTATTGTACCGGGCGGCGAAAAACACCTTTTCAAAGTCAATACTGTCTCTTGTTACCACAGGTGCCGCCGCGTCATAAAATGACAGGTATTCGGCTCCCGTTATTTTTGTTATTTCCTCAAAAAGTGTGCCCGAGGTCAGCGGACCGGTGGAAATTACGGTGTATTCGTCGGTGTTTATTTTTGTGACCTCACCGCATTTTATTTCTATGTTCGGGTTATCGCGGATTTTTTTTGTGATATATGAGGAAAAAATTTCTCTGTCTACAGCGAGAGCGCCTCCTGCCGGAACGCGTGCAGCGTCTGCCGCTTCCATCATAACCGAGCCGAAAAGCCGCATTTCCTCTTTAAGAAGCCCACAGGCATTCTCTATACGGTCAGCCTTCAGGGAATTTGAACATACAAGCTCCGCAAAGTCAGGACTTGAATGGGCAGGAGTGTATTTTTCAGGCTTCATATCCCATAGCTCAACGGATAATCCGGCTCCTGCCAGCTGGAGCGCGGCTTCACATCCGGCAAGCCCCGCGCCTACGACCTTAATCTTCATCTGAGCCCTCCCCGGCGGTCAGCCTTTTTTCATAGCCGCAGTCCTCGTTTATGCAGAACACTTTACTTCTTCTGCCTTTTTTTCTGAGAAGTATGCCGCCGCATTCCGGACATTTTTTATCCTTTACCGGCGCGTCCCATGCCATAAAATCACATTTCGGAAGATGCTCACAGGCATAATATTCCTTGCCCCTGCGGGATTTCTTTTTCAGTATTTCACCGCCGCATTTAGGACACATTACACCTGTACCCTCCCGTATTGTCTTTGTGTTCTGACATTCCGGAAATCCGGGACATGCAAGAAATTTTCCGAACTTTCCTAACTTGTATACCATGCGTCTGCCGCATTTTTCACATATAATATCGGATTCCTCGTCCTTTATCTTTATTTTTTCAACATTGATTTTTGCCTGCTCAAGAGTTTCGCTGAAGTCGGGATAAAAGTCTTTGAGAATTTTCCGCCATTCAAGCTTTCCTTCGCCTACAAGGTCGAGCTTATCCTCCATTCCGGCAGTAAATCCTATATCGACTATTTTCTCGAAATTATTGCGCATAATATCGTTTACCGCCTCGCCGAGCTCAGTCGGCATAAGGAGCTTTTTGCTTTTAATGACATAGCCTCTTGAAATAATTGTTGTAAGAGTAGGGGCATATGTTGACGGCCTTCCTATCCCGTTTTCCTCAAGGGCCTTTACAAGTGATGCCTCGGTATATCTTGCGGGGGGCTGAGTGAAATGCTGCTTTGGCGTAAGGGCTGCGACAGTAAGCTTTTGTCCCTCCTCCATAGGCGGCAGCATTTTTTCTTTTTCATTTTTTTCGTCGGTACCCTCTATATAAACAGCCGTATAGCCTTTGAATTTAAGCGATGAGCCTGAAGCGCGGAAGGTATGGGTTCCGGAGGCGATGCTGATCTGCATTGTATCATATACCGCCGGTGCCATCTGACTGGCGGCGAAGCGTTCCCATATCAGCTTGTAAAGCTTATACTGATCCGGAGTAAGCTTGTTTTTAACGGAAGCCGGGACAATACCGACTGAGGTGGGTCTTATTGCTTCATGAGCGTCCTGTGCACCGCTGCGCGTTTTGTATTGTCTTGGATTTACATATTCACTGCCGTATTCACGGGTGAGGTAATCCACCGCTTCCTTCTGTGCCTCTGCGGAAATTCTGAGCGAATCTGTTCTCATATATGTTATAAGACCTACGGTTCCGAGGCTGCCTCCGAGACTTATTCCCTCATAAAGCTGCTGGGCAATCTGCATGGTTTTTGAGGTTGAAAAATTAATTTTTCTTGATGCGTCCTGCTGCAGTGTACTTGTTGTAAACGGAGGCTGGGGATTTCTTTTTGATGTGCTGCGCTTGACTGCTTCCACAAGCAGCTGCGCGTCTTTGACATCATTTAAAACGGCGTATGCCGAGGCCTTGTCCGGAAGCTTTGTTTCCTTTCCCATCTCGCCGTAGTACTTTGCGGAAAAGCCCTTTTTGCCCGCCATGCATTCTGCGGTTACGCTCCAGTATTCCTCGGGGACAAAATTTATTATTTCCTCCTCGCGGTCGCATACCATTTTGAGCGCCGCCGACTGTACGCGGCCTGCGCTGAGGCCCTTTTTTATTTTTTCCCAGAGTATAGGGCTTATTTTATAGCCTACTATTCTGTCCAGCACACGTCTTGCCTGCTGCGCGTTTACAAGATCCATATTAATGGGCTTCGGTTCTCTGACAGCTGCCTTTACAGCTGTTTTTGTGATTTCATTAAAGGTGACACGGCAGGGGGAAGAAGCATCTATTTTAAGTGTGTTTGCAAGATGCCAGCTAATTGCCTCTCCCTCGCGGTCAGGGTCGGTTGCAAGATAAACCTTATCCGCTTTTGCCGCCTCTTTCTTGAGATCGGTCAGTATGGGACCTTTGCCGCGTATGGTGATGTATTTCGGTTCAAAATTATTGTCTATGTCAACTCCGAGCTGACTTTTCGGAAGGTCGATTATATGTCCCACTGATGCCATAACGGTATAATCGCTGCCGAGGTATTTTTTTATTGTTGACGCCTTTGAGGGTGATTCAACAATAAGCAGTTTTTTCTTAGCCATTTCAGCATTTCCTTTCTTTATTGCTGCCGGATTATTTCCGGTCCAATACAATATATGCGTTATTAAAAATTCTATTCCCGAAAGGTTCTATTTAATAAGATACTACAAAAAAGCAAAAATGTCAAATGTTTTTTTATAAATGTAAAAAAAAATTTAAAAGTTAAACATATAACTATGCGCTAATGTCCCCCCAACTCTTAAGGCGGCGGGCCCGGGTGATTAAACAGGAGGTGCTGCATTAAGCAGCACCTCCTGCCGGGGATGAACGAGCTTAGATAAAACTCAGAGTCTGTTTTATTGAACGGTCTGCGCCGAAAGCGGCCTTTCCGGCTTATTCATTAAAAAGAGTTTTTTATCTGTCGGTCGGATTCGAGGGTCAGACGGAAGCTTTCAAAAACCTCGTCTATTGTCGGTACTGAGGGAAGACCGTCTTCAATCATTGAAACCAGATAATCAAACTGCCTGTCCGTTGGCTGACGTTCGGCAAGAAGGTTTATAGAAATATATTCATTTTCCGGATATTTATAATATTCAATCAGATCGCCCTCCTCCTGATTGGAGAATCTGTCCTTCTGAAAAATCAGCTTTATTCTTCCTTTCGGACCGATAAATTCCTTGGTGTTATCGGAGGCTATGGTATTTCCCCAGCCTGCCTCGTAAAATGCGGTGCTGCCGCCGGACATTTTAGCATGAATGATTCCGTAGTTGTATTTGCCGGGGTTAAGACCCGGCTCCGTGCATGTTCCGAAGGCGCTTACATCCGTTATCTTTTCCCCCGTAAACCACTGGGCAACATCAAGATAATGAACACCGCAGTCGATAATCGGAGAGGTTTCATCAATAAGATGCTTATAGCGTTCCCATAAAAGCGTGTGATGATTCTGCGTCATGCGCATAAGCACAGGGCGGCCTATTGCCCCGCCGCGGATCATTTCCGCAACCTTCTGATATGTTTTGTTGTGGCGAAGGATATGACCTATCAGAACCTTGCAGTCCGGATTTTCCTTGACAAGCCTGCAGAATTCCATGCCTGTCTCAAGGTTCTGCGTAATAGGCTTTTCACATATTACATGCTTTTTATGCTTAATGCAAAGCTTTAAAAGCTCAAGATGGCTTGAGGGATATGTGGCAATTATAACTATATCAACCGATGGGTCAGAAATACATTTCTCCGGGTCTGTTTCAATTCTTCCGGCACCGTATTTTTTCTTCAGCCTGTTTGCCGTGTCTGAATTTTTGTCGCAGATATAGCTTATATTTACATTTTCTTTATAATATATATGATCAAGATGGACAGCTCCCATATGTCCGCAGCCTATAACAGCTACATTGTATATTTTCTTCATATCAATCACCCTTCCGAATAAAGCATTTTATAATATTTTTTCCTGTTTGTCCAGTAGTTTGACCGATTTTATATTATTTTGTTGAAAAATGCATAATCGGCAGGGGAAAACTTAAGTCTTCATTATTCATAATGGTTGGCTGCTGCAAAAAATAAACTTCCGAAATTTCTTGAATCTTACCCTGACAGGGAAGATATTTTACATTTTACACATTGCGCCGTGAGAGCCGAAAACGCGCCAGTCTCCGGCGGAGAAGGTTTTTTTAATCCAGGCGCGCTCCTTTGCCGCCAAAATGCGGTCGGTGTCAACCGTAGACATAAGTGTGGGCGCATAGCGGTTATATTGTTCCTGTTCCGGCGTCAGACCGCGGAGGTTTATAAAAATATCACCTGTAAATGCGATCTTATTTTCAAAATCCGCAAGAATGATTTCTCCCGGCAAATGACCGCCGAGACCTTGGAAAACCGTAAAATGCATATCTCCGAAATCAAGTGCTCCCGTTTCCGTTACGGGGCTGTCGGCATTTTCGGGAAGCTCGCTTATAATCCGCGCCGTATTGGGGTTCGGAGGAATATATGAGGTGATGAGCTTGCATATATGAACATAAGGCTCATGCTCCGGATTATTTTCCCTGAGGCCGCGCTTGTGTCCGAATTCGGAGGACAGGCTCTCAAAGCTTTCACGGCTCATATAAATTGTGCTGAAAAGAGGGAGCAGTCCGCAATGGTCAACATCCGCATGTGTGATAAGAGCTTTCTTGCTGCCATCGTCAAAATCCGGGAAAATACGTCTGAATATTTTCTGCATTTCAACTCCGTAGCAGGCGTAGCCGGTATCGATAAAAAGATATTCTTTGCCGCTTTTTAAAATCATTGTGTTACTGCCGCACGGCGGTTCTATAACAACCAGGTCGGTTTTGGGGGATACGGTGTGCCAGGTTATCCTCGGCACAAATGCGTCCTTTCTGTAGGCAGCTATATGCTCTGTGAATTGCCGTATGCAGTCAAAGGTCATAAACGGTGAATCGCCCCGCTCGTCTATTGCCTGCATTGCAAGATTGGTGTTGATTACAAGCTCGTCTCTTGCCTTGTCGGGAAGACCCGCAAGCTTTGCAAGACCGTCGGCAAAGGAGTTATAGAAAATACTGTTGTCATAGTTTCTCTCTCTTGTATTATAGTCAATAACGCGCACCGTGCAAAGCTTGGCCGCTTCATCGAGGAAGGTTTTTATTTTATTATCATCATCGGAAAGAAGCCCTACCTTGAGAAACTGATAGCCTGTATCGTTCTGATGAGAGCTGATATATGATATATTAAAGCTGTATGAGAGAATAAGTTCAAGTATTTTTGTGACCGAGCCGGGAACATCCTTTAGCTGCAGCTCAATAAGAAGCACCCTTGGTACGCTGCTGCCGCCTTGAATATATCCTATACGTTTAAGCTCCTCATCAGCTGCCTTAAGCTGCTCACCTGTACCCTCCGCCTCAATAAAGAAGGTGTGTGAATCAATCGCTTTGTTATAGCTTGTGCGGGTGATATTGATTCCAAGCTCCGCAAAGCACTTGCTTGCCTTCAGAAAAGCTCCTACCTGATCTGGCATTGTTGTTACATATGTTTTTTTCATGAGTCATCTGTCCTTAAAATAGTACCTTTATTATTCCGCTTTTTCCCTTGTTTAATCCGCCGTGATCAAACTTCTTTTTTTCGACAGCGGCTTCATGTCCTTTGAGCTGTTCCACAGAAAATGGTTTATGCTTCCGCCGCTGCAGCCGATATCGGAAATAATGCTTTTTCCGGGAAGCAGTGTTACTCTGCCTGCTTGTATGGTTTTGCATGAAAATATGCTGTCCGCATATAAAATTTCGTTTGAATTATTTTTAATAAGAACATAAGCCGCGCCTTGAGACAGGTTTATAGGCGAAACATAATACTGTGTTTTTAAAAGAAGCTTGTTAAACAAAGCTGAAGCGTCTGCAAGACCGTAGCCGAATTTTTCATCATAGCCCGCATTGCCTAAATCCTCCGCGGTTTCCGCAAGAAGCGTCATAAATTCATCGGGAGTAAGCTCCGGGAACGCACTGAGTGCAAGCGCTGCTATGCCCGAAACTGCCGGAGTTGCCTGAGAGGTTCCGCTTGAATATTTATATACGCCGTCTTTATATGTGCTGATTACGGATTCGCCGGGAGCTGTTATAAAGACGGATTTGTTATACTGAGAAAAAGCGGACTTTTTCTTGTCAATGGAAACCGAGCCTACTCCTATAACGCAGTCGTAGGCCGCGGGATAATATATTGCGGTATTATAATCGTTTCCTACGGCGGCTGTGCATATAACGCCTTTTGTATAAGCATATTCCAGAATTTTTCTTAAAATCTCAACATCTGACGGTGTACCCCAGCTCATATTAATCACACGGCAGCCGTATAGCTCGACTGCGTAATATATTGCTTGGGCTATATGCAGATAGGAGGCGGTTGAATCCTTCGCAAAGCATTTCAGCGGTACTATTTTTGCCTTTGGAGAAGTACCTGTAACACCGTACCCGTCCGCTTTTGCAGCGATAATTCCGGAGACATGGGTTCCGTGTCCCACGTCATCATCATACCAATTAAGGCCTTCGATAAAAGATTGTCCGGGTATTATATTATCCGTAAGATCGGGATGCTGATAGCAGCCGGAATCGATTACCGCAACTCTTATTTCATTTCCGTAGGTTTCCAGCGACCATGGCATATCGGCATTTATCATCTGCAAATTCCACTGCTGCGCGTACAGCTCGTCTGACGGAAGACCGAAGCATTCTGCCGGTTCAAACAATATGGGTGCTGAATCCGGTTCCATATGTTCACCTGTGCCGTCCGATATCATCCCGGCTGCCTGTTCATAGCTTTCCGCCAGAACAAAACATTCATCGTCAATTGTCAGTGATTCAAGGGTATCCGGAGCAGAAACACCGCTGCGAAGCCTGACAATGTATTTCTCTTCCTCCGCGGCAGCCGTTGACGCCCACGCAAGACATACCGCGGATATAATCAAAAACAATCTTTTAAACATAGGACATTATAATTTCACAGCTTCCGGAAACCGTAAAGCTTCCTTCCTGTGCCGGTATAAAAATACTGTCGCCCTTTACAAGGGACAGTGATGCTCCGCCAAGGGTAAGACTGCCGCTGCCCTCTGTTACAATAATTGAGCGAAAGCATTCAGGGTCACAGCAGAGGGTTATTTCCCCGGACACGTTATGCTTTTCCGCTGTAAAATAGCTGCAGCTTGCAAGCACGTTTTCCTCCTTGCTCTCGCAAGGCTCTGCGGGCTTAAGCTCCGAGACCTCAATTGCCTTTTCTATATGAAGCTCCCGGGGCTTGCCGTCTTTTCCGCGCCTGTCATAATCATAAACCCTGTATGTAAGGTTTGAGTTTTGCTGTATTTCACAGATTACAATTCCTTTGCCGATTGCGTGAACCGTTCCCGACGGAATGAAAAAAACATCTCCCTTTTTGACATAAACCTTGTTAAGCACCTCGGTAATTGTGTTGTTTTCTATTCTTTCCCGGTATTCCTCCTTTGTTATGCACCGGCTGAAGCCGTAATATAAAAATGCATTTTCTTCACAGCTGAGAATATACCACATTTCTGTTTTACCGAAGCTGTTTTCGTTTTTCAGCGCGTATTCGTCAGAAGGATGTACCTGGATTGAAAGGTTGTCCTTTGCGTCGATGAATTTTATAAGAATCGGGAAAAATTCAAAGTTTTCGGCTTTTCTGCCCGCAGATCCCGTGCGGCTGAGGTATTCCGGCAAGCTCATTCCGGCAAACTCACCCGATACTACCGTGGAGCACCCGTCGGGATGTGTTGAAAGCTCCCAGCTTTCCGCAACCTTATCAAGCCCGCTTTTTTTGTTAAATTCGGTTTTCAGCTTTGTTCCGCCCCACAGATAATCCTTGAATGCAGGGGCAAGCCTTACAGCTTCCTTCATATTTATGTAACCTCCGATTATGTTTTTTATTTATTATACTATAAAATTATTTTATTGTAAATAGGAAAATTAAATTTGTACAAAAGGTTTTTTAAAAATAAAAATATGAATAATCAATTTCACGAAAAAGGTGTGAATTTTTTATGTACAATATAAATTTTTTATAATTTTATTGACTTAAGCATATTATGTGTTTATAATAGTTTACGAGGAAACTAATCAAAAAACGGGGGATAAAAATGAATGAGGATTTTGATTTGAGCAGATTCATGCTTCTTGTTAAGAACTGCTCATCATTTTTTGACGGCTTTTTGAATAAGATTGCCGATGGGATGGATATTTCTGCCCCTGAAGCCAGAACTCTTTTGCTTCTTAATGATAATCCGGAGCTTGATTCGGCGTTTAAGATTGTAAACAGCGGTCCTCCGGTTTCAAAGTCTTATGTTTCAAAGGCAGTATCAGGTCTTGCATCCAAAAAGCTTATTACTCTGACAAAGGATGAGAACGACAAAAGGATACAGCACATAAAGCTGACCGAAGCTGCTGAGCCGATAATTAAACAGCTCAGCGAAGCAAGGGACAGACTTATATGTTTTCTTGTCGAGGAAGTAACTGAGGAGGAAAAGGACTTACTAACATCTATCATGAAAAAGGTAGAAGAAAAAGCAAAAAAATTAAAATCGCTTACATAACAGGAAGGAAGGATTTCACATGAAAAAAATAATCAGCTTTTCCGCAGCGGCAGTACTTGCGGTTTCCTGCATAATTCCGGCGTATGCCGAAGGAGCGGACAGCACTTCAATGACAGTTCAGGAAGCTGTTGACTATGCGCTTGAACACTC
Organism: Clostridia bacterium; assembly: GCA_017935675.1. Classification (GTDB taxonomy): domain Bacteria; phylum Bacillota; class Clostridia; order UBA1381; family UBA1381; genus RGIG9115. The sequence goes on along the minus strand of JAGBHE010000076.1, from coordinate 49,855 downwards.
GCTTACCATTGCAAAATGCAAGGCGGATGTATACGGAAAAAAATATGAAATGGCGCAGGCAAAAATAAATCAGAATCAGCTTAAGGATAACGGCTATCTGGAGGTTTCTTCCATTGAAACAGGTCTTGCTTTAAAGGGATATGCCTATGAGGCGACGAAGCTTTCCTATGAGGTTGCTCAGCGGAGCATGGAGGACAATAAGAAAACCATAGAGGTACAGGTTAAGAACGATTTTTATACATATCTTGATTCCGTAAGCAGCACTGAGCTTGCAAAGCAGAATCTTGAAAGTGCACAGACGAGGCTTGCTTCAGCTGAAATGAAGCTGAAAAGCGGTGCCATAAGTGAGCTTGACTGCAAGAATTTTGAGCTTTCGGTAAAAAGCGCTCAAAACGCATTAAATTCTGCGCAGAGAGATATGGAGGTTAAGCTTATAACGCTTAAAAACACAATGAATTATCCGGCAGACAAGGAGCTTGTTCCCGTAGGCCGGCTTGAATTTGAATACGGAGAGCTTATGACTGCGGAGGAGGCAATTAAAAAATCGCGTTCTGAAAGTACATATCTTAACATTGCCGACAGCTTAGAGCTGGCAAAAAAAAGATGGCAGATAAGCTCCGGGTTTTATATCGGCACTCAGAATGAGTACAAGTCTGAAAAAGCAACATATGAAAGCGCTGTTGCAGATTTTACGCAAAACGTAAACAATCTTGATCTTGGTATAAGACAAATGTATAACGGTCTTCTGACGCTTAAGGAGAATGTGGAATGTGCCGAATTCAGTCTGGAGATTCAGAAAAGCAATGCAGAGGCGGCTTATCTTAAGTATGAAATGGGTCTTGTTACGGCGAATGACTACAGAGAGACTGAGCAGTCGTATATCAAGGCTCAGAATGAGCTTCAGGAGCTGAAGCTTTCGTATATAACAACAAAGCTGAAATATGATAATATGCTTTTGTCCGCTAATTGACAGAAGCCAGCAATAAAAAGGAGACAACAAAATGAGTAAGAGAAAAGTATTATGTTTTATTCTTTCAGCAGTATCGGCTGCAGTTTTTACTTCCTGCGGCAAGAAAGCACCGATGGATGCGCCGAGCGAGGAAAATTCGGGGCAGAATGTTACTGTTTACACGGCGGCGATCCAGCCGATTTCAAGCTCTGTTACATACACCGGTGAAATAAAGGCTTCTGAGTCTGTAAGCATTTCATCAAAGGTAAGCGCAAAAGCAAAAACAGTCTATTTCCAAGAGGGTGATTATGTTAAGGCGGGGGCTGTTCTTGCAAAGCTTGACGACACTGATGTTGCGCTGTCGCTTAAGCAGGCGGAGGCAAGCTATAACAGCGCTGTTGCAAATTATAATATGGTTGTTAATTCCTCAACCAAGCAAGCGGCTGTATCCGCAGAGCAGAATTTAAATGCGGCGCAGCTGTCCTATGATTCAGCTCTTTCAAACTATAATAGGGAAAAGGAGCTTTATGAGCAAAACTCATCCATCAAGCTTGCCGAGCAGTCATATAATGATGCGGTGACAGCATATAACAGGCAGAAGGAGCTTTATGACAATAATACAACAATAATATCGGCACAGAATGCAGTGACAACGGCGCAGCAAAACCTTGAACGAACGAAGCAGCTTTTTGATATGGGTGCGGCTTCACAGGTCGAGCTTGATACTGCGGAAACAACGGCTGCTAATGCTCAGGCAGCGCTGGACAGCGCGGTTTCCGGTGCAAAGACTCAGCTTGACAGCGCCTATTCGGCAATGAAAAACGCGGAGGAAAATTATAAGACTACAAAGATATCCGCTTCCGCCGCTTTTGAAAATGCGGAAAACGCTCTTAAAAATGCGGAAAATGCTTTGAAAAACGCCAAGGAAAATATACAGCTTACAAAGGTATCTTCAAGAGAAAGCATATCAACGGCAGCAGCTAATGTTGAAGCTTCAAAGGCAAGTCTTGCCACTGCAAGAAATACCATGAACAACACAGCAATCACTGCTCCCATAAGCGGTTTTATTGCTTCGAAAAGCATCAATGAAGGTCAGATGGTTCCCCAGGGTGCAGAGATATTCTCGATAAAGAATGCTGATAATGTTGACGCTGAAATTTCGGTGACAGAGGCTGTTATACCATATATTACTGTGGGAACTCCCGCAAGGATAACAATCAAATCAGCCGATATGGAGGAAAAGGAAGGAACAGTTACCCTTGTTAATTCCGTAAAGGATCAGGCAACGGGAATGTACACCGTAAGGGTCAGCATCCCGAATCCGGGAAATGAAATAAAGGTGGGAATGTTTGCGGACATTTCTCTTACAGTGCAGCAGAGCAATTCAAGCGTTGTAATTCCGTCAGATTCGCTTCTTCAGGAAGATGATGAGATGTATGTTTATGTTGCAAACGGAAATACCGCCGAAAAGCGAGTGGTTCTTCTCGGCATACAGAATTCCGATTATTCTGAGATTCTTTCCGGCGTAGAGGAGGGAGAAGACGTTGTTGTATCGGGTAAGGAATACATATCGGAGAGCAATAATGAACTGAACATCACCTCAAAGGAGGGCGAATAAGGATGAAGCTTCATGAATTATCGGTTAAAAGACCGGTTGCGGTTACGATGGCTGTCCTTGTATTCGTCGTTATAGGACTGTATTCACTTACAATGCTGCCGATGGAAATGATGCCGGAAATGGATCTTTCAATGGCGATTGTTTACACGAGCTATCCGAATGTCGGCTCTGACGAGGTTGAAAACCTTGTAACAAAAAATGTCGAATCGGCGGTTGCGTCGGTTTCCGGAATAGAGAGCATAACGTCACAGTCCTCAGAGGGGTCATCAATGGTCATGATTGAATTTTCAAACAGTGTTGACATTGATGACGCCGTTCAGAACGTTTCGGACAGCATTGATATGGTATCCGCAATGCTTCCGGACGGCGCTGAGGACCCTATGATAATAAAGCTCAACAGCTCAATGATGTCGGCGGCAATGATGAGCGTCTCTTATGAGGGATATGACCTTGTGCAGACAAAAAAGTTTGTTGAGGACAATGTTGAAGATAAGCTTAAGGCGGCAGGCGGTGTTGCATCGGTAAACATATCCGGAGGTACGGACAGGATTATCGAGGTTACGGTTGACCCTCAGAAGCTTTATGGCTATAACCTGTCAGTATCTGATATTTCCCAGGCAATGGCGGCTCAGAACAGAAACCTTCCCGCCGGAGCAACAGAGGGCATGAACAAGGATATGTCAGTAAGAACCGTCGGCAAGTTCGGGGGGATTGAAGATATTGAAAATGTCCCGATTAGTACCGCCACAGGAGAAATAATATACCTGAGAGATGTTGCCGTAGTAACAGATACATATTCAGAAGCATCTACCTATTCCCGTCTTAACGGAAAGGAATCCATTTCAATCAGTGTGAATAAGGAAAGTGATGCAAATACGGTTGATGTTGTAAACGGCATAAAAAACGCGCTTGAGGAAATCAAGGCCCAGAACTCGAAGTTTTCCTATGAGATGATAATGGAACAGGCAAGCTATATTGAAAACGCCATTAACTCTGTTGCACAGAATGCGGTTATGGGCGGATTGCTTGCCATAATTATACTGCTGCTGTTCCTCGGCAGCATAAGAACCTCGCTTGTTATAGGTATTTCAATGCCTATTTCAATCATAACTACATTTATAGGAATGTACTTCTCCGGAATGACGCTGAATGTTGTTTCTTTAGGCGGTCTGGCGCTTGGTGTCGGTATGCTTGTGGATAATTCGGTTGTTGTTCTTGAAAATATATTCAGAAGACGCAGCGAGGTCGGAGAGGATTCAAGAACTGCTTCTATGAGCGGTGCGGGTGAGGTTATAGGCGCTGTTGTTGCCTCAGTGCTGACAACATGCATTGTGTATGTGCCGATACTTTTTATCGATAACATGATGGCAGTAATGTTCAAGCAGCTTGCGTTTACAATTATATTCTCTCAGCTTGCGTCGCTGCTTACCACCTTCCTGCTTGTACCGATGCTTTCCTCAAAAATAAAGAATTTACAGGGGGGAAGCACCTCAAAGCTGGGATTTTTGCTCCGGCCGTTTGAAAAAATGCTGTCTTTTTTCTATATTATATATGAAAAGGCTCTCAGAACTGTTCTTAAGCACAGAAAGCTGACAATAACCGTAACTCTCGGAGTTTTTGTTTTATGCATGGCTGTTCTCGGAGGTCTCGGGATGACGCTGATGCCATCAAGTGATGAAGGAATGCTGTCTGTCAGCATATCTCTGCCGCCCGGTTCAAAGCTGGAGCAGACAGATGAGATTACACGAAGCATCGAAAAGATACTGGAGCAGCATGAGGATGTTGAAACCATTTCCGCAAATGTAGGCTCCGGCGGTATGGCAGGAATGATGGGCGGCACCAGCGGCAACACTGCATCTGTTACGGTTACACTGAACGATGACCGGAAAAAGACCACAAACGAAGTGGTTGCAGAGCTTCGTGAGCAGATGAAGGATATTACCGGTGCGGAAATTTCTCTTGAATCGTCAAATACATCAATGTCAATGTCCTCTGAAGAGGTACAGTTTAATTTCACCGGCGCTGACGAGGACAGTCTGCAGAATTATGTGCTTGAGGCTGAAAAGCTTCTGGCAGGCATAGACGGTGTTGTTGAAACGGAAACCTCTATGGAGGATACGCAGTATGAGCTGAGAGTAAAGCTTAATTCCGCAAAGGCCGCAAAATATGGAATGACGACGTCAACGGTTGCAAACCTTGTAAAATCCGTACTCAATGATACAACTGCTTCCGAGTATACCGAAAGCGGAATGGAATATGATATAAACATAGTATATCCTGAAAATTATGTAAAGGATTATAATGACCTTAAAACGCTGAGAATTAAAACTATGACAGGGCAATGGGTAGCTCTTTCCGATATTGCCGATGTGACGGTTGAGCAGGGAAGCACAACCCTTCAGCGTGTTGACCAAAAGCGTGTTTATACCCTTAAGGGTAAGATTTACGGGTCAAATATGGGGCAGGTTAACAACGAATTTGAGAAAAAGCTTGCCGGGATTGATATGCCGGACGGGGTTTCAAGGGAAAGTGCAGGAAGCTTCCAGGTAATGATTGACGCAATGAAGTCACTTGTGACAGCAATATTCCTCGGTATTCTTCTTATGTACATGATAATGTGCGCTCAGTTTGAAAATCTGAAGCAGCCGTTCATTATCCTGTTCACGGTGCCTCTTGCGCTGATAGGCGTTGTTCTTGCTCTGGCACTTACCGCAAGCCCTCTTTCGGTTGTGGGCTGTATAGGTATTTTGATGCTTGTGGGTATTATAGTTAATAACGCCATAGTCCTTATTGACTTTGTAAACACTGCAATTAAGGAGCATCCGGAAATGACAAGAACAGACATACTTGTTTATGCCGGAAAAACGAGAATGAGACCTATTCTTATGACCTCCCTTACATCAATCCTCGGCTTTCTGCCTATGGCTCTTTCAAGGGCAGAGGGCTCGGAAATGATGCAGCCTCTGGCGGTTGTGCTTTGCGGAGGCTTGTTTGTAGGTACCTTCCTGACTCTCCTGTTTATCCCGACCTTGTATGCGTCATTTGATGAACATGCGTTGAAAAAGGAAAGAAAAAAGCTGAAAAAGGCTGCAAAAAAGAAGCAGCCGGAAGAAGTAATGTAACCTACGTGCAGATGTCCCCCGCCTCTAAGGCGGCGGGTTCCATTTCAGAATTTCAGTAGGAGTTATAATCTCCTACTGAAATTCTGAGGAGCTAACCCTCCCTGCACGGGTTGCAATCGTTCACAAGCTCCATTTCAAGCGAGCTTGATGGAGCGTTGCTCCGATTTAAATTACTTAATTAAAGCGCGTCTAAATAGCAAAGAACAGTGCCTGCAAGATTAAAAAGTACGCCGAAGACGGTCAGCAGTGTAAGCGCGGGAGCCGGATGCTGTCTCCTGCAGGACATTGCTGCAATAAGCAGTGCGGCAGGTATGCAGTCTACGGTATACCTGTTCCCGAACTGCCAGCCGCCCATGGTTTTATGAGCGGTTATTGCGAGAAGCTCCGCGATTATTGTTATAAGAGCCGCGGTCTTGATTAACCTGTTATTTTTGAAATCGGCAAAATACAAACAGACTGCATATATAAAAACAGGACTTACAAGAAACATATTCATTCCGTCAAACTGCTGCATTTTAAGGGCTCCGCTGCTGCTTAGCATCGGGAGCCGTATGAGGGAGTACAGGTTTGTTTTCATGTATGCAATATTAAACTGTCCCTTTTCAGCCTGTGTAAATTCCGGCAGATAATTATGCCCGAATTCAAAAATATTCCCAAAACGGGCATAGTTAAGCCACATATAAAAGGCGGCAAGCACTGCTGCTCCGGCAAACCAGTGGGGCTTTGAAACAAACAGGCGTATTCCGCTGCCGCAGCTTTTCATAAGTATCAGACATAAAAGAGGCAGATACAGTATCTGAAACGGACGGCAGCCTACCGCGCATGCCCATAGCAGAAAGCAGAGAAAGCCTCTTTTTTTTACTGCGCAAAGAAGGGATGCGACTGTCAGGGTAAAGCACATGTTCTGAGCGATAAACCATACCCAGGCGTTTACGCTTACAAAAAGCAGGTTTGAGCCGCATACGGTCAGTATTGATATTACAGCGGCACATGTGTCTGATACCGAGCAGCTTTTCAAAAGCATACAGCATAAAATACCTCCTAAAACGGAGGTAATAAGCGCTATAAGTCCCTCCGGAACCGGTATCCCAAGCAGCACAAGAGGATAGTATACAACGGACGGAAACGGAGGGAAGCTTACAAAATATCTATAGTCGTATTCCGCAAGCTCCAGATGTGAATAGCCGCGTCCGAGATCGAGACTTCCGTCTCTCCATGCTTCCGCCTGAAGCACATATGAATTATACGGATTCGGCGAAAGAGGCGAATTGCCGGAAAACATCCAGACAACAAGATGCGCAATGACTATGAACATGCCGACATAAATAAGCGGAAGCCATTCGCACTTTTTTTCAATTGCTTTTTTCATATCAAACGTTAAACCTGAAAAGGACTATATCTCCGTCCTTCATAACATATTCCTTGCCCTCTGAACGGACAAGACCTTTTTCCTTTGCAGCTGCCATTGTCCCGCATTCCATAAGGTCGTCATAGGCAACAACCTCCGCCCGTATAAAGCCGCGTTCAAAGTCGGAGTGTATTTTTCCCGCTGCCTGAGGCGCCTTGGTACCGTTTGTTATTGTCCATGCTCTGACCTCCGGTTCTCCGGCAGTCAGATAGCTGATAAGACCGAGAAGTTTATAGCTTGCCTTGATAAGTCTGTCAAGCCCTGATTCGGCCATTCCCAGCTCCTCCAGGAACATAGCTTTTTCATCACCGTCCAGCTCGGATATTTCTTCCTCTATTTTGGCGGAAACTATCATAACCTCGGAATTTTCGCTTTTTGCATGCTCCTTTACAAGCTTTACAAACTTATTATTTTCGGGATCGTTTCCCATATCGCTTTCAGAAACATTTGCGGCGTATATAACAGGCTTCATTGATATGAGAGCCGCTTCCTTTATAACAGGAGCTTCGTCCTCGGAATATTCAAGACTGCGTGCGGGAAGCCCGTCCTCAAGGGCGGCCTTTACACGCTCAAAAAGCGCCAGTTCAGAGGCAAGGCTCTTGTCGCCTTTCATTGCTTTTTTTGTTCTTTCAATTCTGCGCTCCAGAATTTCAAGGTCGGAAAAAATAAGCTCTAAATTAATTGTTTCAATATCACGTACAGGGTCAACGGAACCGTCAACATGAGTTATATTCTCGTCCTCAAAACAACGGACCACATGAACGATAGCGTCAACCTCACGTATATGAGAGAGAAACTTGTTTCCGAGACCTTCGCCCTTGCTTGCTCCCTTTACAAGACCGGCGATATCCACAAATTCAATGTATGCTCTTGTAACCTTTTTCGGGTTATACATCTGCGCAAGCTTGTCTATCCTCTCGTCAGGCACATCAACAACACCGATATTCGGCTCAATGGTGCAGAACGGATAATTTGCCGATTCGGCACCCGCCTTTGTTATTGCATTAAAAAGAGTGGATTTCCCGACATTAGGAAGACCGACAATACCAAGTTTCATAATTATATTACATCTCCTTAGTTTTTGATGAAATTATCTAATCAGAACAACAAGGAAATTATACCACATTTATTTTGAATTGTCAATCGGAATTATGAAACTTTCACGATAGGATGAACTGTTCCCTTTGTGTTTATGTCGTGAAAGTCTTTCGTTTTTTATTTGTGTTTTTTGCAATAATCAGCATATACTTCCAACATCTTTTCAGCATATAATTGTTGTTCTTCGTTTAATTCAGATAAAATTAAATCAACGGAGCTTTTACCGCCTTGTGTTCCGAACAAGATATAACTAAAAGCAAGATGTCCCCCGCCTCTATAGGCGGCGGGTTCCACTTACTTTTTTCAGTGGGGGTACAATCCCCCACTGAAACGTTGAATGACGGGGCTTTGCCCCTTATTGAATCTGAAGAAACTTCAAGCACTTTACACAATGACATCAATGTAGTAAGCTATATTCCTGTTTCGCCTCTTTCAATCTGACTGAAATTCTTTGAACTCATATCTATTATTTCCGCAAGCTGAGCTTGCGTATATCTTTTTGATTTTCTGGCTTGTTTAATGCGTTCGCCCATTAAACCATAATCATAAGCACGAATTTTCATACATTTCACTTTCCTTAAATCTATATTATACATATAGTTTAACCCCTATTACATAGAAATAAAACTGTGCAAAACTTCCTAAACTCTATGTAACACATTGACTTATGGAAGTATTTCGTGTATAATATATTCAGATTTAATTTAAGAAAGTGTGAAATATAGAACACAGGAGAACCGTCCCCTTGTGTTCTTGAATTAATATTTCAATGTTCTAACCATCGTTTCATCTGCGAATGTATATTCTGCAGTTTTTAAGGGGAATGTCATCTCACTCTCATAATACCAAGGATCTCCCTTATGGTTTGGATTTGTAATCACATGAAACTCTTGTGCAGGCATATATCCTTGTGCTAACAAAAACGCTTTCTCCCCCACTTTGTTTTCACAAACATCTGCAACCATTACAACATGTCCGGGATTGCTTCCTTTAAGGATAACATCTCCAATATCTAATTCGTCAACAGAAATAATTTCCGTTTCATAGCTTTCCATAGAAAGTGTTCCTGCATAACTGAATACAATTCTTAAATACTTTGTAAATGTGTCATACGAATCGTCATAATTTGCGTCCTTGCTCCAACTGACATCATTTCCGTTTATCCGAACTCTGTAGCCATCTCTCCACTTTGGATAGTCGCATATAAATCCATTGGTGAAATGAAACGAAATTCTGTCTGTTTGTCCGGTGTGCCAATAATACTCTGCATACATACGCATAATCGAGTCAGCACACTGTTGCAAATCATAATTCTCTATAGGAAGTGCGAACACCGCCGCATGGACAGACTGATTACCTTTTTCTCTGCCATCATATAAAAGAACAGGACTTTTATTTTCTTTCATTTTATATTGCCGCACAAATTCAGCAAAGCTTCCTTTTTCAGCTTCTGTCCGACTATATCCTTCCGGAGCAGATATTCTGCTATCTAATGTTTTTCCATCTGTGATAATCAATTTTAATTCGTCTTCGCCGCCAATGGTTGTATAAACTTTATCGTTCTTCGCTTCGGGGAGATAAAGGTCTTTCCCACCATCTTTGCAGCCTGTAACGGAAAGCAAAACCAACATCAGCAATATCAAAGTTATTTTCTTCATTCGTCATTTCTCCCTTGTGCTATTTATTCGGAAGGATGATTTGCGCGGTAGGATTTTGCCGACATTCCCGTATAGCGCTTGAATGTTCTTGAGAATGTATTGTAGTTTACAAATCCCACTTTTTCACTAATTACACTAATAGGTAAATTTGTATCGGCAAGAAAGCTTTTTGCTGCTTCAATTCTTATATCGGACAGATAAGTCAAAAAGCCTACATTAAAGGATTCAACAAACAGCTTGCTGATGTATGTAGGGGAAAGCTTGAATTTTTCTGCAAGAGAATCAAGGGACAAGTCGTTATAGTAATATATATCGATATATTCCTTGATTTTTTTTGCTGTGTTATGATTACCTGAGTTTGCGCAGGCTGAACTCAGCTTTATAATATTTGAAGTAAGCCAGTCTGAAAACTCTGAAAATGTTGCATAGGAAAAAAAGTTTCCAAGCTGTTTGTAAATTATATTAAAATCATAATCAGAGGTTTTTGAGTGATATACTTTTTCGATATTATTCAGCAGCTTAAACACGTTTCTGTAAACATAATCAGGCTCTGAGCTTTGAAGTGCCGACAGGAATTTTTCCGTGTCTAAAATTAATTGCTCGGGATTATTCTGCAGCATATTCTGAATTATATGGTTTGTATGCTTGGTTATAGTATTAATATCTGCATTTTCATAGCATTTATTGTAAGGGCATGTAATCAGAGCTTCATATCCCAAATTAAATCTATGCCTTTCCTGTATCACAACCTGCTCGTAAAGCCCTGCAATCTTATCAAGTGAGGTTGTATATTCGCTGACGCATAATGAAACTGTGAGGCTGTACTGATCAGTTAACACCGAATTGATTTTTTGATGTAACAGTACTGTCTCGGAAAGCTCCATAGGCTGAGCTGTATTTATTATTACCGCATATCTGTTATACTCGGTATGAATGCCGGCGGCGTTCAGCGATTGTGAAAGCAGTTTATATATTACTTCGAAGGTATAAGTAAGTGTATTGCTTACATGATTTGGATCGCTGTGAGATAATAAATCGCGGTATTTATCAATCGAAAACAGCATTACATAGTAATATTTGTCATCAAAGATTATCTCGCATTTCGACAAGCTTGCTTTCAGCTCCGTATTTGACATTCCTGATTGTTTATTTAGTATATTAGAAATAGCAAGTCTGCGTATTTCGGGCATATTATCTGCAATGAACTGCATTTTTTGGTTCAGCTCATTTTGCAGTGTATCAATATGCTTTGAAATAGTTTTTGCATGGTCCAAGGTTTTATCTTCAGAAGGTGAGTTGAACTGTATATTAAGGTTTGACACAATGTTATTCAGAGGCTTATAACAATATGAAGAAATAAGCCATACAGACACGAAACATGCAAGTATTATGAAGATTAGAATAATAACATAAAGAGCAATTAATGAGTGCCGTTTATTTATATCCTGAGTTATATCGTAGAGAAGGAAGTATGTCCAGTTATCAGCTGCTTTTGACTTTTGCATACGGATTGTGTAATTAATACCGTCTATGTTATATGAATTGTTGTTTGGCGTGTTCAGGTAGCTGTTAAGTGTAGATGTAACCGCAGCTGTATCATAATTATGGTTAGGACCTGTAATAATGCCATAATCAGAATCGTAAATAAAAAGCATATGCTTTGAATCTATACGGCCGTTTCCAAGCTTTTCCGATAAATAAGAAGGTTTTATATTAGCCATTACCATTCCGGCGGAAAAGTCTGTATTAGCTGAATTGAGCGGAACTGCAAAAGAAATTACAGGTGTGTCCCCGTTTAAAATACGCAGATTGGAGATAAAAGGCGCATAACTGTTATGGTTTTGTTTTGCTGCCATATGTATATCCGAAAGCGCATCCCAGTCATAATAAGATGACGGCAGGTGAATCCCGGAGTCTGAATCTATTATATTGTTATTGCTGTATATTACAAGATTGTGTATAAAGTCATAGTTTCCGATATATTGGCGAAGGGAATTCATCCAGTTAAAAAAATCCAAATTATTTTTATCTTCCTGTGTCCATTTATTAAATGAAAAGATATTGTTAGCATTTGGGGTAGTATTAAATGTTGTAAGTATTCTGTATATTTCATTTAAAAAGTAGTCGGCATTGCTTGCTGCGAATTTAATCTGATGGTCAGTGAATTCATCTGTGTTCTGAGATACTGTTTGCAAGGATTTCCGTACCGAGAAAACCGATAAAATCGCAACAGCAAAAAATACAACAAGAAAATTTCCGATTACAAAGCGCATCAGAAGAATATTCTTTGTTCTGAATCGCAATGGCAATAAGTTTGAAAAAAATTTTTTTATTTTACCCATTTTTATAATTCGCCTTTCTGCGAAAGACACCGACGAGGTTATGAAACCCTGTCGGCAACCCTCTCGGCAATTTAACAGCTTTTTTTCATATTAAGAGTATATCATAAAAATTAATAAAAGTCAAGTTTGTTTCTACAATAAAAAATGACAAAAAAACAGCACAAGAAGCGAAGTAAGGTGATTAATATAATGCAAAATTTATTATTAGTGCAATTTTTGTTATATGTACAAAAGCTATATTTTAAAAGAATTGTGTATTGACTGTAGGAGGCTTGATGGTGCATAATAAAATCAATCAAATAGACGATTGGCGGCGGTATGCTGTTTAAACTGCTGCCGTAGAGACAGAATGGAGAGCCGTTTATGAAAACAAAACAGAAAAATGCAGTAGCGACCGTAAAAAAAACAGCGGGCGTGAAAAAAACAAGTTTGAAGGTGTATTTCAAAAGGAACTATGACATGTATTTGATGATAATACCTGGAATAGTATTTCTTATCCTTTTCAGATTTGTACCGCTGTATGGCATGAGTATTGCTTTCAAGGACTACAATATGTCGCAGAGTATTGCAGACAGCCCCGGGGTAGGGTTTAAATGGTTCCGGGTGCTTTTTGAAAATCCTGATTTTTTCAGAGTTATGAGAAACACGATAGTATTAAATCTGTGTGATCTCGTAACATGCTTCGGAGGCTCGATAGTATTTGCCATACTTATCAACGAGGTTAATAATGCAAAATACAAAAGAGTTGTACAGACTATTTCGTATCTTCCGCATTTTCTTTCATGGGTAGTTGTCGGCGGGCTTATTACTCAGATTTTAAATCCTTCAAGTATGCTTATGCTGGGAATATTTAATATGCTGGGAGTTGAACCGACAAACCTGCTGTTAAAGCCGGGAAACTTCTATTTAATCGCAACGTTTGGTGAAGCATGGAAGAGTATCGGCTGGGGAACAATTTTGTATCTTGCGGCGATGTCGGGAATTGATCCCGGGCTTTATGAAGCGGCAAGAATTGACGGTGCAGGCAAGATAAGGCAGATAATACATATTACTTTGCCCGGTATCAAGTTTATTGTTGTAACACAGCTTCTTATGAAAATAGGTCAGATGATGGGCGTTGGCTTTGAAAAGGTATTCTCATTACAAAACGACATGATTCTGAGTACCTCCGAGGTGTTCAGTACATGGAACTACAAAATGGGTATTATTAACTGGAACATGAGTCTGTCAACGGCATTGTCATTCTTTGAAGCAGTTGTAAACTTTATGCTTGTATTTATATTTGACAGGGTTGCAAAATGGCTTGGCGAAGAAGGCTTGTTTTAAGGGGGTGCAGTGACAATGAATAGAAAAACAAAAGGCGAAATTGTATTTGATATATTCAATAACTTCCTGATGCTGCTTGTAATTGTGGTAATGCTTTATCCGTTTTTGAACCAGATAGCAATATCATTAAGTGATAACGCAGCAGTTATGTCGGGACGTGTGTCTGTATACCCTGTGGGCTTTACTGCAAAGGCATATAAGGATGTTATGACTGACGCGAGATTTTTAAAGTCGTTTGGCAATACTGTATACTTTACGATAATATGTACATTATTTCAGGTTGCATTTATGGCGATGTATGCTTATCCGCTTTCAAAAAAGTACTTAAAGGGTAACGGGATATGGATGGGACTGATGGTGTTTTCAATGATGTTCGGAACGGGCGGTCTTATCCCTAATTATATGCTCATTAAAAACCTCAGGCTTGTAAATACCTATACAGCCCTGATACTTCCGGGTGCGATGAATATATGGAATATAATCGTACTGAAAAACTTCTACAGACAAATCCCTGACTCTATTGAAGAATCAGCAATGGTTGACGGTGCAAACCACTTCACAACATTTATAAGAATCATACTTCCGCTGAGTCTTCCCTCACTGGCAGCCATAACATTGTTTACAGCTGTTGGTGCATGGAACCAGTTCTTTGGAGCATTAATTTATATAACAAACCCTGAAAAGAAGCTTCTTCAGGTATATCTGAGAGATATTCTTCAGGCGGTAATCGTGCCCAATGATTCGGCAAATGCGGTAAATATCGTTGCGGACACGACAGAACAGGTAAACTCAGAGTCCATGAAAGCAGCAACGCTTATGTGTTCAACAATTCCTATCCTGATTGTATATCCGTTCGTACAGAAGTACTTCATATCGGGTATGATGGTAGGCTCGGTAAAGGGTTAAGTGCGCACGGGAAAAAGCGTATGGCGGAACAACGGATTTTAAATTGGTAAAAAATAAAAAAATAATTAAAAAGGAGAAATGAAAAATGTTAAAGAGGAAATTATCATTTACACTTGCTGCGGTAATGGCAGCATCATCATTTGCAGGCTGCGGCGGCAAAGAGGCAAAAAAGGACGGAGACACATTTGAAACTGCTCCTGTTGTTTACTATGCAAAAGCAAACAGCTTTGAAGCGGCACTCGGTAAAACAGGCGACGACTATAAGGATAATGACTATGCACGTTATATCTGGGAAAAGACAGGCGTAAGAGTTGAGCCTATATTCCTTTCAACAGAGGCAGGTGATCAGCTTCAGCAGCTTTCAACAATGCGTGCAGGCGGAACACAGCTCGATTTGATTGTAGGCGGCGACATTACGCAGTCATGGATGCAGGCGGGAATTATCGTGGAGATGAACGATTTTTTTGAAAAGTATGCAGACAAAATTGAGGGCTGGAGCCCGCTTGAGGAAAATTGCATAGATGAAACGGGCTGGAAGGTTACAAGCAAGCTTGGTCATTACTGGGGAGTTCCGGGAGCAGGTGATATGCCTGCAAGTGTGCCGAGATGGTTCTATATAAGACAAGACTGGCTTGATAAGTTAGGGCTCCAAATGCCAAAGACAACAGAGGAGCTTGGTAATGTGATGAAGGCATTTACGGAGCAGGACCCTGACGGCAACGGTATAGACGATACCTTCGGTATGGTTCACAGAGGTACAAGTACGGTAAACGAGCTTCTTATCACGATGGGCGTCGACAGCTATAGAGAGTATACCGTAAACAAAAACGGTGACATTGATCCTGAGGGAAAAGATTTGGTTGCACAGGCGATGCACCCGACTGCAAGGGCTAAGTTTGCAAGAATCCGTGACTGGTGCCAGAACGGTTATATCTGCGAGGACGGTATAACAGATCAGAAGGCCTACGAGAAGATGATAGTAAACAATAAGGTAGGTATTGTCCTTGACGGCTATTCAAACATGAAAAAGTATTCAAACACTTTAAAATCAAACGGATATACAGACGCTCAGTTTGCATTCTGTAAGGAAAAGATTACAGACTCGGACGACGGACAGTTCTACGGCTTCTCACCTGCACACAACTCAGGCTCTGTATTAATGTTCACATCAATGATAAAGGAAGAAACATATGACAGCATTATTAAGCTTCTGAACTGGATGTACAGCGAAGAGGGAACATTCTTCCAGACATACGGTCTTGAGGGCAGGGAGTACAGCGTTGCAGACGGAAAGATTGTTGAAGATGAAGATTATCTGAAGAATAAGAGCTATCTGGGGCTTTACCGCTTCGGACGTTCATACGATAAATATTATCCTGACCGTTACGACAGAATTTTCGGTACAGACCAGCTTGCAAAGGATTATATAGACGCAGAAACAAATCATACGGGTGAGTACGCAACAGAACGTACAGATATTAAGTTTGAATATCCTGACCTTCCTGAGTTCACGACATATCCTGACTGGAGAAAGGGTATTGAATCAGCACTTCTGACATTCACGGTAGGCGACAAGGATCCGATGGACGATTCAACATGGAATGCATATATCGAGGAGTGTAAGGGCTACGGTATTGAACATCTTATGGATGCGGCAGAGGAAGCACACTTCGGTAAACAATAATCAAAAAGGAGAATTACATGATTAAAAAGTATATTGCGTGCGTGCTGTCTGCGGCAGCGGTTTTATCCTCTATATCTGTATTTGCAGATACGGCAGAACGTGCGGTTTATACCGCAATCAGGGATACATATGTCAGCGAAGAAGCAAAAGACTCTATTTACGGTCTTGAGGATTCTCTTGAGCTGAGTGCTGAAACGGGAAAACAGAAAAAGATTTTTCTTGGTTTCAGAATAAGAGAGAATATAGGAGAATATGACCGGGTATTATTGAAAATTAAACCGATCTCGGTAACAGAGGCGGCTGGTGAAACAGCCGCCGAGGCCGAAGAAGCTGCACAGCCTTCGCCGACGCCGGAGGTGATGCATGAGCCTTTAAAACCAATAATCAGCATAAGTCAGACAACTGAGCATGAATGGCTTCAGACGAAAATAAATTGGAATAATGCGCCAACGGCAGGAAATAAAATATCTGATGTTGAAGTAAAAGAGACAGAAGAAATAAGTGTAGATGTTTCAGCATATGTTAAAGCTTCAAGAGACGCTAAGGGATATATATGCTTTTTAATTACTGCCGCGAACGAAGGATATGAATATTCTTTCCCGTCAATTGAAGGGCAGAGCAGCGGCAGTGCGGTTATTGAAATAGTGTCGGATGCTCTTGAGCCTGAAGAAAAATCGGCTGCTGCAAATTCCGATAATGATCTTATATTCAAGAAGATTGATACAAAATATCCAACAGTGCCCGATATGCCGTCACTTCCTGATGAATTTGATATAGATGAGTATACAGTCACCCGCTATAAACCGTGGATGCTTTTATATCATCTTACATCGCCGCAGCAGATAAAGAACGGTTACTACGGCGGCGATGCCGGGCAGATGATGTGGACACTGGAATATGCACCTACATATCCTGACAGGATATTATTAGGTACGGATACCGAGGGCATCTGGCGAAGTGAGAACGGCGGAGTAAGCTGGAGCGCAAGTAATAAAGGGCTTATGGCAATAGGAACAACCGCACTTGCCTTTGACCCGACTGATGAGGATTTTGTGCTTGTGCTTTCAAACTCAGGTACAAACAAGGAAACGAATTTTAACGGGATTTATAAGAGTACGGACGGCGGTAATACGTGGAAATTCAAAAAGATTGTGCAAAACCTGCGTTCACATAACTACAAAGGATTTGCATTCGGTCCAAGAGATGAAAACGGAAAGAGACGCATTTACCTTATAAATAATAACAAAACAGGGCTGCTTGTATCCGATGATGAAGGTGAAACATGGAGCTACACCGGAAATCTTGAAGGCTTGAATACATATGAGGTTCATACTCATGGTAATAAAGTCATAATATCAACAGATGCAAGAGGTATTATCATAAGTGACGACGGCGGAGAAACATGGTATGAAAGCAATGAAGGCCTGCCGCAAAATGAGGACGGAAGCATATGCGGAGTTCGTTCGCTGGCGATAAATCCCGTAAATCCTGATTATTGGCTTTGTACAGCTCTGGACAAGTGTCTTTATACCAGTACGGACGGCGGAAAAACATGGGAATTAACCTGTGATAATAAGCAGTTCAGTAATGTGACGCCGGCAGTTGTACGATTCGGTGCGCCCGATGAAAACGGTGACTGCAGAATTTATGCTGCGGTAGGTACAATTCAGCGTAACTTAAGATGGAGTGAGGACGGAGGGAAGACTTTTAATGTTCCCGTTCATCATAATACCGATGCATATCTTGTAGATAACTGGGGCTGGGGTGTTGAACCTATGGCCATTCATCCGACAGATCCCGATACATTGATTATAAGCCTTGACGGTGAACCGTATATTACACGTGACGGAGGAAGAAATCTTTATCCGACAAGCAGCGGATATTCGGGAAACAGATGTGTTATGATGGATATAGCTCCCGACGGTTCGGATTACTATATGTCTTTCATTGACCGCGGATTTGTTCATGCAATGTATTCGGGACGCGGCGAAAAATATCCTATGGTTGATTCCTTCCCGATAGAAGATCGTTTCTGGATAAGGGCAAACGGTTCAAAAACAACTCAGGGCATTGCAGTCAACTGGGATAATCCGAATGAGGTGTGGATAAATATCGGAGGAGGCAGCGGAGATATAAGACTCAGTACAGATGGCGGAAGAACTTTTAAAACGAAGCTTGCAAATATAAAAACCGGACAGATTTTTATTCATCCGCAGAACCCTGATATTATATACTCTTCATGCTATATAAGCTATGACCACGGCGAAACATGGACAACGATTCCGTATCATATAAGAGCTGTGTCTCCTGTAAACGGCGATATTATATATGCACGGACAGAGCAAAACACCTATCGCTCAAAGGATGCGGGAAAAACGTGGTCACAGCTTACATCAACCGCTATCAAGTATACACAGAGGTTTACATGTGATGCAGTTGACGAGGATAAGGTGTATATCGGTTCAAACGGACATATAACCA
Source organism: Clostridia bacterium (assembly GCA_017935675.1). Classification (GTDB taxonomy): domain Bacteria; phylum Bacillota; class Clostridia; order UBA1381; family UBA1381; genus RGIG9115. Next base: position 31,263 of record JAGBHE010000076.1, on the reverse strand, counting down.
TAGTTGATGGTGATGTGATACTGCGTACCTGCGGAACCGACAACGGTCTGGGATTATCTGCAGGCGGTGCATCTATGTATTATTGTGTGGCGCAGGATCCCAATAATCCAAGTCACCTTATAACGGCAAATAATGACCAAGGTCAATATACGGTAGGCGGCGGAGTATATGAATCCTTTGACGACGGTGTAACATGGCGTGCTATTGAGGGTATGGCCGGTACTGCTGATGTGTGGTATATGAAATTTCACCCAACAGAGCAGAGGGTATATATGGGAACCTCAAACGGTACATGGGTATATGAATGTGACAGATATTATGATATGGATGAACAGGTTTATCTTGATGTAGCTGAGGATAATCCGCAGAAAGATAAGATAGAGTACCTTTATAATCAGGGATATTCGTATCAGTATCATGACGGGTATTTCAGACCGGCAGAGGGAATGCGTAAGGGCAGATTCGCTCAGATGGTTGCAAAGGCATTTAATTTCAGACAGACCAAATACCTTGATACATTCTCAGATATTCCGAGAAGCAGTATATACTATACAGATGTTCAGGCACTTTATGAAAATGGAATTATAAGAGCTTCATCGGACGGGAAATTTGCACCTTCGGATGATATTACATATGATGAAGCGGCGATGATGTTATATAATGCAGCAAAGATGAAGCATATACCTATGAACGGTGAAATATCGGAAATGAAGAATTATGTTGATGACAGTGTTTCAAAGGATTTTCAATACGCTGTATATCAGTTAAAGCTTCTTGGAATTATAGACGATACTGTAAACTACCGTTCAGGCACAGCGGCAACAAACACCGATATTGCAGTGATGTTCTATAATTTCCTGCAATTAGTTCAATAGGAGAATGTGTATGAATAAAAAAAGATTTTTGAGCGTGCTGTCTGCGGCGGCGGCTTCGGTATTTCTTGCCCAAGCCGCCGGAGCGGCGGAAAATCCCGAAATCAAGGTTGATTTTGATAACGGAATTATTACTGTAAGCGGCACAGCGGTCGGTAATGAAGAGGTGTTTTTAGAGGTATTAAACCCCGGAGTAAATGCTGATGAAATTGACAGCCTGGGCACAGAAGCGCAGCTTGGTATGTTTGACCATGTTGAACAGAAAAGTGCCGCTGACGGAAAATACAGTTTTTCATACAAGACAGACGGTGAGGCCGGACGCTACACCGTGCTTGTAAAAAGCACCTCTGATACAGAACCGGCAGTTTCAGGCTTTAATTTTGAAAAAAGCGATATTACGGCACAAAGCCTTCAGACACTGAATGGTTATATAAACGCTAAGGATGCGGAAGAAATAAAAAACTATCTTAATGATAACAGTGATCTGTATTTTGAAGATGCGGTTTATTATAAGGATTTATCCGATGAAGGCAAGACAAAGGTAGCGGAAGGCTTAATTGAAGCCGGCGCGGCCGCAGCAATGTCTGACGCAAAGAACACAGTAATCAGATACAGTGCAATACAGGAGCTTTATGAAGCAGAAAGCGACCTGCAAAGAGGAAAGCTATTACTTGAATATGCAGAGGAGCTTGGTATTTCATCAACTGCCGAATATCCGTTTATTAAGGCTGAGGATGATGAATTTATTACGAATCTTGGCAGCAGAATGAAAGCTGAACGCTATGCGGCATATAGTGAATTCCTTAGTGCATATAAAACAGCTATGTGTTTGACGGGGGTTAAAAATGCTGAAAATGTTGGACTTATCAAAGGTATTATCCGGCGTGCGTCGGATTCCGGCGTTATAAGTGTACCTAAATATATGGCACTGCAGTCAACAGCGGCTATAGACCAAAAGATTGTTAAGCGTGATTTTTCAACCGCAGCAGAGCTCGCGTCAACGATTGAGAATTTAGCGGCGGCAGGCGGAAATACTTACGGCGGAGGCGGCGGAGGTGCCGGCGGCTCAGGTAACTCAGGAGGCGGCGGTGCCTCAGGCTCTGTATATGCACCGGTGGCAAGCACACCTGATACCGGCAGCAATGAACAAATCACCTTTGCCGATCTGACAAATGAACATTGGGCATACGAGAGTATACTCTGCTTAAAGAAGCATGGTTCGTTAAACGGATATGAGGATAACACATTCAAACCGGATATCAATGTTACAAGACGCGAATTTTTAAAGATTGCGCTCACTTCATTTGATATTGAAGATAAGGGTGCGGTGTGCAGCTTTAATGATATATCCGAGAGTGATTGGTGCTATTTATGGATTGCAACGGCACAGAGTCTCGATATAATATCCGGCGATGAAAACGGTAATTTCAACGGTGATGATAATATTACCAGACAGGACGCCGCAAAAATACTTAACGGAATTCTGACCTTTAAGAGTTATAACATTCCTGCAAAAAGAACGTATGCAGAGTTTGCTGATGACGGTGACATATCCGACTATGCAATAGAAGGAGTTAAAATGTTCTATTGTGCAGAAGTTATAAACGGATACGAGGACGGCAGATTCAGACCAAAGGAGCCTTCAACAAGAGCAGAAGCTGCAAAGATGATTTTTTCTGTTTTACAGAAGATAGGAGGTTAAGGGCTTATGAAAAAGATAATATCACTTATTCTTATATTGATAATGGCACTGTCGGCAGTTCCTGCAATTGCTGATGAAACGTCAGACATTACAGAGCTTTCAGTTGAGGAAATAGGAATAATGAGTACTCTTGGAATTTTAAATTCAGAGGAAATAAATCTGTATAATAAAGGATTTGATATTTCAAGAGCCGCATTCGTAAGAATTATTAACCGCGCCTGTAATTCATCGGTTTTATCCGAAACGGAGCTTCCTTTCTGGGATGTAAACGCTGATAATGAGTATTATGGCGATATTGCACTCGCGTATAGCTATGGGATTATTGACGGCGGAAAGGGCGACGCTTTTCGTCCTTATGATATTATAACCTATAGCGAGGCTGTAAAGATGGTAGGCGTTATGCTCGGATATAAGAGCTATGCACAGGCAGCAGGCGGATATCCTAAGGGATATATGGCAGCTGCAAGTGAAGCGGGATATGCTCTTACAAGCAGCTATAATTCAAATGCCATGACATTTAAATCAGCAGTGAGACTTATATTTAACGCACTTACAGCGCCTATGGTTGACGCACAATATTCAGATGACCGTACAGAGTATTCAATAGATTCGGAAAAAACACTTCTTGAATATAAATTCGCAGTGGTGAAGACAACAGGTATTGTAGAAGCTAACGGTGTATCGCCTTTAGTTTACGGAGATAATTATATTCCGGACCATATTATGATTAACGGTGAGTTTTATGAATATACAAATGCTGACAGCTTTGATTTAATCGGATATAATGTAAATTGCTATTATGAGAAGGAAACTTATAAGGTAATATATATTTGTAAATATAAAAATGCATCAGCCGCGATTGATGCAGAGGATTTTATAAAAGCGACAAGCTCTCAGATTGAATATTACAAAGGAAAACGTGAAAAGACAATGAAGCTTTCTGCATCTACAGTGTATCTGTACAACGGAAAAGCAGTAAACTATGAAGCTCAGTATAATAATATATTTACCGACTTTACACTCGGAACTGTTCAGTGTATAGATAATACCAATGACGGCATATACGACGTTGTAAAGGTTGTAAGCTTCGTGGACTATATAGTAAAGGGTAAGGATACAGATGACGGATTGGTTTACGGAGTATACAATAACGGTGTGTATTTGAATTTGTCTGAAGATGTTGTATATTCTGCTTCTGACAATTACGGAAATACATATGCTGTTTCTGATTTTGCAGTAAATGACAGCCTTATGGCTGCAGTCTCCTTTGACGGTGAATACACAAAAATTTTATACTGTAACGATATAATTGAAGGAGTTATCCGCTCAAGAGACAGTGAAAATAATGTTGTTATAAACAATAAGGAGTATAAAATCAGCAGCGGATTTCTTGCATCAGGCGAATTTCTGCCGATAGGAGCTTCGGGAATATTTTATCTGAATGCATACGGACAGATTGCGTATTACACAAGTGCGAATGTTTCAGCAGATAACATAGGAATGCTTTATAAGATATGGGAAAGTGAGGATCAGGAGGAGCGTTTGGGAATTTCAATGGCAGGCTCTGATAAAAAAGATTTGAAATTCTTATTGAATGAGCCTGTAAAAATTGATGGAAACAGCTATAAGGATGCAGCGAAAATCAAAGCAGTGCTGAATCCTGAAAATTTAAATATCTTATCTACGGTAGTACGCTATATTGTTAATGATGAAGGCTTTGTCAGTGAAATAGATACACCCGAGCTTGGTGCAAATGAATCTGCTGATGACAGTCTCAGAATAAGATGGACAATGGAGGACAGCAATCTTTCATATAAATCCAACGGCCGGCTTGGTACCAGATTTATGGTAAATAATTCTGTGCTTTTCACCATTAGTGATACAGTAGGCAGCAGAGAAGACATTAGTGCATATGCACCAAGTGATGTCATTAGTGATGATCAATCATGCAGCTGTGAGATTTATACATTGGGTAATGACTCAATCAACGCTATTGCTATGGTAATAAACCAAGATGATGTCAATGAAAGCTCCGGCGAGGCTGCGCCTATATCAAATTATTTTTGTGTATTTGATAGCATTATTTATCAGTACGATGAAGAAGAAGGAGAAACAATAGGTGTGGTAACCTATTATAGCGGTACAGCGAAAAATACCTGCTATATCAAGCAGGAGGATGTACATATGGTTGCAGACCTTAAGATTGGAGATGCTTTTCTTCTGAAAACGGATAATGATAATTTTATCGTTCCGGGAGTGACTGCAAACAGTCATAATGTAGTCAAGATTTATGATTATGAAACCGATACAGTGGTTCGTAATACAAATATATTCCAGAACCTTTCCGATCCGGATACTGTAAAGCTTGCAAACAACAACAGATACAGAATAGTATATGCCAAGGTATATGAGAAGGTTGATTCGTATATTCGCGTGGCAAGCAAGACTATTGACTACAATAATCTTGATGTAAAGGGCAGGGATGAGGCATTGGAAATCAGAACTCCGTATGCTTCATATTACGGCGGTGCAATATATGAGGTAGACAGAAACAGACTTATTGTAACAACCCCGTCTCTTGATGCAATACGAGATTTTGAAACAATCGGTGATATAAATAAGACCGATACAATTCTGTCTCATACAGAGTATGATCACGACAGAAGACAGTGTTATTTCAGACATAATGATTAAGGAGGAACAAAATGAAGCGATTTAGTTTATTTTTAGCATTGTGCATTGCAATCTGTAATATAAGCATGGTACCGATTGCAGATGCGGAGGGAAATCCTTCCCCCGTTGTTGTTCCTTATTCGGAAATTACAAGTATAAAATTCCCAAGCGGTGACAGCGGCATAGCAAATGGCAACTACGTTGTGACAAGTGCCAAAATAAACGGAGTGACAACCTTGACGAGCGCACTTTTTGTTAAATTTGATATTTCAGAATATTTGGCAGAATATGCGGTCTCCAAAGCATATTTACTGACGGGTGCAAATATTAACCAAAACTTTAAAATTGAGGATGTGCCGGGTAACAATATCAGCAAATCGGATATGCTTTGCGGGGACAATGCTGCGTATGCTTCTCCCGAAGCCGTGTCGGTCGGATTCAACTCAATTAAAGGAAATTCATCTGTTTACAGTACAATAAAAACCGATGTTGAGGCAACAGGTGATAATTTTTTGGGCAGCGGAGCTTATGATATTACAAAATATATCAATCAGAAAAATTCCGAAGAAGGCTTTGCCGGAGTATTTTCGATGAGAATAGCAATGCAATATGACGGAACCTTATATGTTTCCTCTACCGAGCCGAACAAAAGACCGCGTTTGTACATTGAATTAGCGTCAAGACCTGCGGTCAGCTTTGAAACAACAGAGCACAGATACGCGGAGGGAAATATAAAAATCAATGTAAATGCACAGAGCAGCAGCGGTATCGAAAAGGTGGAGTATTATATTGATGATGAATTAAAGGCAACCGTAACTGAGGGAACAGACAATATATATTCTGCAAATATCAGTGATATAACACGAGGATATTATACGCTAAAGGTTGTTGCTGTAGACGCAAACGGAATAACGGCGGCCGCAGCTGCTGAAATAGAAGTATATGAGCTTATAAAAACTTCGGATGTTATACTTGCAGCTGCAGAGATAAATACCGAGGATGGAAATGCAGAACAGACATCAGGTACAATAGGCGGTACAATAATAGTATCATCAGAAGCACCTGTTAAGGATTATTATGCAGGCTTTGATCTTTCAGGCTTGCTTGCATTAGGCTACGATATAGAAAAGGCATGGCTTTTAGGTGATGCAAATGAAGCGGCGGCTAATGCGGTAGTTTACGGTCTTGACGGAACTCTTGCAGATGGTCAGAATTATTCAGACGTTCCGGAACCGACAGGTGCTCCGGTATCTGTATCACTCAACAGTCTTTCAGCACTGAACCGTAATGATTTCATTGACGAAAGCGTTGATTACGAGCTTAGTGCTAATCCCGAGGATTATAACTTCTCGTCAGATGTTACGGATTATGTACTTTCAAGAGTAAATACCGGTGCGGCAGACGTTGGTTTTAAGATGACTGTATCGGAAAAAGGCAGCTATACGCTTAATAAAGCTCCGGTATTATGCTTAAAGTACAGCGGTAAAAATATTAAACCTACAGCCGAGCTTGCAGCTCCTGCAGATACGGAGTTTGAAGCTAAAGATACAATAAGATTTGAGATTACAGCGACTGATACAGATGGAAGCATTGACAGAGTTGAGATGTTTTTGAATGACAAAATGCAGGATAATGTTCAGTCTGACGGAGATAATTATTATATTGAGTTTACGGGACTTGAAACAGGAAGCTATACTTTAAAGGCTGTTGTATATGATGACGGCGGCAAGAGCGCCTCAGTTGAGTCCGGATTTACTGTTGTTCTTCAGAAAGCACCGACAAAGATTGGTTTACTCAGCCCGACAGCAGCATGCGGAGTAAAATACGGAGATGCAAGCTACAGCGGTACTGATTCGAACGGAAACTATTGGATACAGGGCTCAAAGACAGATCCTTACGGCATAATATATGCATTAAAATATGATATAAGCATGTTAAAGGATTATCAGATAGATAAGGCAGAGCTTATAACTGCCGGAAACCGCCCTCAGAATAATGTTGTTCTTCAGCTGAAGGAGCTGTACAGCGATGACTGGGAGACCGGTATTAACTATACTCAGCTTCCTGAATACAGCTCAAAATCAATTGCTGAGGCAAGCGTCAGCTATACAACCGCATTGAATACTAAGGGTTATGAGTTGTCAAACAGTGCATACACTGTTGCGTTTGATATCACAGACCATGTCCTGAATAAGAGGGATAACGGAGAAAACGTATCAAGCTATATAATTACAAGTACGGATGACGGACGTACCGCACTCGGTAATTCTGCCAGCCAACCGCTTTTATATGTAACATACAGAGAAAACAAAAGGCCGGCAGTGACTTTAACTTCACCGGAAACAAAAACAATACCGCCGCTGAGCGAGCTTACATTGTCTGCTGAGATTACTGATGAAGACAGTGATATTACAGAAGTGAGCTTTGAGTTTGACGACGAGGTTTATACTGCGGCTCAGACAGATAATGTGTACAGCGTAACAATCCCGGCAGCTAAAATTACAAACGGTGAGCACAAGCTTATAATAAAAGCTGCTGACTGGCTGGGTGCGAAGACTGTATATAATGATAAGCTGTATGCAGTGAGCTATTTTATAGCAAATAAAGCTTTTACAGACGGTGAAGGCAATAAGCCTGTTATAGAAGCCGGAAAGACATTAAAAGTAAGTGCAGATGTGTTAAACGGTCAGGCGGGAAGCCTCAAAGCAGTAATAATGCTTGCAATGTATAATGAGAACAATACAATGAAGGCATTCAGCTTCGGAAAAGCAGAGCTTTCGGTCGGTGAAGAAAAGACTTTGGAAGCTGAGCTTACAATTCCTGATACTCTTGATCTTGAAAGAGCAGCAGTTAAGGCATATATTACAGACGGATTCAGAAGTATGAATATTTTAGACAGTGCTGCGGCTCTTGAATAATTTGCTTGTTTTGCACGTGGCTATTACAGGTAAAAGAGAGGAGGAATGTGTTTGAAAAAGATATTGATTGCGGCGGCAATTATGACTATGGTAAACGCTGCTCCGGGACTTACTGCATTTGCTGAAAAGTATGTAAGTGCGGAAAGAATATTTAATCCGACAGCCGCGGTTTATACAAATTGGGGAGACGAGGCACAGACAAATCAGAAATATGATTATAACTGGGTTTTACAGTCCTCCTCTACAAATCCGAATGAAACCGACGGAGAAAATACATACTGGCTTGAGCCTAAGAGGGCGCTTTATTATAAATTTGATATAAGTACTCTCATAAATCAGGGGTACAGCCTTGAAAAGGCTGTAATCCTGATGAACGGGCCCGACAAGCAGAGGGTGAGATTTATTGACTGCCCTGACAATACACTTAAAAACGGGCAGAATTATCTGACTGTTCCGTCTCATGAGATGAAAGACTTTTACTCGGCTGAATGTGCTGATGCAAATATAGGAGCGGCAGCGGTGAAAGAGCTGTATCCCGATTCAAGAAGAGGTGATGACTGTGCTTTTGACATAACCGATTACGTTTTATCAAAAGCAAAGCAGGGAAGCTTCACATTCATGATGTATCCTTATTGGCATCTCACTACAATATATTTTGAAAATCATGCACAGCTTTATGTGAAAATGACAAAACCGCGTGAGGACATAATGTTTATTAACTGCAATGAGCAGAATATTCTCAGTGTCAGCGGAGAAACAGGTGCAGGAAATGTAAATATCACAGTTTCTGATTCGCTCGGAAACATATGCTTTGAGAAAAATATGACCATGTCAGATGATGAAGTATATTATAATACGGAGTTTGATATGAGCAAGGCCTCTTCGGGAGCGTATACAGTAACCGGCATATATGATGGAAATACCGTAGTTAAGCTGTTTAATTATCTTCCGAAAAGCAGCACTGACGGAAGCATATATACATCTGTCGACTACGGTACAAAAACAGTTCATGTATACGGAACAATGAATCAGAGTGATAACAGCGAGGTTATGCTTACCGTTCTGAGACCCGGGTATGAGATGTGGGATTTCACAGATAATGAAGCTGTAAGTCATATTGAGGTGTCAGCCGCTTCCGGCGGTCATTATGATTTTTCGTTTGGGATTTCCGGCGAAGAGGGAACATATGCAGTAACTGTCAGCGGTATGTACGGTGAGGTAAAATCGTTTTTTACATATTATCCCGAAGCTCAGGCACAGATTGATAATGAAATTGATAAATACACAACCACGTATTATGCTCCGTGGCTTTTGAACTGGCATATGACAACCGAAGAGCAGCTTGAAGCAAAATATTACGGCGGTGAAGCAGGGCAGATGTGCTGGTCAATGACAATATCGGAATCAAATCCGGACATAATGTTTGTCGGTACAGATACAAACGGAATATGGAAAAGCACCGATGGAGGCAGGCACTGGAGAAGCTCCTGCTCAGGCTTTGATATAATGGGTACCGCGGACATTGCAGTTGATCCGGAAAATGAAAACATAGTATATGCTCTCGGTTCTACCGGAACGAAAAAATACGAATCGCCTTACGGCGGTATTTATAAAAGCACCGACTGCGGAGAAAGCTGGAAGCTGATATTTGCCAATTACTATTACAGAATTAAAAACAATCCGATAATAAAGTTTACAAAACGTGATAAAAACGGAGTAAGACGGATTTTTGCCGGAGGACACGGCGTTGGTGCCGGCTCTGTTTACAGTGATGACGAAGGAGCAACATGGTCACAGATTTCAGATATACCGATTGAGGCAAATGTAAGGGACGTTTTGGTTCATGATGATTTGATTTTATTTGCAACGGGTATGGGCTTATATGCTTCATATGATAACGGTGAAACGTTCGAAGAAATTGGACCTGAAGCAGGCATAGACTGTACTGCGGCGGTTAATCCGGCTGATCCGGGGCATTGGATATGCGCTGCTAGGGAAAGCGTTTATGAAACTGTCGATTCAGGTGCAAGCTGGCAGCTTATCAGCACAGCTGATAAGAGTATAGCAAGCATTCGTTACGGCATAGGAGAAAATCCGGTGCTTTATATGTATCTGTCACTTGAGCATTATCCGCTCAGATACAGTACGGATAACGGACGAACCTTCATTACGCCGTCAAAAACCGATACCTCAACCGAGTTTATACATGATAATTGGGGCTGGGGAGCAGAGCCGTTTGCACTTCATCCGACAGATGAAAACATTGTTTTTGTTTCATTGGACGGTGAGCTTTATAAAAGCACCGACGGCGGAAAAACGTATTTTGCTTCAAGCAGCGGATATTCCGGAATGAGAGCAAGTGATTTCCTTTTTGACAGCAATGACGAAAGCAATGTTTTTATATCGTTTATAGACAGGGGAGTTGTAAAAACCGTTGATAGGGGACGGGGCGAAAGCTATCCTGCTGTAAGCTATTCTGCAAGCGAGGACAGCACAGGTATAAGATATGACGGTTCAAAAACAACAAATGCTCTTGCCCGGGACCCGAAGAATCCCGACAGAATAATTATAAATATCGGCGGTGCTTCAAAGGTATTAAAGCAAAGCTATGACAACGGAGATAACTATACAATTATAGGTGCGGCAGGCAATATCAGTACAAGCCTGATAGAGTTTAACGATGACAACCCATATACAATATACGCCGGAAGCAAAATAAGCTATGATGACGGGGCAACCTGGACAGACAGCGAGGTCACTGTTATGGCAGTGTCACCGTTTGACGGAAATACTGTTTACGGCATAAAGGACAACTGCATGGCACGTTCAAGGGATGAGGGCAGAACATGGGAAATTTACAGTGTGGGTTTGGGAAGCATAAGCAGTATAACGCCTGATTTATTTGAAGAAGGTACTGTATATGCAGCATGTTATTCATACATAGTTCGTATAGCTGATGACGGAAACAGTGAGATTATTTCACCGGTAACGGCCGAATTTGAAAATCCGGAGGGCTTTTGGTGCTTAAGCGTTTCTCAAAATCCGAGAAATTCATATCATCTGCTTGCAGGAGGTACAAATAACTCGGAATACGGAAGAAGCGGCGGAATTTATGAAAGCCTCGACGGCGGAAAAACATGGAGAAATGTAAAAGGAATGCCGTCGTCAAGAGACATATGGAAAATAGAGTTTCATCCGGTTTTACCCAGAGCCTATATAGCAACATCTGCCGGAACCTTTGTATATGAATATGAAAAATACAGCGAAGACGGAATTGTTATAACGAACAGCAGCTTCGAGGTAACAGGCGGGGAAAAAGAGGATGGAAGGTTTGATGTCAGCTGCTCCATGACAGTATGGAACAGCACTGAAACGCCGTATAATGCGGCAGCGGTGTACGCAGTATATGACAGAGAAACCAAACGGCTGATTAATGTATATGCCGAAAATATCAGCCTTGGCACAGCAAATAATGCCGCTGTAAATAAAACTATCAGCATAGGAGAAAGCGATGTCGTTAAAATTTATGTCTGGAGCGATGAGCTTGAACCGCTGAAAGAAAAATATGGCTGGCAGATTTTGAAAAACATAAAAAGTAAAAGAATAAGGAAGGATGATTAAAATGAAAAATTTAAGCAGAAAAATGACGGCTCTGATTCTGAGTGCAATGATGCTTATGAGTCTTGCACCGTCAATGGGATTTGCGGCAGAAGCAGAAAATACAGTTCTTGCATCAGGACTTTCAGAGGGTACACACAATGTATCAATCAGAACAACTGATACAACAGCATTTGTAAAAAGTGAGCTTCCTTCAGCTTCAACAGGCATGCTTGTTTATACAAATGTAAGTAATCCCGACTTTATAGGTCAGACAGAAAAGCAGACATATAATGCTTATAACTGGGTAGTAGTTACAGGAACACAAGATGAAATTAATGCCGGCAAACTTAAAGCTCCCATATATCTGTCATACGAAATGCAGTCGCTTGTTGACCCTGACAGCAACGGCGTTATTGACTATGATGTAAAGGAAGCATATCTGCTTACAACCGGCAGTAACAATAATATGCCTGTAAATATATATGACATACCAAGCAATGATATAAGCATAAGCACAATAGGTGTAACAGGAGAAGACGGCACTACGACATATACTCCTCCGGTAACAGGTAATACGGCAGTAAGCGGAAATAACAACGAAGGAGCAGCTTTGTTCAATACTTTAAATGAGGCAGGAAAATTCGGTGATTTATCAACGGGTAAAATGTCAAAGGCATTTGATATTACTGATTATACAAATTCAATATTGTCAGAGAACAGAACAAGCTTCTCAATAATGATTTACTCAACTTGGGCATCATCAACGAACTTTATGGGAAGCGGTGACGCCGATACAAAGCCGAGAATTTATCTGAGCTTAATCGAAAAGCCTGAGCTTGAGATTGTATCGGCAGGTACACAGGATTATGTTACCGATGACGCAGTATTTGCAGTTAAGGCATATGACGAAACGGGTATTGCACAAGTAGAATTTTACTTAAATGATGAGCTTAAGGCAACAGTTACGGACGGTACTGACGGAGTTTACACATGGAAGGCGTCAGACCTCGAACCGGGCACATACACATTAAAGGCAGCTGCAGTTGCAGTATCAGGTGCAGCTCAGACTGTAACAAAGACTGTTGATATAAGAGGACTCGGTCAGATAATCAGGTTTACTGACAGAATTAAGGTTAATAATACAGATTCAGTTATCGAAAAGCCGACAAGTACGACAAGCGGAATTTTGTTAGACACCAGAAACGGACAGAAAAATATAGAAGCGTATTATAACTTTGACATTTCATCATTAAAAAATAAGACCGATGAAATAGAGAAGGTATATCTGTTAACACAAGGTAAAAACGGCGGACGTGCAGCTATGGTATATAACTGTGAAAACTACGATTTGTCAGCAATCACACAGTATGCAGATGTGGCAAACATAAAAGCGGAGGATACAAAAACAGCTTATTTTAATTTGGCAAATCCGTATATAGACAGAGATTATCCTATAAATGCTGTCGATGGAAGCCTTTATCCCAAGGCTGTAGCTTACGGAACAGACAATCTGATGAGATGTGATGTTACGGAATACATCAAAAATTCAATTGCGGCCGGCAATACTGCGCTTACATTAAAGTTCACGGCGGGAGCCGAAACGTTGTTTGAGAACTTCTGTCCTCTGTACCTATACGCTGAGTACAAGGACGACACTCCGCTTGCAGCAGACAACGGCGGCTCATTAAAGATTAATGTACGTCCTTCAAAATATATCACGCCTGCGGCAGATACTTCCATTACAGTATTAATCGCACAGTATGACAGCAAGGGTACATTTGCAGGAGCACAAATCGAGACAGTTGCCGCAACAGACAAATACACAAGCTATGACATACCGCTTACGGATGCAAAGTACAAGGTATTTGTATGGGACAGCATAAGCACAATGAAACCGCTTCTTGATATCCCGGCAACAAACATTGCGGAAGGAGAATAAGCCTTTGAAAAAACTTACACTTTTAGCAATATTTCTGCTTTTGTGTATGCCCATGAATGCTTTTGCGGAATATGTTTCCGTAGAAAAGCTTACTGATACTTATTGTTTAAGAGGAAACGGTGAGCTTGTAAAATACAGAGATACCGAAAATAATATGCTTAAGCGCATCGCGGTAAATGTTGTTGATTTTAATGCCTCGGTATATATTACCGCAGATGGAGGATTATATACTATGTCGGGAGAGAAGCTTGCGGAAAATGCAAAAAAAGCAGTCCCCCGTGCAATATATACCGATGGTACATATAACGGCGAATATGCATATATTTCAGCGGACAATTCACTCGTGCTTCCGGCAGCTGACGGATATCCGGAAAGAAAAATCTGCTCCGGCGTATCACAGAGCTACGGAAACCTTGTTATAAAGCAAGACGGCACAGCCTCGGCTCTCATATGGGAATCGGGTGCCGCTGTCGAAAAGGAGCTGGTAAAAAATGCAGCTGCCCTTACCGGTGAAGAAGGAGAATACCTCATACTTGACGCTGAAAATACCTGTTGGTATGTTCCGATTGCAGCAGGTAAGCTCTCTGCCGATTACGAGGTGTTAAAGCTTGAAGAAAATGTAACCTTCTGCAGCGGAACTATAGACGGCATAGTATCGGGAGGCTCATGGTCTGAATACGACAGACGTGCTCTTGCTTCGGGCAATGTTGTAAGAACTGTTAAAGCAGCCAATATACTTTTTGCTTACGGCGACCATATTGTAATTAATACGGGAAGAACCTTCGGCTGCTGGTACAATGGCAAGGTAAATACTCTTGTTGCCAATGTAAGAGAAGCATTTCAGTATGAGCGCGGAAGTATGAACGGTTATTTTCTTGACCAGGCAGACACGCTGTATCGAAATGAGCAGGACGGCAATCTTCTGACATCAACAGAGGTTGCAAGCCCGATTTACAGCATTCAGCTTGGAGGAGACGGCTGGTGCATAGCCGCAGACCAAACCGGAATATTGTACGGGATAGATAAAGCAACAGGCTTCGGTACGGGAAAAATTGAGGAAAACACAGGCGTAGTGATGGTTGAGCTCCCGATAAATCATAAAACGGTTGATATATTTATGAACGGAGAGAAAATCACACTCACAAGAAGAATTATTGAAAGAGACGGCCGTACATTATATCCGCTCAGAGAAATGTGCGAGCTTCTCGGTGCTGAGGCAAGCTGGGACGACTCAGAAAAAACCGCACAGGTAACACTTAACGGAAACGTTGTTAAGTTTAAGGCAGGCAACGGAGCATATGAATTGAATGGTGAAAGACATCTTATGGACGCTGTTTCAATCATTGATACTCTTACTCAGTCAACATATGTGCCATTAAGATATATAGCCGAGGCTCTTGGCTTTGAAGTAAACTGGACAGGCGGCTATACTGAAAATACAATCATGATTACAGCAGCACAGTGAGACAAAAACGGAGCTGTAGGACGGCTCCGTTTTTCAAGTAAGAAAAGGAACTGATATAATTATGGAAAACAGAAAATATGTATATAAGCCGGATTCTGAAGCGCTTAGTATTTTAAAGGATTGTAATGCGTTTCAGTGCTGCAGCGGCAATGTGTTTATAAACGGAAAAAAGGAACACCTGAAAAATCCTCCGGTGCTGTACGAAGGAAAGCTGTGGCTTTCGGAGGAGTTTATAAAAAAAGCATATAATATATGCGATATGTCCGTGATAAAGGCAAAAGAAATTTGCGGAAAAACTTACTGCTTGCTTAAGGAATTTTGTGAAAATGTAATTGAGACAAATTATTTTGAGGATATAAATAAAGAGTTTGCGATAATAGGAAACAGAGATTTTGAGGAGTTTAAAAATCCGTATGTGAATTACAGGCATCCTCAGAATTATCAGCTTTACAGCAGAGGTGAGCTTGCTTACATAGAGGCTGTAAATTATCTTATATACGAGCGTCCCGATAGTGCACAGATAATTAATGCAGCAAGAAGAACAGCGTCAAAGCATTCAAGAATACTTGCAGATAAGAAAGCCTTCAAAAAAGCTATGCAAGACCCTGCAAATAAAAAGTATATAGAGTATATTGTAAGCAATACGGAAAAGCTCTTTGAAGAACCGCTTCCGGCATATATTTTCGATGGCCAGCGTATAAAAAATGTGGAACGGGTATGTCAACGCCTTGAAGCATTTGCATTTTGCGGAATGTATACTGAGGATAATAAATACAAAGTAAGAATATATAAAGAAATCAAAGCACTGAATGCTATGCCGGATTGGAATCCATGGCATTTCCTTGATGTGGCAAGCTGTCTGTCGGGCTGTGCGATAGCCTATGACCTGCTCTATGATGTATGGACGCCGGAGGAACGCAGGTTCATAGCGGATACAATGATAGAAAAGGGAATGAGAGCTGCATACAACGACTTTTACGGTGCCGAAACCAAGCAGTGGACGGGCTTTGTTAATAACTGGATAATAGTGTGCGGCGGGGCAATAGTTTGTGCGGCTGCGGCGTTGTTTGACGATTATCCTGAGTTTTGCTCGGAAATGATAGAAATGTCATTAAGAGGTCTTGAATATATGTATCCGTTCTTTGCTCCTGACGGCGGCTGGGGCGAAGGACCGAATTACTGGGACTATGCGAATAAGTGGTATATATATTATATGACTGCTTTAAAAAATCTTTGCGGTACGGACTTCGGATATTATAATCAGCCCGGAATTGAAAATACATCATTCTATATTGCGGCAATGCACGGAGCATGGGATAGCTTTAATTTCCATGATGCATCGCAGAATCCGTATAATGCTTCATCAATGTCAGGGCATAGCTTTATTCAGAACAGCGGCGTGATTTCGTCTTTGAGAAAGCAGATGATTGAGTTTTATGATTTTGTCCCCGATGTCTTGGATGTATTGTTCTTAAAGCATGATGCACCAAAAGCAGAGCTTCCGCTTGATATGTATTTCAGAAATGTTGAAACAGGTATGATGCGAAGCAAATGGTTTGATAAAAATTCAACGTATCTTGGATATCATGCAGGCCTCAATGCACCTGTTCACAGAAATTATGACGCCGGATGCTTTGTATTTGACAGTCAGGGAGTAAGATGGGCTTGTGACTTGGGAGCAGATGATTATTCGCTTCCGGGGTACTGGGACCATGATACAATCTATTACAGACTGAGAGCCGAGGGACATAATGTTTATGTTATAAACCCCGATGAAACACAGGGGCAGTCTGTGGATAACCGCGACCGAATAACAGAAGTCGGAGAGGCTTATGCAAAAGCGGACATAACATCTTCATATAAGCGTAACGTAAATTATGCTTACAGGAGCTATTATCTGACATATGATAGAACAAATATGAAAATTGTCGATGAGCTTGAGTTAAAAGAGCAATCGGAATTTTATTGGTTTATGCACACAGAGGCGGATATTGAGATTAAGGAAAACGAAGCGGTTTTATCAAAGGATGATAAAAAAATGAAATTCACGTATGAATCAAATCAGCCGCTTGAAATGTATATAATGGATGCAGTGCCGCTTGATACATCGCCCAAGGCACGGAATACACCAAATAAGGGCATAAGAAAAATTGTTCTGTATGGTAAGGCTTCAGGTAAGCTTGAAATAACAGTAGAATTAAGGCAATACCGAACATAGAATTTTGGGAGGAAAAAAGATGAGTTATACAGTAACGCCGATTAAAAAGGGTATGATACGAATAAGTAAATACGAAACAATGTCCGAATCATACCTTGAACGTTACGGGATTATAAGCATTCCCGAAAAGGAAGAGGTTAAGGGTGTTGAAATCAGTGACGGAGCGATAACACTTCCTGACGGTAAGCGTCTTGAATTTACGGTACGCCCTGAAACGGACGATGAATTCTGGGCTGATGAGATAAACTATCAGCTTGAATATTTCAAAGAAAAGATACCGTCAAGAAATATCGAGGGCAGACCGGGAGACGAGCCGTTTCCGGATGTTGAAGCAATTGAGGCAAGAGCTTCAACAAAGAAATTCGGTATAAGCTTTAAGATAAATGACGATGAAAAATTCTACGGACTCGGAGAAGCGGGCAGAGACAGAATTCAGCACAGAGGCGGTTCATATCAGAACTGGGCTGTGTATCAGTTTGATGAGGTTGTTATCCCTTTGATCTACAGCAATAAAAACTGGGGCGTTTTTATCGCCGCACAGGACAGACACTTTGTTGACGTCGATGACCATGCAAAGGGAAAGCTTACGATCCTCGGTAATTTGGATGAGCTTGATGTGTTCGTTCTTTACGGCGATACGATGAAGGATATAATAAGACTTTATACGGATATTTCAGGCAAGAGTATGCTGCTTCCCAAGTGGGCTTACGGACTTACATATATTGCACAGATTCATCAGAATCAGTTTGAAATTCTTGATGATATGATGAAGTTCAGACAAAAGCATATTCCATGCGACAATGTGAGCCTTGAACCGGGCTGGATGACAAGGTTTTATGATTATTCATTTGAAAAGGAATGGGATTTAAAGAAATTCCATATAGAAGCATGGATGCGTAAAAGAAGCTGCAGAGATTCGTTTTTAGGTGTTATGAGAAGCTTTGGCTTTCATGTTGCACTGTGGTTTTGTATGAATTATGATTTATGCGATTTAGAGGAAAGCTATATCACAGGCGAGAGAAAAATTCCCGCGTGGTATGACCATGTTAAAAAGTTCATTGACAGCGGTGTTGACGGAATGAAAATCGATCCTGCCGATATGCTTATGAGAATTGATCCTAATAAGATTTATACAAACGGAAAAAGTGAGCTTGAAATGCACAATATTTCTCAGGTGCTTGTTATGAAGCAGATGCATCAGGGTTTTGCAGAGCAGATGAACATGAGACCGTATCTTCACTACAGCGGCGGATATACAGGTCAGCAAAAATGGGGAGCGGCAACAACAGGTGACAACGGCGGAGGGGTCGGAAGCATGATATGGCTTGAAAATCTTTCAATGTCAGGCTTTATGAATTCTACAGTTGATATGAGTGTATTCAGTATTCCGACAATTCATTTTGCCATGCTTGCACCGTGGGCGCATCATAACGCATGGTCAGGCGTCCGTCAGCCGTGGTATGCAGGACCTGAAAATGAAGAAGCATATACATTCTATGCAAGACTCAGATACAGCATTTTGCCGTATATGTATTCGGCTGCGATTGAATGCCATGAAACAGGTGTGCCTATGATGAGACCGATGCCTTTGGAATTTCAGAATGATGAAAGCTGCTCGGATTTGTCGCTGCAGTATATGCTCGGAGCTTACATTCTTATTTCAGCCTTTACAGATACTGTCTATCTGCCTGCCGGAAGGTGGCTGGATTACTGGACAAATGAAGAATATATGGGACCGTGCACTATTAATAGCTACATTCCGCCAAAGGGCAGAGGCGGTGCGTTCTTTATAAAGATGGGAGCGATAATCCCGAAGTGGAGGGACAGAGACTATGTAGGTCAGTACAGCGATGAGGAAATAGAGCTTCATATTTATCCGTGCGGAAAAACCGAGTATATATTCCGTGAAGATGACGGAGAAAGTCTTGATTATATAGAGAACAACTCTTGTCATACGCTTATCCGGTGTGATGAAACAGGCGGCAGTGTTAATATAAGAATAGGAAAACGTGAGGGCGGTTACAAAAACAAGACGAAAAATAAAACATGGCTTGTTAAGGTACATGGAACCGGCAAAAGGGCTGAGGTTGTCTGTGATGAAGAAACGGCAGCCGTAAAAATGATGTAAAAGAGAGGGTGTTTTAAAATGAGCAGCTATAAAACAACACGTGCGGCAGTAAAGAAAGACCGTTTGAGGCTGATTTAAGGGAAATAAAGCTGACAGAGCCTAAAGAAAATGACATTTAAGGAAAGGATTTAAAGCAATGAGCAAACCTAAAATAATATTTTTACCGCATGCAAATATTCAATATTCGCAGCTTGCCTCTGAAAAGAGACAGTGGGTTATGAAAAACTGCTATGAAAAGCTTTTTGATCTTATTTCAGACGGAGATTACAAAATAGGATTTGAAGCAAGCGGAATAACAATCGACGAAATGGCAAAGCAGGCACCGGAGGTGCTTGCAAAGCTCAGAAAGCTTGTAGAACTTGGCAGGATTGAGCCGGTATGCTCACCGTACATACATTTTATGCTTTCAAATATCCCGAAGGAAGTGTGTCTGCACTCATTAAAATACTCAATGCAGGTTTGGGAAAAGCATACGGGAAAGCGTCCTGAAATAGGCTGGAATCCTGAATGCGGATGGGCGGGATATATTCCTGATGTATATAAAGAAGCAGGACTGAAAGCTTTAATTATGGATGCAGATTCATTAATGCTTTCATTTGATGAAATAAGAAAAGCAACCGGCCTTGAATTTGATGTAGCAGGACATTCAAATAAAAACCATCTCTTTAAGATTGAAGAGTACATAAAGGATAAGCCTGAATTTTTGAAGTTTATCACAAACGCATCAATTGCACCGAACGGGCTTAAGATGATATTCAGAAGCGACTGTATGGCAAATCTTCTTCTCTGGTACTTAATGGGTGCAACAGAGGGAATGAGAGAAGAGCCTATTAATATGGATGAGATAAAGACAATGCTGAATAATTGGAAAGAAAGAATAGCAGAAACCGGAAGCTTTATCATGCCGTACGCAGAAGACGCTGAATATATCGGGTCAAGTGCATATTTCTATGTAAAGCAATTTAATCAGGCAAGATTTTTTGAAGAAGAGCCGGACAGCGTAAAGAGATTTAAAGAAATACTTGACGCTGCCAAGGATGCCGGCTTTGAATTTGTACTTCCAAGCGATGTGCTTGATGAAACAATAGAAAATGAATATGCAGATAATATAGAAAACGGAGTTGCATGGCATGGCGGCACTGCAAAGGCATGGGCAAATACAGAGTATTCGAGAATAATGGATCCTGTTTGTATCTCAATTCTTAACGGTATCAAGGCAGTTGCCGAAAAGCTCGGACAAGATGTTGAAAGTCTTGATACAGATCTTGACAATGCAATGAAAGCACTTGCAAGTGCATGGGTGTCAGACAGCCGCTGGCCGCCGAAACCAACAAGCCCGGGACGTTTCAATGTACGTGAAAGCCTGGAGGATATGTACCTTGCAAATGAATGCATTGCAAAGGCAATGGAAAAGGGCGGTATAGCCCAAAAGAGAGGTTTATATTCGCCAAATCTTATGAAGACTCAAATAAAAGCAATTGACGATTTATTAATGTCAAGGGAGTATTTCGGGGAATAAGATAAACAGTCTGTAAAATTAAGTATAACACATTATAGGACAAAATTCAAGGGGTTTTTGAGGGAATATGACAACATAATAGAGTTTATTTGTGATATCATATAGTAAAAGCAAATATTAAGTTTATATAATGTAAAATTTGCTTAAAATCAAAACACATTAACTAATATTTTAAACAAACAATTAAGAACAAATAATGTAAAAGAGGGAATGTTTTAAAATGAGCAGCTATAAAACAACACGTGCGGTAGTGATAGAAAGACCGTTTGAGGCTAATTTAAGAGAAATAAAGCTGACAGAGCCTAAAGAGGATGCATTTATTGCAAAAACGCTTTTCAGCTCAATATCGACAGGAACAGATATGAAAACGTACAAGGGTATGCAGCATCCGGAGCAGTGCTATTATCCGCTTGTTCCGGGTTATGAAACTGCAGGTGTGATTGTTGAAGTACCGAAGGAAGGCGTAAATCTTGACAGAATCCCTGAAAGCGCAAGAAAATTAAAGGTCGGCGACAGAGTTATGATAAATGAGTGCCGTCAGTACGGAGATGTTTGTGCAGCATGGGGCGGCGGAAGTGAATACACAATCAAAGACAGCTTTACAACAAATGACGGGTTTGACTACATGGTAAAAATTCCTGATAATGTAACGGATATTCAGGCGGTTTTAGCATATCTTGCATGCGTTCCTTTAAAGGGAATAAAGAGAATGACATTAAGACCAAACGAAACAATCGTTGTAATAGGTGCGGGAATGGTTGGTATTTCTGCAATTCAGGAGTTGAAAATATTAGAGCCTACACTAAAAGTAGTATGTATTGAAAGAAATGAGTTCAGAAGAAGTATTGCTGAAAAGTATGCTGATTTAGTGGTTACGCCGGAAGAGGCAGTTGACGCACTCAGAGATTTCACAGACGGCAAAATGGCAGATCAGTTAATGGAATGCTCGGGAAATCCCGAAGTGGTAGGAACGCTTCATAAGTACATAAAGAACGGCGGCTGGGGGGATGACGATATCCCGGCGCATATTCATCTGCAGGGTGACTATCCCGATAGGATAATATTTGACCACTATCACAGATGGTTTGTAAAGAACGCAACAATTACAATGACATGTGCATTAAGAGGCGGATGTAAGGAGCAGGTGCTGCAGTGGATTTCAGAAGGTAAGTTTGATACAGAGGGACTTCCTATAGAAGTATGGCCTGTTTCAAAGTGTAAAGAAGCGTTTGAGTACCTTAACAAAAAGGGTGCGGATGTATTTAAAATTGTATTTGATTGGAGTAAGTAACGTGAAAAATAAGCGGCGCATCTTACCTCCTTTCGGGACTTGGAGTATACACATACGCCGTCGTCCCTCAAGAAGGCAACCTGCTTGCTTCTTTTCCGCGTTATGGATTTAAAGCCGCCTAAAGGCGGCATGGAGGGTTAATATGATTTTCGGAAATGCAGCGTGGGGACTGAGAGAAACACCGTTGGAAAAACAGTTTGAAATTACTGCCGGAATGGGGCTTAAGGCTATTGAAATAGGAATTGCAAATGCACCGATGGATATTGCCCTTAATGCGACTGATGCAGAATTAACAGACATATTGAAGCTGTCAGAAGAATACGGAGTGAAAATGCTCGCTGCCGCAACGGGAAACGATTTTACAACAGGTACGGAGGATATAGAAAAAATCAAAAGAGTAATTGATATATGCAAAAAACTCAAAATAGACAATCTGAGAATTTTTGCAGGCTTTACACCTCTTGATAAGGTTACGGACGAAATATTTGACACTATGATAAATTCACTTACATCGGTGTGCAATTACGCAAAAGAAAAGGAAGTTGTACCCGTAATTGAAACTCACGGAGCAGTTGACGGATATGATGACGGTGTAGTACATACAGCAAGTACAACAACAGATATTAAAACACTTAAAAAGATAATGAACCTACTTCCGGATAATGCAAAGCTCTGCTTTGATCCGTCAAATCTGTATGCGGTAGGAGTAAAAAATCCCGAGATATTTTTTGAGGAATTTAAAGAAAAGGTCGCATATGCACATTTCAAGGATTTTAAAAAATTACCGTCAGGACATTTAAAGCCGTCATACTGCGGTGACGGCGATATTGATTGGAATAAAATCTTAAATACAATGAAGAATTTCAGCGGCGCAGCACTTTTTGAGTACGAAAATGTCGAAGATGTTGAAGACGGGCTTATGAAATGCTATAACTACATCAAGCGATTGCAAAATGCAATCGCAATGCGAAATGCAGAATGCAGAATGCGGAATTACGGTGATTGAATATGAGGAAACAAATAGAAAAAGTACATTTTCAGATTACAAGAAATTGTAATCTGAGATGTGCTTTCTGCGGACAGTGGGGGAAAAAAGGCTTTTTTTCAGATGCATCGGGTGAAGAAATCAGCCTTTGTGACTGGAAAAGAGTAATCTCAGAGCTTGAAGCCTGCAGAGAAAAAACAAAAATTTCTCCCCAAATAACCGTATGGGGCGGTGAACCTTTGGTTTCGCCTTATTTTGATACAATTTTGCAAATACTGAAGAATAAAAATTTTGAAACAGAGGTAATAACAAACGGCGTGCTTATGGATAAGCATGAGGATGTAATAAAAAACTGTGTTGATACACTTTATATTTCTCTTGACGGAACTAAGGAAATACATGATGAAATACGCGGGAGGGGTGTTTTTGACACTGTATGTAAAAACATTAAGAGCTTGAAGCATGATAATATAATTGTCATGTCGGTAATTACACCCAAGCTTATAGATGTATTGCCGAAGTTTCTTGAAGAATTGGAAAGCCTTAATATAAAAGCACTGTATCTACAGGATATGATAGGACTGTCAGGCGAAGAAATAAATGAATATGAAAGATGGATGAAAGAAACCTTTAATATTACGGCAAAAGATATTAAAGCGTGGAAAAATGACAGTCTGTTCAGAGTACAGGATATTCAAACGGGAGATTTCAGTTATAAAATTGAGCATAAAAAACATATAAGCACAAAAGAAATTCATTGTAAGTTTCCGTTTAATCATGTACATATCGCATGGAACGGAAATGTTTTATATTGTACGGATTTTTATGATTTCAGTGCAGGTAATATAAAAGATGATACACTGCAAAACATATTTTTTAATAAAATAAGTGAAAAATACAGGGAAGAAATAGTAAAAAACAATTGTATTACTTGTAAGCACTGTTCATGGAGAAACAGCTGAAGAATTTATAGGCACTGATGGAGCTGCTGCAAATTGAGTATTTTTAAAACGCTCATTTGCACGGCTCCTTTTTTAAGTGCCATCCTTAACACAAGAGAACCGTCCCCCTCTGTCATTATTAAAATATAGTTGTTTTTTTGGATAAATTATTGTTTTTTTTGCCTTTTTTCAAGTAAAAAAATATGATATAATTATTACAATATCAGTAAAGGATTGAAACAGTGATGAAAAAGAAAAAAAAGATGTTTGGTGAATGGTTTGAGGATGTTGGAATAACCTATGTGATGCTTTTACCAAATTTTATTTTATTTTTGGCGTTTGTTGTATACCCAATTATTTGGACTTTGCGGTATATGATGTTTGATTACAATGGTGTAACTGCAGCAAAATTCACGGGAATTACAAATTTTATAAAAGCGTTTCACGATGCTTACTGGTGGAATGCGGTTATGAACACCTTAAGAATCGCCGGCTTGAAGCTGCTTATAGAAATACCGTTAGCAATGATTTTGGCTGTTTTGCTAAATACAAAGATTAAAGGAAAGAGCTTTTTCAGAGGTGCGTATTTCCTGCCGACCGTAACGAGCATGGCAACGATGAGCTTAGCATTTTCATTTATGTTTTCACCATATAACGGAATAATCAATATGCTATTAAAAAATTGGGGATTGATTAGTGAAAACATTTCATTTTTGGAAAACCCCACATCTGCATTTATTACGGTTGTAATAATTTCGGTATGGTCGGTATTTGGTCAAAATGTTTTGTTGATATTGTCGGGACTGCAAAATATTCCTGAGGAAATATATGAAAGTGCCGCAGTGGATGGAGCGAACAAGGTACATATTTTCTTTAAAATGACGATTCCCATGATATTGCCGATATTCAAAATAATATTGATGCTTGCTATAATAGGCAGTCTTGGAATTTTCGACCCGATTTATTTGATAACGAATGGCGGACCGAACCACGCAACTGATGTTATGGCGACAAACATTTACGGATACTATTTTAATACAGGTTCTGTGCCGCAATACGGATATGGTGCAACATTAAGCTTCATTTCATCGATTATTATAGGTATTATTACTGTTTTGTATATGCGCTTGCAGAAAAAGGAGGATTAGAGATGAAAAGGAAAAATCCAAACAGCTTGAATCCTGTTATTGAGCTTATAATATATGTTATTTTGATTTTGTTTACGATAATTACATTGTTTCCGATTACATATAGCATAATGGGTTCATTTAAAGATACACAGGAACTTATGGTTTCAACGAGCTTAATACCCAAAAAATTTACATTTGACAATTACATTTATGCATGGAATAAGATTAATTATGCACGATATACATTAAACAGCGTCATTGTGTCGATAAGCTGTGTAATATTAAGCTTACTTAACAGTTCAATGACTGCCTATGTATTATCAAGGCGGGAATTTAAAGGAAAGAAAATAATAAAAACCATGTACTTGTTGTCAATGTTTATCAGCGTCGGACCTGCGGCGATATACCCAACCTACGGTATTCTTGTGGGAACAGGGTTAAACAAAAGCTTATTGGGATTGGTTGTTATCGGAGCCGGTGGCGGAGTATCTAATATTTTCCTGACGATGGGATACCTTAATGGAGTTTCAAAGGATTATGATGATGCTGCCAGAATTGATGGCTGCTCTTTTTTCAAAATATATGTTCAAATTATGCTGCCGTTGATGTTACCGATAATAGGCGTTGTCGGGCTTTTGGTATTCAGAGGAATCTGGAACAGTTATTTATTGCCGATGATAGTGACAATGGGGCAGCCCGAACTACAAACACTGCCGGTTGCAACAGTTAATCTGAAATCTGCCGGAGATACAGCAACAATGTGGTCCGTGATGCTTGCTGCCGCGAATATTTCGCTGATACCCATGATAATCGTATACATTTTATGTAATAAACAGTTTGTTAACGGCATAACAGCCGGAGGAATAAAAGGATGATAAAAATAAATTCAGGAGGTAAAAAAAATGAATGCAAAAAAAATAATCAGCGGGATCCTTTTGGCAGCAATTGCCGGGGGTTTATTCTCAGGGTGCGGAAGTGAAGGGCAACTGAAAACAAATAAAACGGAGGTTCTTGTTGTTACGAATGAAAGAAGCTCGATGAATGTTATGCAAAAATTGGTTGACGGGTTTAATGCTGAAAATGATCATATTACAATAAATTATGAATGTAAGGATGATACAATATCTGATTATGTTATGACAACATATACTTCAAAAAATCCACCGGATATTCATATCAGCTGCGGTGTTCCTATGGCTGAGGAAGCGGGATGGTATAGAGAACTGCCGGAGGATTTTGTAAAAGAATGTAAAGAAAAATTTGTGGAGAGCTGTTTCCCGGCACCGGATAAAAACGGAAAAATATTTACATTCGGTTTGAACGGCAACGGAAATCAAAGATTGTTGTATAATAAAGATTTATTCAAAGAATGCGGTTTGGATCCGGAAAATCCACCGAAGACTTTTGATGAAATGCGTGAATATGCAAAAATAATCACAGAAAAAGGAAACGGTGTAAAGTATGGATTTGCCATGCCGTTTAAGGATGATATTTTTTCAAGGTATTATGCTATGATACCGGGGACAATGTCCGGTTTAATGAACAGAGACGGATTTGAGCCTACAACAAATCAATTCGATTTTACAATGTATGCAAAGATGATTTATTTCCTTCGTGACCTTATTAGTGACGGCTCTGTTTTCCCGACACCGTATACTTTGGACAACGATACGGCAAGAGCACAGTTCGCAGAGGGAAATGTCGGAATGATTTACGGTGCTGCGTGGGACGTTGGCGTGTATAACGATCAGTTCCCGGCTAAGTGCGATTGGGGAATTGCATGGTTTCCTGTTTTTGATAAGATGACAGGCGGATATCCGATTGGCACTACGTCACAGAGCAAATGGTATATGAGTTCAATGTCAAAGCATCCCGACGAGCAGTTAGAGGTATATAAATGGCTTGTATCCGAGGAGGTTGCGAAAGTACTTTTAAAAGAAAATGCAATAAGCTCATCTACATTAAAATCATTGCAGAATAATTTCCCCGAATCTGATAAAAAAGGTGCAAAGGAATTTGCAGAGGTCGCATATCCTGCTTTTATGCTTGATGCTCCGAAATTTCCAAGCGGTTTGAAAATTGACGGAGATGACCAGTATACAACTCTTAAAAATTTAATTCTCGATCCAAGCTTAGATGTTGAGCAAGGATTAATTGATTTGGGAGATAAATACAATAAGGCAATGAAAGTCCTTGATGAAGAGCTTAAAGCAGAAAATGACAGTATTGAAAAGTATCACATTCCGGATTATAAATTTATTATATGCTCATGTTATAATAGGGACAAGTGCTGAAAACCCAGTAATATCAAGGGTTTCAGAGCTTGCCCTTTTTCATTTTTTGAAAAGTTGGGTGCTTTATTGTTCATTTATAAGTCTAAATAAGCAATGAGAGGGATGATAACGAATAAAATTTAATATATTAAATACACGAAAGTGTGAGGCAGTCTATACGATATAGGCTGTCTTTTTTTGTACCTAAATTTAATACAAGGGGGTGAGAATGATGTCTTTAGAATTTGATTACTTTTATGGAGCAGAAGCAGAACAGTTTACTTTCTTCCGGATTCCTAAAGTCTTATTTAAAGATAAAAGATTTAAAGATATGTCAACAGATGCAAAGCTGCTATATGGTCTTATGCTTGACCGGATGGGATTATCAATGCGTAATCGTTGGATTGATGATGATAACCGTGTATATATCATTTACAAGATGGAAGAAATAATTGAGGATATTGGATGTGCAAGACAAAAGGTTGCAAAGCTACTCGAAGAACTTGATAAAAGTGTTGGCTTGATAGAACGAAAAAGACAGGGTTTAGGCAAGCCAAATATTATCTATGTTAAGAACTTTATAACAGCAATTTCTTCCGAGTATGAAAATCATACTTCAAGAAGTATGAGCACAGAAAATCCAGAAGTTCCAAAATCAAACTTACAGAAGTATGAAAATCATACTTCAAGAAGTATGAATACCGAACTTCAAGAAGTTCCAAAATCATACTCTAATAATACTAATATAAATAATAATAATTATAATAATACTGATTTTAATAATACTATCCTATCATATCCTATCAGTGATGAAGAATTAAGTGATGACGGTTCTGATGAACCGCTTGATGCGATAGGATGGATGAGAGAAAGAAGAACATATGAAAATCTGATAAAGGATAATATAGACTATGACATTATGATTAAAAAGTTTGAGAAAGTATGGATTGATGAAATTGTTGAGCTTATGGTTGATGTTGTATGTAGTAAAGAACCATATATTCGTATCAACAAACAAGAATATCCGCAAGAGGTTGTTAAGGGTAGATTCTTGAAGATTGACAGTTCTCACATTGAATACATATATTTTGCATTACAAGAAAATTGCTCAAATGTCCGTAATATACGGGCATTTTTAATTACGACTATTTACCGTTCGTTTGAAACATCAGATAATTGGTTTTCAGCGAAGGTTAAATACGATATGGCAAATCCAAAGAAGAATTGAGGTGATGACGGATGTGTAAGTTTTATGAGAATTATCAGATGCTTGCAGAAGCAATTATAATGCAAGCGGTAAGAGATTATCGAAGATGCGGAAGTCATCAGGTTCAGGATTCTATTGAAAACTTCTTCAGGTCAGATTGGTTTACATCCCTTTGTGAACTTGACGGCGAGAAGCTTATAAAAAGATTAAGACAGGAAAGGACGATGAAAAATGGGTAAAGTTATTGCTATTGCAAATCAAAAAGGTGGTGTTGGAAAAACCACAACAACAGTAAATCTTGGTGTAGGACTTGTGAACGAAGGTAAGAAGGTGTTACTTGTCGATTGTGATGCACAGGGTAGTTTGACAGAGAGCTTGGGGTATCAGGAACCGGACAAGCTTGATGTTACACTTTCAACCTTAATGCAACGGTCAATGGAGGAACAGCCTATTGTTCCTGAAGATGCGATTCTGCATCATAAAGAAGGTGTTGATCTGATTCCGGCAAATATCGAACTGTCTGGTATGGAAACAGCACTTGTTAATGTTATGAGCAGAGAAAGGGTACTTAAAAACTGCATTGATAGTGTAAAGGATAAGTACGATTATGTGCTTATTGATTGCACACCGTCACTTGGTATGTTGACTATTAATTCACTTGTTGCAGCAGATGAGGTAATTATTCCGGTACAGGCACATTATCTTCCGCTTAAAGGTTTAGAGCAGCTTGTTTCAACTGTAACCAAAGTTCAAAGGCAGATAAACCCTGATTTGAAATTCAACGGAATATTGATAACGATGGTGGACAAAAGAACATTATATAACAAAGAGGTTTCATCAGTTATCAGATTAAATTACTCAAAGTATCTTAAAATCTTTAAAACGGAAATACCTGATACGGTAAAAGCAGCAGAAGCATCGGCAGTTGGTAGAAGTGTTTATGCACACGATGATAAAGGGATTGCTGCTGAAGCTTACAAGAATCTGACAAAGGAGGTGCTTAACGATGGCAGGAGTAGGAATAAACATCGGGAGGAGTACACTCGATGATTTCTTTAAAACAGATGAGGGCAGAAAGACAGAAGAAATTAAGCCTATTAAACTTGAAGAATTAAAACCGTTTGCAGACCAACCATTTAAAGTTCTTGAAGATGAAAGTATGGATGAGCTTGTTGAGAGTATCAAACAGAATGGTGTTTTGTCACCGATAGTTACAAGACCACATCCTGATGGCGGTTATGAAATACTTTCAGGACATAGACGTGCGAGAGCTTGTGAAATTGCAGGAATAACAGAAGTTCCGGGAGTTGTTAAAAACCTTGATGATGATACAGCAATAATTCTTCTTGTTGACAGTAATCTTCAAAGAGAACACATCCTTCCGAGTGAAAAGGCAAAGGCATATCAAATGAAGCTTGAAGCTATGAATCGGAGAGGTGAGCGAACAGATTTAACTTGTTCCCAATTTGGTGACAAGTTGGGTGGAAAGAAATCAAGTGATATTTTAGCCGAACAATCAGGAGAAAGTAAAAACCAAATATTTCGATATATCCGTCTTACAAACCTTATTGATCCGATACTTGAAATGGTTGATACAAAAGAGATTGCTATGAATGCCGCTGTTGAATTATCATATCTCGGTTCAAAATCACAGCATGATGTTTTAGAAGCAATGGAAAGTGAAGATGCTGCACCGTCTATTGAGCAAGCAAAGAAAATACGAAGATTCAATGACGAAGGCAGATTAAATCCTGATGTGATTCTTTCTATTATGCAGGAGCAAAAACCTGAAAAACTAAAAATAACGCTTGGTGATGAACAGGTAAAAAAATACTTCCCGAAAAGTTTTACTAAGAAACAAATGGAAGATACTATAATTAAATTGCTTGAAAATTGGCATCGTAAAAGAGAACAGAATATGGAGAGGTGAATATGAAAATTTTAATTGCTATATTATCTTTTGCTTTAGGAGCATTATTTGGTGTGGGTGCTATGTGTTGTTTTATCGTAGCCGGAGAGGAGGATAGACAACTTGAAAAAGAAAATAAAGTACAAGAAGCGGATACGGAATAAAAACTGTATTCGCTTTTTAAATGGAGGTGTTCAATATGGATTGGAGAAAAAATGCGGGATACATTATTACAAACGCAATCACAATCGGAGACTCGGAAATCGTACTTGGCGTGCACGAAACAAGACCTAATATGTTCGTTACTTGGGAGTGTTATGGAAGTAAAGACAATTATAATTCAGGACATTACACTTCAAGCTTACTTTCAGCTCAGAAAGATTTTCTTGAACGAGGACTTAAAAAGGTTAAGTTTTATGAACATCTGAAAAAGAAGAAACCTCCGGAGCCTGAGAGGTGATGTTATGTTTTCAAGAAAAGAAAAGAATGTCAC
>JAGBHE010000075.1 GCA_017935675.1 Clostridia bacterium | reverse complement strand
GAAAAAGTGAGCTGTAGAGCCATTTTTCGTGTTGCCTCATAATATAGATTATGGGGCAATTTTTTATTTATTAATTCATTCATCATGCTTATATTATAACACCATGTCAGGTGGAAGTATTGTCAACTTTCAGAACACAAGGGGACGGTTCTCTTGTGTTATCATCTCCTTTGTGACATTTTTATTACATGCGTTATTTTGCCGTGTCCTATTCATTTTTATAGTTGACAAACACTGAATAAAATGTTATAATAAAACCAACAAAAATGCGTTATCTTTTGTACATATGCACAAAAGAGCCTAATAATGCGTTATTATTCCTGCGGGCAGCGGTTTTCCGCTCATTCAGGCATATGAAAAGGAGGTTAAATTATTAATGAGAAGTTTTAAAAAATTATCCTGCTTTGCTCTCACGGCAGTAATTTCCGTTACATTACTTGCCGGCTGCGGCGGTGATGAAAACGAATCAAAGCAAATTATAAGAATCGGGCATAATCAGTCAAGCGAGCATCCCACTCATATTGCTTTAACTGCTTTTGAAGAGTATATTGAAGAGAAGCTCGGAGACAAGTATTCGGTTGAGGTTTATCCCAGTGAGCTTTTAGGCTCCCAGACCGACATGGTACAGCTGACGCAGACAGGAGCTATTAATTTTTGTGTAGCAAGCAACGCTATACTTGAAACCTTCAGCAAAAACTACGAAATATTCAATTTGCCTTATCTGTTTGTAAATCCCGAGGCTTATCACGCCGTAATGGATGATACCGGGATAACAGACAAATTATTTAAATCAACCGCCAAGGCAGGCTTTGAGGCTGTAACGTGGATTGACGCGGGTACAAGAAACTTTTATACGGTAAAAAAGCCCATAGAAAGACCTGCGGATTTGAGCGGTATGAAAATAAGAGTTCAGCAGTCACCTACAAATGTTGAGATGATGCGTCTTTTGGGCGGGTCGGCAACTCCTATGGGCTTCGGCGATGTATATACTGCCCTGCAATCCAATATCATTGACGGTGCTGAAAATAATGAGCTTGCTCTTACAAACAACGGTCACGGCGATGTATGCAAGTATTATTCTTATGACATGCATCAGATGGTGCCTGATATTCTTATAGGCAATTACAGCTTCCTTGAGAAATTGCCTCAGGAGGAAAGAGATGTATTTGAAGAAGGCTTTAAGCTTGTAAATAAGGTTGAAAGAGAAGAATGGACAAAAGCGGTTGACGAAGCAAAGGAAAGAGCGGAAAAAGAACAAGGCGTACAGTTTTATTATCCGGATGTGCAGCCGTTTATGGACGCCTGCAAGCCCTTACACGAAACCGTATTAAGCAAAAATCCTGATATTAAGCCGATATATGACGCAATTCAGGAATATAACGACAGATTTGCCGAATAGGAGGGGTTATTGTGGACAATATCAGAAAAATATTAAATAAATTTCTAAATTTTCTCGCAGGCGTAAGCTTTGCGGCAATGGTTCTTCTGACCTGCTGGCAGGTATTTACAAGGTATATCCTCGGCAATCCTTCGTCATGGTCTGAGGAGCTTGTATCATATCTTTTTGCGTGGATGGCACTTATCGGCGCCTCTGTTGTAACAGGCGAAAGAGGTCATATGAATATTCCTATTGTTATTGATAAAATGGGTGATAAAGCTAAAAAGCTGTTTCATATTTTCGCCGAGATTATTGCATTCTTATTCTCCGCAATAATTCTTGTTTACGGCGGTGCTAAGATTACCGCCCTTGCTATGGGACAGCTCACATCATCTCTCGGTATTGCAATCGGAGTATTCTATATTGTTTTGCCGCTGTGCGGTGTATTGAACATGATTTATGCAATATTAAATATTGCTGATATTTGTAAGGGTAAGGAGGCATAATTTATGGCAATTCAATCATTATTAATAATTATTGTTACATTAATAATATTATTGGTAATAGGTGTACCGATTTCCTATTCAATAGGTATATCTTCACTTGTTGCAATATTACAGACAGTACCTCTTGATGTTTCGGTGGTAACCGCTGCTCAAAGGACCTTTGTCGGAATGAGTAAATTCAGCCTGACTGCTATTCCCTTTTTTATCCTCGCAGGCAATTTGATGAATCAGGGCGGTATTGCAAAAAGGCTTGTAGACTTCGTTAATGCAATATTGGGCAAGCTCCCCGGCTCGCTTCTTGTAACAAACGTCGGTGCAAATGCTTTATTCGGCGCTATATCGGGTTCTGCATCAGCGGCAGCTGCTGCTGTCGGCAACATGGTGGCTTCGGGCGAAGAAGAGCAGGGCTATGATAAGGCATTGTGCGCCGCCGCTAACGGTGCGTCCGCGCCCTCCGGCCTTCTCATTCCTCCGTCAAATGCTCTGATAACATATTCGCTCGTATCTGGCGGTACATCTGTTGCAGCTTTATTTTTGGCAGGATATATACCGGGCATTATATGGGCACTATGCTGTATGATAGTTGCGATTATCATTGCTAAAAAGAAGGGTTACGTAGGAATAAAGGGCAAGTTCAGCTTGAAGAATTTAGGTATTGCCACATTAAGAGCGATTCCGTCTCTGTCATTGATAGTAGTGGTAATCGGCGGTATTGTAGGCGGCATATTTACCGCAACCGAAGGCTCGGCAATAGCTGTTGTATACGCTCTTATATTGGGTCTGATTTATAAAAATATCACATGGCAGTCCTTTAAAGAAATACTTGTGGACAGCGCTAAAATGAGCGGTATGATTGTATTCTTAATCGGAGTATCAAACATTTTAAGCTGGGTTATGGCATTTACGCAAATTCCGCAGGCCATTTCAGCGGCGCTGCTCGGAATAACAAGCAACAAATATTTATTGCTTCTTATAATGAATATCATTTTACTTATTGCCGGTACTTTTATGGATGTAACGCCTGCAATATTGATTTTCACACCGCTGTTTTTACCTATCGTTAAGGAATTTGGCATGAATCCCGTACAGTTCGGGTTAATGCTTACTTATAACTTATGTATAGGAAATATTACACCGCCCGTAGGCAATACATTATTTGTTGCCATAAAGGTAGGAAAAACCTCCCTTGCCAAGGTTATGCCCTACATGATTATGTTTTATGCGGCAATACTTGCAGGCTTGCTGCTGGTAACCTATGTTCCTTCCGTAAGCATGGTATTACCCGAAATCGCGGGCTTGATTAAATAAGCTTACAGGGGCTGTTTTCATTTTCAAAAACAGCCCCTGTATCTTTTTTATTTATTTTTATGCAATAGGCTCAAAATCAGAAACACCGTGCTTGCAAAGAGGACAAATATAATCCTCCGGAAGCTCATCGCCCTCATATACATATCCGCAGATTTTACATACAAAGCCCTTTTTGCCCTCAGTTTCCGGCTTTGGTTTTACGTTGTTCTGGTAATATGTATATGTCATTGTATCAACCGAGTTGATAACCCTCGATTCCGTGATGCTGCATATAAACATTCCGTGCGTATCAAGGTCAATATATTGCTCAACCTTTAACGACATGAAAGAATTTATGTAATGAGGCAGGAATACAAGCCCGTTATCCGAACGCATCGGCTCCATGTTTTCAAACTTGTTAACGGTTCTTCCGCTTTGGAAGCCGAAGTTTTCAAATACGCTGAACGGTGCGTCTGTTGAAAGGCAGTTGATATTCATTTTGCCGGTCTGTCTGATTACATGATGTGAATAGTTGCTCTTATTTATAGTAACCGCAATACGATTCGGGGTGTTTGTAACCTGCGTAACAGTGTTTACGATCAGACCGTTATCCTTTTTACCGTCATTTGAAGTTATTACATAGAGACCGTAACCGATATTGAACAGCGCATCAAGATTGTTTTTGTCTGCCGTTTCACTGTTCTGTGCAAGATATTCGCGGCAAAGCTCCTCAGCCAGCGCGTCAAGCTGACCGGTGCTTTCCGTGTCAAGAGCCGATTTAATCTGAACAGTCGTATCGGTAAACGTGATGTTTTTACTTCCCTCAAGCATTTTCTTCATGGTTTTTGCCGCTAAAGGCGCCCATGAACCATTCTCAATAAGACCTACCGTGCGGTTTTGATAATTTCTTTCCGTAAGGTGATGGATAAACTCCCGCATAAATGGGAAAATATCAGCGTTATACGTTGTTGTGGCAAGCACGAGCTTGCTGTATCTGAAAGCGTCCTCAACAGCCTCAGCCATGTCACAGCGCGCAAGGTCATATACGGTTATTTTCGGGCAGCCCTGCGCCTTAAGCTTGTCTGCAAGTATGTCAACCGCTCTTTTTGTATGTCCGTAAACAGATGTATATGCAATAACGATTCCTTCCGTTTCAACGGAATATGATGACCATGTATTATAAAGATTCAAGTAATATCCGAGATTTTCCGTAAGCACAGGACCGTGAAGCGGACAAATAATTTCAATATCAAGTCCCGCCGCTTTTTTCAGAAGGCTCTGAACCTGCGCTCCGTACTTGCCCACAATGCCGATATAATAGCGGCGTGCCTCGCAAGCCCAGTCCTCATCAACGTCAAGCGCGCCGAATTTTCCGAAGCCGTCAGCGGAAAACAAAACCTTGTCGAGGCTGTCATATGTTACAATAACCTCAGGCCAATGCACCATCGGAGCTGTTACAAAGGTAAGCGTATGAGCTCCGAGCTCCAGGGTATCACCCTCTCCGACTACTATTCTTCTGTCCTCATAATCAGTGCCGAAAAACTGCTTCATCATGGCAAAAGCCTTAATGCTCGAAACAATCGTTGCATTCTTGTAGGTATCCATAAAAACAGCTATATTCGCCGAATGGTCCGGCTCCATATGCTGTACTATCAGATAGTCAGGCTTACGGGAACCCAGCGCTTTTTCAATATTGTCAAGCCACTCATGTGTAAAACGGGCATCAACCGTATCAAAAACAGCAATCTTTTTGTCTATGACAGCATAAGAATTATATGACATTCCATTTTCGACAACATACTGACCCTCAAATAAATCTACCTCATGATCGTTTACTCCTACATATTGAATATCCTTTGTAATATTCATTGTAACACCTCTTTCTTAATTATTCATCGGCTTCCTTCTGCTTTTTTATAACCTTAAGCCTTGTATGTTCTTCTCTTTCCTTTTCTTCAAGAGCACTTGAAATTTCCTTTGTGAGCCTTTCATAAAGAGGAATTGTAATGTTTTCAAGAGCATTTGCCCTTTTCTGCGTCTTCTTTATGTTCATGGCAAGGCGGTAAACCGCGTTTTCTATTTCAGCAAGCTCCAGTGAAAGAGTCTTAACCTCACTGAATTTCATGGTTGCCTCATCAAGGGCGGAGGTTGTCGCATAAAAGCTGTACATCGGTCTGTCAACGCCGGACTTTTTTTTCACAACCGGCAGCTCAACCCCCATTACGCTCCTGAGGCTTATCTTTATACCATCGTCGATTACTGCGGTGTGGGCATAATGTGAAACGCTGCTTACGCCCATCATTATATTTGCACCGGCAAGAGCCCTGTACGCCTCGGCAAAGGTTGTTTCTATACGCGCTTCAACGTCCTTTGCCTTTTCTATAAGCAGCATCATTTCCCTTATGAGTATGTTTCGTTTGCGGTCAAGCATTTCATAACCCTGCTTTGACAGCCGCAGGGTGTTTTTTGCCGCCATAAGATTACCCTTCGTAGGTGTCATTGCTATTCCCATATTACGCACCGTCCTTCCGGCTTATTCTGCGCTTTTGTAATACTTATCAAGTATATCGTCAGACACACGGTCAAGCTCACTTTTGGGGAGCATTCCGAGAAGCTCCCACCCTAAATTAAGAGTATCCTCAATGCTTCTGTTTTCAAAAAGTCCCTGAGACAGGAATCTCTTCTCAAACTCCTTTCCGAAACGGATATATTTCTTGTCGAGTTCGGAAAGCTCATCCTCACCTATAACCGAAGCTAAGCTTTTTGCGTCCTCAACCTTTGAATATGCGGCAAAAAGCTGATTGGATAATGCGGGATGATCTTCTCTTGTAAAGCCCTCGCCTATACCGTCCTTCATAAGTCTTGAAAGTGACGGCAAAATGCTTACCGGCGGATAAACCCCTGTAAGATGCAGACTGCGGCCGAGAACTATCTGCCCCTCTGTTATATATCCCGTAAGGTCAGGAACAGGATGTGTAATATCATCATTAGGCATCGTAAGAATAGGCACCTGCGTAACCGATCCGTCTGCACCTTCAACTATTCCGGCGCGTTCATAAAGCGACGCCAGGTCAGAATAAAGGTATCCGGGGAAGCCCTTTCTTGACGGTATTTCGCCCTTTGATGAAGAAATTTCACGCAGCGCTTCTGCGTAGCTTGTCATATCGGTAAGAATTACAAGCACATGCATATTATGCTTAAACGCCAAATACTCGGCAGCCGTAAGAGCGCACCGCGGCGTTATTATTCTTTCAACAACCGGATCGTTTGAAAGATTAAGAAACATAACAACCTTATTCAGAACTCCGCTTTCCTCAAAGGACTTTTTAAAGAAGTTTGCAACATCATGCTTTACGCCCATAGCCGCAAAGACAATCGCAAATTTATCGCTGTCCCCATCGGAGTCAACAACCTTTGCCTGGCGCGCAATCTGAATCGCCAGTTGATCATGGGGCATTCCGTCTCCTGAAAAAATAGGAAGCTTCTGCCCGCGGATAAGCGTTGTAAGGCAATCTATTGACGAAATTCCCGTCTGTATAAAATTCTGCGGATACTCTCTTGACACCGGATTTATCGGCTGACCGTTCACATCGCGAACCTCGTCAGCAAAATAATCGCCAAGCCCGTCAATAGGTCTTCCTATTCCGTCAAGAGTTCTTCCAAGCATTTCCTTTGAGAGCGGCAGACGCATGGGATAACCCATAAACTTTGTTGTTGTATTCGTAAGTGACAGACCCGATGTGCCCTCAAAAACCTGTATTACTGCCATATCTCCGAGAATTTCAATTATTCTGCCTATTCTTTTTTCGCCGCTGTCCAGCGTCACTGTTACCATTTCCTCATAGGACGCGCCGCCGACTCCGTCAATGACAGCAAGAGGACCTTCAATGTTTTTCAGACCCATATATTCAATTGACATATCTTTTCATTCCCTTCCTAAGCTCAACTGTTTTCAATTATTTCATCGAAAACATCATCAATTCTGCGGGAAAGCTTCGCAAAAGGCGTCATGTCATCATTGCCTATCGTATACTTTACGCGGACTATTTCATCTGCAATACCCGTACCTGCCACCTTTGAAACAACTATGCCGCGGCTTACAATATCCGCCATGCGCTTGTCATATTGCAAAATTATATCCATCATTTTATTCTGCTTCTCAAGAGGCACGTATGTATCATCGGGATGAAAAGCGTTCTGCTGTAAAAATCCGAGTCTGATAACCTTTGCAACCTCAAGCGTTGCCTTCTGGCTGTCCGGGAGAACGTCTGCACCGATAAGCTTGACTATCTCCATAAGGCTGCTTTCCTCCTGAAGGATTGCCATTATCCTGTTTCTTTTTTCGATAAAATCCGGTGCGGCGTTTTCCGCAAACCATTCCTCAAGATCGGGAATATATTCGGAATAGCTGTCAAGCCATGCTATCGCCGGATAATGTCTTGCATAGGCAAGGCTTTTATCAAGGGCAAGAAAACATCTTATAAATCTTTTTGTGTTCTGAGTTACAGGCTCGGAAAAATCTCCGCCCTGAGGAGAAACTGCACCTATTATGCTTACGGAGCCTTCCGTTCCGTTTAAGTTTGTAACATAACCCGCTCTTTCGTAAAACTGAGAAAGCCTTGATGCAAGATATGCCGGGAAGCCCTCCTCTGCAGGCATTTCCTCAAGACGTCCCGATATTTCACGGAGTGCCTCAGCCCATCTTGATGTCGAGTCGGCCATAAGCGCAACATGATATCCCATATCCCTGTAATATTCAGCAAGGGTCACACCTGTATAAATGCTTGCTTCTCTGGCGGCAACCGGCATGTTTGACGTGTTTGCAATAAGCACTGTTCTGTCAAGGAGCGGCCTGTTTGATTTCGGGTCAATAAGCTCCGAAAACTCGTTTAAAACCTGAGTCATTTCATTACCGCGCTCTCCGCAGCCGATATATACTATTATGTCCGCGTCACACCATTTTGCAAGCTGATGCTGAGTCATTGTTTTTCCTGTACCGAACCCTCCGGGTATCGCCGCAGCACCGCCCTTTGCAAGCGGAAACATTGCGTCAACTATACGCTGCCCTGTCACAAGGGGCTTTGTTATAGGCTGGCGCTTCGAAAAGGGGCGCGGAGTTTTTATGGGCCATTCCTGCTTTAATGTAATATCGGTAACCTTTCCGCCGTTTTCCACACGGGCAATACATTCGTTTATATTATAGCTCCCGCTCGGTGCAGTCCATACGATTTTTCCGCTAACAGGCGGCGGTATCATTATCTTATGTGTTATAAGACCTGTTTCGGGGACTGTGGCAATAATTGTTCCCCCGCTTACCTCGTCTCCGATTTTTGCTGTAACGGTAACCTCCCATTTCCTTTCCTCATCGAGAGAGGAAACCTTAAGTCCGCGCTCTATAAAAACACCGGACAGCTTTTTAATATCCTTTAGCGGACGCTCAATTCCGTCAAATATATCGCTGAGTATGCCGGGGGCAAGGGTAACCGAAAGAGGTCTCCCGTATCCCACTACAGGCTCTCCGACCTTAAGACCGGTGGTTTCCTCATACACCTGAACAATGGTGATTTCCTCTTTAACGCCGATAACCTCTCCGATAAGGCGGTCATCACCTACATAAACCATTTCCTGCATACCGAATTTATCGCTGCCCTTAACCTTAACAACAGGACCGTTAATGCCGAAAATATAGCCTTTTGTTTCTTCCATTTCCGTCATATCCCTTCTATTAATTGATTGCAAGCCCGCCTGTTTGCAGGAATTCCGACTTCTGCGCTTCAAGCAGTGCGGCAAGAGTATAATCTGCCGCGGTGCGTCTGTCGCTGTTATATACCTTTACTCCGCCGGATATAATCCCGTCAGGCTCATAAGAAAAGCTTATCTCCGGATACAGCTCTTTCAGCTCAGTATCGAGATATTTGTCAGATTCGGAAAGCGCGGCGCTTATACGTCCGCTGCCAAGCTCTTTAACCGCATTTTCAAGCTTCCTGCAAAGCCACGGTTTATATTCCTCCGACTTCCGGAATTCTGCAAGCTGTGCGGCACACTCATCAAAAACACCGGCGACAATATCCTCACGGGCCTTCAGGAGCTGGCGTCTTGCCTCAACCTCTGCATGAAGCACCTTTTCATTATATCCGCGGCGTATTCCCCTGATTTTTTTCTGAATTGCATCATATGCCTCCGACAGATATTCGGTTTCTTTTTTTTCAAGTGTTTCATTTGTATCCTTTTCAACCTTATCAAGCTTACACTCGCCTTTTTCCTTCGCTTCACCAAGGACAATGTTTTCAAAAGTTTTCAGCTTTTCTTCCAATTCCTTTTCCATAATTCAATCCTTCCTTTCGGGGCTAAAGTTTCAGGCCTATAGACTCCTGTACAAGGCTCTGGATGCTGCCTGCAATGTCACGGCTGCCGTGACGGTCGGGAATTTCAGCAATCAGCGGAGTATGAAGCGTAAGCTTAAGCTCACTGACATACTCTTTAGCGGCACCGGCGGCCTTTTCTGTCATAAGCACAACTCCTATTTCAGGGTCGGATATTGCGCGCCTGAGCGCTGCAACAGTCTCGTCGTGCTCATGTACCACGCACCCGTCAATTCCTGCGAGACGCATACCTACACGGGTATCAATATTATCACTTATCAGATACATCTTCATAGCTGTTCACCGGGCTTTAACCGTTTATTATAAGTATCGAAATTACAAGGCCGTAAAGAGCGATACCCTCTGCAAGAGCAACAAAAATAAGTGTTTTACCCATAATCTTTTCATTTTCGCTCATAGCGCCGATAGCTGCGCTTGCCGCGCTTGCAACGGCGATGCCGCCGCCTATGCCCGAAAGACCTGTAGAAAGCGCCGCGCCTATGAATTTAAGACCGAGACCCGTTGTCACCTCAGCGGCATCTCCGGCTGCATAACCGACTATTCCCGTGCCGAGAATAGTCATAAAGGCAAGTCCGAGAAAGCTTGCAAAGCTTATTATATTCATAGCTAAACACTGCTTTGCGTTTTTGCCGCCGGAAATCCGAAACCACGCAAAGGGTACAATAATACTTAAAGCCACCAAAACACATAATACATTCAACAACATTTTAAATTCCTCCCAAATTTTATTTGCGCCGCTGTCACTGCGCTGTCAGTTTTTATTGACGGAAACAAATTCTCTGCCCTGTCCGCTGAAGTACCTGCTGAACATCTCATAATATTCAAGACGCAGCACCTGTATTCCGACTATAAGCCCCTCCAGTCCCATTACAAGTATGTTTCCGAGTATATATACGATGGTGCCGCCCACACCGCCTCCCTGAGACAGAACGGACACAACCATCATCATACCCACGTGAACAATAGCAAATGCACCGACACGCAGGAACGATATCGTATTGGTGAAAAAACTCAGGATAACCTCAAACATTTCAAACAGGTTTTCCACAAAGAACATGCCTTCCTTCGGGAACCAGTTCTTTTTCCCCGAAACAAGCTTTCCGAGGGGTTCGGCAAGGTACATACAAATCACCGTAACGGCAATAATTATTCCGATAAGCATATTCGGCATGCTGAACAGTCCCACTATTTTTGAAAGCACAACGCAAATCAGCGTTACGTAAAATACAAGTCCCGCCATTCCGTTATGACCGAATAGGGCATCTCCCGCTCTTCCGCTCTTGAAAGAGTTTACTATATTCAGAATAAGTCCGATAATTATTATGGCAACGCCCATTCCGATGGTAATTATAAGCATCTGGTTTATACTGTGCATCGGTGATATAATCGGCGTCAGAATTTCCTCGTTTCCGAATATACTTCCGTAAACGAAGCCGAAAACAACTCCCGAAATTCCTACAGTTCCGATTATTCCCGCAAGGGGTATTTTCTTTATCCTGTACAGCAGAAAGCCAAGGATGGCAAAAACAGCGCTTTGTCCCACATCACCGAACATAATGCCGAAAAATAAAATGTAGGTCAGTGCGAGCACAGGCGTAGGGTCAAGTTCAAAATAATCAGGAAGCCCGTACATTTTTACAAACATCTCAAAGGGCTTGAAAACAGGATTGTTCCTGAGCTTTGTCGGCGGCTTGATCCCAAGGCTTTTGTCGGGATCGGTTGCAACAAACATCACCGGCTCCTTTTTCCCTTCAAGCTGCTTTTCAAGCAAATCAGCCTCTTTTTTCGGCATCCAGCCGACTATATAGAAAAATTCTTTGCTGTGAACGGCTTTTCTTCTTATATCATCATACGCTTTTCTCTTTTTCGCAAGGGAATACATCATTATAAGGTCTGATTTATAAACATGTATTTTCTCCGCCGTCTTTGATTTTCTTTCAGCAATTTTCTGCTCAAGCTCTGAAATTCTGCTTTTATACTCCTTCTGCACCTGCTGCGGAACACCGGTGCACTCTGCCGGGATATCTATGCTCTCAAAGTAAAGCGATGCGAATACCTCGTCAACCTTTCCCGCTCTTGATGCCGGCGAAAAGTAAAATCCCCAGACATACTGAGTATCTTCTTTTGTTTTGACAAAGACAGCGTCTATATCCGACAAGTACGTTGTCAGGGTTTTATAGCTTCCTTTCGGAATGCGCCCGAAGGAATAGCTCATAAACTCAAAAGCTAAAATTTTTGAAAAATCAACGTTTATGTCTATAACATTATCAAGGCCTTTAACTATGTCATGATACTTTTCAAGCTCCGCCTCATATCCGGACAGACACTCATTATCCTCTGATATTACCTCCTCGACCTCCGCCAGAATTGAGTTCATTTTGTCAAGGCTGTAATCAACACAAAATTCCTCCTCGGAAAGAGCCAGACCGGACTTATGCGAAATATCTTCAATCCTCTTTATAACAGGATCATAGTTATTCGCGTCCTCAAACGGATAAAGCTTTTCTCTGTTTGAAAGCACCGTCATGGCGTCCTCAAGATGAATCTGCTTATCGCAGATATATTTTTCAAGGATTGTATTAAATTGTTCTACCGGACCGGCGATCGTCACGGATTTCATTTTTACAATTGCCACTTTTCCCTCTCCTTACACTCTCACATGTTTTTTAATAATCTCCGGTTTAATACCGTATCTTACACACTCAATAATTGTAGTTATATTATATACCTCTGTCTGCTTAATCTGAAAATATGCAAAGACCGCCGCCATTGTCATGGGGTTTGTAACAAAAATTTTCTTTGCAAGCTTCAGCTCCAGACGGTGATAATTTTCCTCAACGAAAAATCCTTCTCCGACGCCTTCAAAAAGCTCCCTGTATCCCGAATCACGTACGTAATTCAAAACGCCGGCGTCGGAGGACGCCGACACCATCGACTTAATGTCCTCCGAGGACAGACGGTATCTGACGGGAATGAGATACGTATATATAATCTCATTGTCAAAGTCAAAATACTTCTTTCCTCTGTATATCCACATCAGGTTAAGCATGTCTATTGACGAACCCACAAATTCCTCAAACACCTTTGCCTCTGCCTTCGGAAGCTTATCCTTTGCCTTCCACAGCATGGTATAATAAAGCCTGTCAAACATCATGACTATTGAAAAATAATCAGATTTAATTGATTCTGCTGTACGCAGTATATCATAATAAGGAGTGTTTTCACAGGCAGGCAGAAAATCCGAAAGCCTTCTCGCATTCATTGCAAGCTTACAGTTGATTTTCGTATGCTCTTCAAAAAACACACTGTCGTCAATGTTTTCAAATTCCTCACCGGCAGGCTCATTATTCAGAATATATCTTAACCTATGCTTCAGAAATTCTATTTCATTTCTCATAAACCAAAACCGGAAAATGTTTCTTTCCTCACGGTTCATAAAATTGTAAAGTCTTATGTACTGCGTAAACATCTTGTGATGAAGTACATTTTTTTCAATGTTTCCGCGGTGAAGCTTATCCTCGGTAAGCTCCTCAAGCACATCGGAATATGATGTGTTTTCCCTGAGAATGGCGCAAACCTCAGGTACTGATGACTTTGAAAGCAGCGCCATGTAATCTTCCTTCTTAAGGCATCCGGAATACATTGCTTTTATTTTTGCGTTTATAGCACAGTAGCGGTTTGACATAAAAACCAGGTCCTTTCTGTCAATTACGTTTTTGCAGTATGCGGAATACTCACATACCGCCCTGCCGTTATCAGGCAAGAGTCGCCTTTAGTATTTCCGCCACCCACTTTTCTTTATTCTGCTCAAGCCTGTCGGCAAGCTCCTTTTTCTGCCGGTTCAGCTTTTCATTTATACCGCTTATCTTCGCTTCTGCATATTCTGCCTCAAGGGAATCTATTGATTTGATTTTAAGCTCCGCTTTTTCAAGAATATCCTTTTCAAGGAATTCAGATTTTTTCTCAGCACTGCTTTCGATTGACAACGCCTTTTCCTCGGCCTCTCTGATAACCTCCTGCGCTTCCTCTTCAATAGTGATAATTCTGTTGATCAGATC
Source organism: Clostridia bacterium (assembly GCA_017935675.1). Lineage (GTDB taxonomy): Bacteria > Bacillota > Clostridia > UBA1381 > UBA1381 > RGIG9115. The sequence continues at coordinate 10,115 of JAGBHE010000075.1, read as the reverse complement.
CTCCATAAAACAATCGCCACCTTATGTTTAAATTAATTTTTAAGACTGTGTATCGGCGCAGGGATTCTTCCTCCGCGGCTTATGAACTCTCCGCTGTCAAGGCGGCTTACCTTCATAACGGGGCCTGTGCCGAGAAGCCCTCCGAACTCAACCGTATCTCCCACCCGGGCGCCGGGAGCAGGTATAATCCTGACAGCCGTTGTCTTTGTATTTACAACGCCTATTGCCGCTTCATCCGCAATTATAGCCGATATGGTAGACGCAGGCGTATCACCCGGTATAACAATCATATCAAGCCCCACAGAGCATACGCATGTCATTGCTTCAAGCTTTTCAAGTGACAGCGCACCGGACTTTGCCGCCGATATCATTCCTGCGTCCTCACTGACGGGTATAAAAGCTCCGGAAAGACCGCCGACATAGCTTGACGCCATAACGCCTCCCTTTTTAACCGCGTCATTTAAGAGTGCAAGAGCAGCGGTTGTTCCGTGAGCTCCGCACTGCTGGAGTCCCATTTCCTCCAGGATATAAGCAACACTGTCACCTACGGCAGGCGTCGGTGCGAGAGAAAGATCAACTATACCGAAAGGCACATTAAGCCGCTTTGACGCCTCCATAGCCACCAGCTGACCCATTCTTGTTATCTTAAAGGCAGTTTTCTTAATCGTTTCGGCAACAACACCTAAATCCTCGCCTGCCACCTTTTCCAAAGCGCATTTTACAACGCCGGGTCCGCTGACGCCGACGTTTATAACACATTCTCCCTCTCCTGCGCCGTGGAAAGCGCCTGCCATAAACGGATTGTCCTCAACGGCATTTGCAAAAACAACAAGCTTGGCACAGGCAAAGCCGCTGCTGTCTGCTGTCAGCTCCGCCGACTTTTTTATTATTTCACCCATCTGCTTTACAGCGTCCATATTAATGCCCGCTTTTGTTGAAGCGACATTTACGCTTGAGCAGACGATATCCGTTGACGCCAAGGCTTCGGGAATGGACTCTATAAACACTCGTTCGGCGTTTGTATAGCCCTTATGAACAAGAGCGCTGTAGCCGCCGATAAAATTAACTCCGGTAGTCTTAGCCGCCCTGTCAAGAGTCTTTGCTATTTCAACGCAGTCTGCAACAGTCGGCGACGGCAAAGCCTCTATAAGATTTGAAACAGGCGTTACGCTTATTCTTTTATTTATTATAGGTATGCCGAACTGTGCTTCAATATCCTCACCTGTTTTAACAAGATCCTTTGCATATGATGTTATTTTATCATAAATCTTGCCGCACATCGCTTTAAGGTCCGGGTCTGCACAGCTTTTCAGCGAAATACCCATGGTTATTGTTCTGATATCAAGGTTTTCCTTATCAATCATATTTATTGTCTGCATGATCTCAAAAGGATTTATCATATTATCACCGCCTCCCGTCTCTTATATCCGGTGCATTGACTGAAAAAGCTCTTCCCTCTGCAGATGTATTGACAGCCCCATACGCTTGCCAAGCTCCGTCAGCTGACCGGAAATATCGCTTATCACAGTATCGTCATCCCTGAATTCAACAAGCATTATCATACAGAACATATCCTGCATAATCGTTTGAGAAATATCAAGAATATTTACAGATTTTTTTGCCAGGAAACCGCTGACCTCAGCAATTATTCCCACCTTATCCTTTCCGATTACGGTTATTACAGCCTTCATGTTTTTTAATTCCTTTCAGTTTTTTTGTCTCCCAATCCAACAAATAGGAGTGTACTGCACACATTTCTTTGCGCACATTACACCCCATTATACAATGTCCGTATCATTATTTATTTCTTTGACGAAACGCCTCATAAAGAAGTATTCCCGCGGCAACTGACGCATTCAGTGAGGAAATACTGCCCTTCATGGGGATTGACGCCAGAAAATCGCATTTCTCACGCACAAGCCGGCTTATGCCTTCTCCCTCGCTGCCGATTACAAGTCCGACGCTGCCGCATAAATCAACACTGTACATCGGCTCGCCGTCCATGTGCGCCCCCGTTATCCAGAAACCCTTGCTTTTAAGGTCATCAATTGTTCTTGCAAGGTTCGTAACCCTGCATATATTCATGTATTCAAGCGCTCCCGCAGAAGTTTTTGCCACAATCTCATTGACCGGCGCACTGCCGCGCTTCGGGATAATAATTCCGTGAGCGCCCGCGCATTCGGCAGTTCTTATTATTGCTCCGAGATTATGAGGATCTGTTATTCTGTCACAAATTACAACAAGCGGCTTTTCGCCGCGTTCCTCGGCAAAGCTCAGAATGTCATCAACGGTTTTATATACTGCCGCCGAAACAAACGCAACAATCCCCTGATGATTTTCACCGTCGCTCAGCTCGTCAAGCTTTGCCTTGTCTGTCTCGGATACTATAATACCAAGCTCCCGCGCTTTTTTTATAAGAGGAACAAGGCTTCCCTCGCTTTTCCCCTTTTTAACAAAAATTTTATCAATATCCCGTCCGGCGCTTATAGCTTCAAGCACCGGCTTTCTGCCGATTATCTTATCGCTCAAGGGCATATCCTCCGAATCTTATCACACAAGAAACTTGTCGTGAATGGCAACAACGGCTCTTTCCGCATCCTTCTGGTCTACGAGAACGGAAATCTTTATTTCGGAGGTTGCAATCATATTAATATTTATATGCGCGTTGTAAAGCGCCTCAAACATCTTTGCCGCCACACCGACGTTATTGACCATGCCGGCGCCGACTATAGATACCTTTGAAACATCCTTTGACCATTTAATATCCTGAACCTTCAGAACGCTTCTGTTCCCGTCCATTACCTCAAGAGCCTTATCAAGGTCACCCTCTGTCGTTGTGAAGCTGATATCCTTTTGTGTTCCGTTTCCGATTGACTGGATTATAAGGTCTACGCCTATGCCGTTTTTAGAAAGCAGGGAAAATATCTGAAAAGCCTTTCCCGGTGTATCCTCAACTCCGCAAAGTGCTATTCTTGCACAATCATTATCTCTTGTAACTCCTCTGACTATCATTTTTTCCACTTGGTCTACCTCCTTAACATACGTTCCCTCATTGTTATTAAGACTTGACTTTACCGCAAGCTTTACGTTGTATTTTTTAGCAAGCTCAACGCTTCTGTTGTGCAGAACATTAGCACCGAGAGACGCAAGCTCAAGCATTTCGTCATATGAAATCTCATCAAGCTTATACGCCGTTTTTACAAATCTCGGATCTGCCGTGAAAACACCGTCAACATCTGTGTAAATCTCACAGACATCAGCGCCGAGAACCGCTGCGAGAGCAACAGCCGAGGTATCGGAGCCGCCTCTTCCGAGAGTCACAATATCATCATATTTATTAATTCCCTGAAATCCGGCTACAATAACAATTCTTCTTTTATCAAGCTCATTTTCAATTCTGTCTGCATTTATTTCATGTATACGCGCCGCACCATAGGTTGAATCCGTACGGAAGCCCGCCTGCCAGCCTGTCATTGATACAACCGGGAAGCCCAGCTTTTCAATAGCCATAGCAAGAAGCGATATTGATATTTGTTCTCCTGTTGAAAGAAGCATATCCATTTCGCGCTTCGACGGCGACGGATTAATTTCCATGGCTTTTTCTATAAGCTCATCTGTGGTATCGCCCTGTGCGGACACAACAACCACAACATTATTTCCTTTCTGATACGTGTCTGTAACACGTCTTGCAACATTCATTACACGTTCGGCATCCTTAACACTTGTGCCGCCGTATTTCTGAACAACCAATCCCATTTTATTACCTCCATTTTTAACCTCAGGGACGTTCGGAAACCACCGAACCCACATTATCTATGGTCAATATCCGGCATTTCCAGTCCTTAAAGCTTTCTTTAAAAAATCTATTCATTCCGTCTGCAAAACCGGAATAATTTTTGTCAAGAACCGATAAAATCGTCGGTCCCGAGCCGCTGAGATACACGGCACAGGCTCCGAGCTCATAGCTTTTACGGAATATATCCTCCATACCTTCAATATATTCCTTTCTGTACTGCTGATGCATCCTGTCCTCACAGGCAATCCGGAGAAGCTCTGTTTTTCCGGATGTGAGCGCCGATACAAGCATTGCTGCATGAGATATGTTAAAAACCGCATCAGCCTTTGAAAAGCTGTCGGGTACTACTGTTCTTGAGCGTTTTGTGGCTACATAATAGCCGGGAATCATAACGGCAAACTTAATATGCCCGCTAAGCTTTGTGCTTGTATGATAAACCCTTTCTCCTTCCCGAACCGCAGTACAGAAACCGCCGTAAAGCGCCGGAGTTACATTATCGGGATGCCCCTCCATTTTACAGGCAAGCTCAAGAATCCTGTCATAGGAAAGCTGTCTGCCCGCAATTACGTTTGCGCCGAGCATACCGCCTATTATGCAGGCACTGCTGCTGCCAAGCCCGCGGGTCATAGGTATTCTGCTCCTTTGAAAAATCCTGATTCCCTTCGGAGTATAGCCGCACTCCTCAAACACAGTCATCATTGCACGGTAAATCAGATTATTTTCATTTCCGGTGATAAATCCCTTGCTGCCGGCAGCCGTGATAGAAAGTCCGCCGCCTGTTTCAGCGGTTTCAATCACATTGTAAAGCCCCAGAGCCACTCCCAGACAGTCAAAGCCCGGCCCCATATTTGCGCTTGTGGCAGGGACCTTTATTCTTACAATCATTCCATTACTCTTATTGACGAAAGAACACTTCCGAGAGCCTCTGTTTTTTTCTGAATCTCACTTTCGGCAACAGGCTCCGTGATGAATCCGATTTCTCCGTCAATACCTATGTCATAAATCTGTTTGATATCAAAAACTTCCTTAATCTTTTCCCGCGTGGCAGATGTTCTGATAAAATATGAAAATTTCTTCTCATCGGGAGAAATCATAAAATTATAACCGACATCTGTCCATGCAATTTTTTTGCTTCGTTCACTATGCTTTACTGCATCGATAACATCTGCAACAACAGCGCTTGCTGTCGGCAGCTTTCCTGCGCCCTTTCCGTAAAACATAACATCACCCACGCTGTCGCCCGTAACCATAACAGCGTTATACACATCATCCACGCACGCAAGGGGACTTGTTTTGCTTATCACCATAGGGCACACAATTGAATACAATCTGTCATCCTCTGCAAATTCGGCATAGCCTATCAGCTTTATTACACACCCTGCTGCCTCTGCATATTTCACATCGGAAAGGGAAATATCCACAATTCCCTCGGTCACAATGTTGTTATAATCAACAAATCTTCTCGACGCAAGGGAAGCAAGAATCGCAATTTTACGGCAGGCGTCATGTCCTTCAATATCGGCTGCCGGATTTTTTTCGGCATAGCCCTTTGCCTGTGCGTCCTTAAGCGCGTCATCAAAGGTCTTGCCCTTGTTAATCATCTCATTTAAGATGTAATTTGTTGTTCCGTTAAGAATACCTGCGATACGAAGCACTCTGTTTGCCGTCAGGCACTGATGAATAGGCCGTATAACAGGAATTCCGCCGCCAACGCTCGCTTCAAAAAGATAGTTTTCATTCTTTTCCAAGGCAAGCTGCAAAAGCTCGGTACCATATGTTGCAACGAGCTCTTTATTCGACGTTACAACACTCTTGCCGCTCATCAAAAGCTCCTTGGTGAATTCGTAAGCCGGATGAAGACCGCCCATAACCTCCACAACTACGGAAACAGAACTGTCATTTAAAATATCCTCAAATTTTTTCGTAAAAAGCCCGGCATTCTCATGGTCGGAAAAGTCTCTTATGTCAAGAATATGCTTGACAACGATTTCCTCGCCGTTGGCATTACGTTTCAGAATTTCCGGTATGCGCCGGATAATATCGAAAACGCCGCTGCCGACTGTTCCGAAACCCATTATTGCAATATTGGCCATTTTGGTACCCCTTTCGAGTAGTATTATTGTACAGACAGCAGCTTGACCTTTATTACGCCTTTCAGCTGTCTGAGTTTTTCCGTCATAAGCTCCGATGATGCGTCACTTCCGAGTCTTGCGGATATTATAACGTTTGCGGTATTATTAATAGGAATATTCTGATTTATTGTCAGAACATTTCCCCCGAACATCGCAATCGCCGCAAGTATCTCCGATAAAACTCCGGATGTATCGGCAAGCTCAAGGAACAGAGTTATCACATGCTCAAGGCTTTTTTCACCGTAGCCGAACACGTAATCCTTATATTTATAAAATGCGCTCCTGCTGATATTTACCGCATCAATTGCCTCTCCTGTTTTCTTTGCAAGTCCTGAGGAAAGCAGACGTTTTGCCTCAACCACCTTAAGAAATACCTCAGGAGCTGCCTTTGTACTTACCAAAACAAAATCGTCCGCCATAACCTTGCTCCTCTTTTCATTACGAACGACCGCGGCATTAAAATAAAGAAAGAAACGGTTCGTCCGAAACATGTGTCCTTGACTGAAAAACAACAGTACTTTCAATTAAGTATAATACCACATTTTCGCCAAATTGTCAAGAAGCTGACGAATTTAATTTTTACCGAAATTTTTTTCATTATTGCTATGTATTTATGCAAAATTTCGACAGCGCATCATTGTATCTGTCAAAGGAATCTGCTGTGAAGTATTCCGTCACGGACTCCCGCCTCAGTCACTTCAATTTCTGCGGCACCGGTAAATTTAAGTATTTCAATCATTGTAACCGCAGCCGGAATTGCTGTCCTGACACGTTTCGGAACTATCGATAAAAGCTCCTGCGCCGTAACACCCGCAATTTTTTCAAGCTCCTGGCAGCTCAGTCTTTTTCCGTCTCCTCCGAACAGCACAGCGGAAACCTTTGCAAGCGCAAAACCGGCTCCGCCCATAGCATAGAGCTTATCCGCTCCGCATTGTTTCAGAAGAGCCAGCTTTGAAAGCTCAATACGCACACGGCGCGCTATCCTGCTTTTTTCTTCCTCTGTCGGAATTTCTCCGTTTACGTATGCGGTGTAAAGCTTCAGCGAACCGATAGGCAGTGATTTAAACTCACAAACCTTATCCCTTTCATAATAAATCAGCTGACAGCTTCCGCCTCCGAGATCAAAGGCAGCTCCGCTGCTTTCATTGTACATGCTGCGAAGACCCGCAAAATCATACATAGCCTCCTGCTCGCCGGAAATGAAATCAATCTCTGTTCCGGTAACGCTCCGTATATAATCCGAAAGACTTCTTTTGTCCTCAATATTTCTCAGCGATGCGGTTGCAAACGCGTAGACGGTATCACATTCAAGCTCCGCCGCCCTTTTATTCATCGCTGTCAGTGCTTTAACAAGCTTTGATATTCCGGCCGGCGAAATCCTGCCGCCCGAAACGTCTGCAATAAGCCCCGCATGTTCAGCAAAATTTTCTATCTGTCTGTCCTGCTGATACGCCACAAATCTTATTGTGTTTGATCCGATATCTATTAAAGCCGTACGCATAAAATCACACCCCGATTATTTTACATGGCCGCAGCCGCAATCATGACCGTGTTCATGGTCATGGTCATGGTCATGACCGCAGCCGCAGTCATGGTCATCCTCCTCGTCATCATAATATCCGACAAAGGTTTCATAGTCCGTTTCCGTAACGCTGCCGTCAGCCATTTCCTTTATCTGTATTTTCCCGTCCGGGAAAACACGTATAATGCTTGCAGCGCCATCTTCTGCAGCACTGCGTTCGCAGGCTTCAATATCACCGCTGCCGAGGTAATTAATCACAAGGCAGCCGGACAGCCGCAGGGTGTATGCTATTTCATAAGCTATGCCCTCCCCGTTCTTTTCCGCATAGACGACAATCTGAGAAGGAGACGGATTGACAAGTCCCGTTTCCGCCCCGGCACATTCCTTCAAGTCAAACACGCATTTTAAAATTCCATCTTCCGACCCGGCGTGAAACAGCTTATGTCCGCCGCTTATTCCGTAAAACTCAAAGTCTCCACGCTTTACATTTATCCATTCCTCCAGGCCGTAAAGCGAAAGGAGCTCGCCTGTCTCCTCCGGGCATGTTATTTCAAGGGAAAACTCCGCAAACCCTATGGCAAGAGCAGCCTCAACAGCTGCTGCCGCCAGCTCCGACATTGCTTTCGGTCCCGCTTCACCTGCCAGCAGCGCGGTATATGATGAGCCGTCATCAACCGCAAGTCTTGTAACCTTATTAAAGCAATCCTTTTTTACATCACCGCTTATTACGGCCTCCGTATACCCGAAAGAGGCAAGAACATTCCATATAGACGCAGCAATTTCCCTTTCCGCAGTACAAAATCTGTAACTCAAAAAAATCATCCTTTCGCAAATTAATTATCTGTCGGGTTAACATGCACCATACAATGCTTAACAGACGGCATGACATCCTCTATTCTATTATGAACATTTTCGGCTATCCGATGAGCCTCCCGAAGCGTCATATCTCCGTTTGTACCGAATTCCACATCAACATAAATCTTCGGGCCGAACATTCTTGTCTTTATCATATCCACCGTTTCCACTCCCGGAGTTTCAGTTATTATATCACGTATTTTCTGAGCCGTTTCATTATCACAGGACTTATCAACCATCTGATCCATAGCCTGCCGGAATATTTTAACGGCAGCCTTAATGATAAAAATACATATTACAAAGCCTGCCAGGGGGTCAAGAACCTTAAACCCCAGCCTTGCGCCGAATATTCCGACAAAGCTTCCCACAGAGGACAGGCTGTCCGAGCGGTGATGCCACGCATCCGCCATAAGCGCCGAGGAATTCTCACGCTTTGCCGCTGCTTTTGTGTAATGATACATCCATTCCTTGACAATTATCGATATAACAGCCGCTGCAAGAGCAAGGGCACCGGGCATTGCAAGATTTTCGTAGTTTCCTCCCGCAATCTTGGTAAGCGATGTATAGCCTACTCCCAGGCCGGTAGCGAAAAGCACAATCGACAAAAGCGCTGCGGCAATACATTCCATCCTGTCATGACCGTACTGATGACCCGTATCGGAATCCTTGCCTGAGATTTTTATTCCGATCATAACTATAATAGTGCTGAACACATCTGATGCGGAATGGACCGCGTCTGATATCATCGCACCGGAATGGGCAATAATGCCTGCCGCCAGCTTAAATACTGATAAAATAAGATTCACGATTATTGATACGACAGAAACATGCATTCCTGTATTCTTAACTCCATCTGCCATAATTTTACCTCCTTCCGAGTGAACACAAAAAGACTGTGCTATCTTTATATTATGCAACGCAGCTGCCCCTTGTTATTCTTATTATTTTACTATTATTGACCGAAAAAATCAACATTTTTCAGGTAGAATTAGCATTTTAATTAGTTACATCCCGAATTAGGGGCTTTGTCTTGTGTAATTTAAAGCGTTTGCCCGAAATTGTATGAAAGAATTGTAAACTTTCCGAAAAAAGTATTCACATAAAAATCTTTTTGTGGTATAATAACCGGAAACAAAATAAAATGCAGAATGCAGAATGCAAAATGCAGAATTGATGTGAAAATTCTTACGAATTTTCTATTTTTCATTGTAATCGAAAGGATTGAAATAAATGACATTATGCTCTAAATGCAAGGTCAATCCCGCTATTATTTTTGTAACAAAGGTTGAAGCGGGAAAAACCACAAGTGAAGGGCTGTGCTTGTCGTGTGCAAAATCCCTCGGCATAGCGCCCATAGACAATTTAATGAAGCAATTCGGTGTTGATGAAGAGGAGCTTGACACTCTGAATTCACAGATGTCCGAATTCCTTGGCGAGGTAGGCGGAGTTGAGGGTCTTGCTGAAAATATGAGCTCAATGATAGGCGAAATGCCCATTGAGGGCGGCGCTCCGACAGCACCTGCTGATTTTCTGAAAAACATTTTCGGCTCTCCCGATAAGGAGCAAATCCATGATGAATCAAGAAAAAGCAGGGATTCAGCTTCTCAGAAAAAAAACAGACCCGGCAAAAAAAGTATGCTTGACACCTACGGTACTAACCTTACGGCAAAAGCAGCTCTCGGTCAGGTTGACCGTGTAATTAACAGAGAAGCTGAAATTCAGCGTGTGATTCAGATACTGAACAGACGTTCAAAAAACAACCCCGTGCTTCTCGGGGAACCGGGCGTCGGGAAAACAGCTATTGCAGAAG
>JAGBHE010000074.1 GCA_017935675.1 Clostridia bacterium | reverse complement strand
TATTGAGATGGAAATTAACGAGAAAGCATCCAATATGCCCGGCTATGGCTGTTATGAATTTGTTTTTCGTGATAACGGAATCGGTATGAGTAAGGAGTATCAGGAAAAGTTGTTTGAGCCATTCAGCCGTGCGGAGGATTCAAGGGTAAGCAAGATTGAGGGGACAGGACTTGGAATGACCATTGCAAGGAATATTGCCCGCAGGATGAATGGTGATATTGCAGTAGAGAGCGAGTTAGGCAAAGGAACGAAATTTGTTGTAACGCTGATTCTTAAGCTTGTGGATACGGAAGCACCGGATACGGAGAAGCTTATGGATTTGCCGGTGCTGGTGGTAGATGATGATAAAAATGCCGGTGAGATGACATGCCTGATTCTTGAGAACATCGGAATGAAGGGCGAATATGTTCTGAGCGGTAGAGAAGCCGTGCAGAGGGTATGGGAGCATCACCGGAGTAATCAGGATTATTTTGCCGTGATTTTGGACTGGAAAATGCCGGAAATGGACGGTATTGAGACAGCGCGTGCGATTCGTGAAAGAGTTGGTTTTGATGTACCGATTATTATTTTGTCGGCATATGATTGGAGCACTGTAGAAGAAGAAGCACGCCGTGCAGGTGTAAACGGTTTTATATCCAAGCCGCTGTTTAAGTCACGTCTGGTATATCTTTTTAATCAGATTGTAGAAAAGGATAAGAGTAAGGAGCTGCCGGAGGAAGAGATATTTACCAAAGTGAAGCTGAACGGTAAAAGAGTACTTTTGGTAGAGGATAATGAGCTGAATCGGGAAATAGCCGAAGAGATTATCGGTGAGACCGGAGTGACGGTAGAAAGTGCTGAAAACGGACGAGAGGCATTGGAAAAGTTTGAAGCAGCGGACGAAAACTACTACGATATGATATTGATGGATATTCAGATGCCGATTATGAATGGGTATGAAGCAGCTGAGGCAATCAGAAAGCTTCCGCGTAAGGATGCTGCCGGAATTCCGATTATTGCCATGACCGCGAATGCTTTTGCGGAGGATATACAGCGGAGTAAAAATGCCGGTATGAATGAGCACCTTACAAAACCATTGGATATTGAGCAGTTGATGAAGTGCCTGGAAACATGGATTGGAGAAAAAAGGATTTAAAATAATTACAGAGGGTATTTTTTGCGCTGTTTATGCAGATATTTCGAAATAATTAAGCAAAATTTTTAATACTCATGTGAATGGAGCGTGTACGATGAACTATCATCAAGAAAGAGTGAATTTATATATGCGTTTATAACTAAAAGCAAGATGTCCCCCGCCTCTATAGGCGGCGTGTTCCACTTACTTTTTGGGGGTGGGGGTACAATCCCCCGCTGAAACGTTGAATGACGGGGCTTTATCCCTTATTGAATGATTAACCGTGCCGTGTTGAGTGCGCAGTATTGATGTCAGTTTATATTCACTTAACTATTTCGCACTCATTACACGTTTCCACGGTCTTATATTAACTATGCAGGATATGGTTCCGGACAAAGCAATCAGCGTCCATATAAAAATTGTAAATTTCCAGCCTGAATTTTCGGATAAAACTGCTATTCCGTAGGTTGAGACCGCGCTGCCTATATAGGTGCAGGAATTCAGCACTCCCGATATGGTAGATACATTTCCGTATTTTTTAAAATACGCCGGAACCATACAAATAAGAAGCAGATTAACTCCGTGCATACATCCTGTAAGCAGCGCCGAAAAGACAACTGAAAGCAGTGCATTCCGGCCTGAAAGCAAATACAGTCCAAAAGCAAAAAGTGCTCCCGCTCCGAAAATCACACCTGCACATAATATCGGGTTGGTAAATACTTTTTTATAAAGCTGTGATACGGCAGAAAAACATATAATACTGAATATGGGAAGGATAACACCCGTTAAAATCGATATAACACTGCTGAGGCTGTAGGTTTCGGATATATATGACGGCATCCATGTTGTTACTCCGTCTTTGAGCATTCCCTGCAGTATTATTGCAAGCATAATTCCAAGCATAAGCGGGGTAAATAAAATGCCTGATACTTTCCTCTCCGGTAGGGGAGCAATCTTTTCTTCAGCTTTTGTATCATAAGAATATTTATTCCAGATAAAGAGCATGACAATACCGCATGCAGCAGAGAACAGGAACACCGCTTTCCAACCGGAAATTGTGATAATCAGCGGAGAAATCAGATATATAAGTATAGTTCCCAGCGAGCTTCCCCACGAAACCTTTACCGCAGCACCTTTATAATCCTCCTCGGAAAAAAGCGATGTCATCAGCTTTACCAGCGGCGGCCACATAAAGCTTTGAGCAAAACCGTTTATACACCATACTGCAAGCATTTGATATGGATTTTTACATATGGGAATTAAAAAATTCATAAGCACGGTTACAATAAATCCGTAAGAAACCAGCTTTTTCGCAGACACCTTGTCCCCCAGTATTCCGCTTATTATCTGACCTGCCCCATATGTTACAAAGCTTCCCGTAACCGACATTGAAAGCAGACTTCTTGATATATTTGTCGCTTTTTCCATCTCAGATATAACGGCACCGTAATTTATGCGGGTTATATAGCTTATCATATATGTAACGGTAAAAAGAATTGTAAGTCTGTTTACTTCTTTTTTTGACACCGGCATTTTCATTTGTCCTTTCCATCAAATATCTTAATATTATTTTCCTCGTAAACTTTTTTAAGCTCATAAGACAATCCGCTGTCTGTTACATATATATATTCTCTTTTCATATCCTCAAGCTTGTGCAGCGCTCTTTTCTCAAATTTACTGCTGTCCGCTAAAACATAAATTTCATCTGCACATTTTAAAAGCTGTTTCTGAACCTGCAATAAATCATTTTGATAATCACATATTCCTCCTTCAAGTGAAATTGCCGATGGAAATATAAACGACTTCTTAACATGCAGATTTCTAAGCATATCTATCGTTAATTCTCCGTAAAAGGCGTTTTCGCTATTCATATAATACCCGCCGCACAAAATAAGGGTAAACTGTCCATGATTACGCAGGCTGTTAAATACATCCTCGGAGTGTGTTAAAATTGTAAGATTAAAGTTTTTTAATTTAAGTGCTTCGGCAAACATAAGTGCTGTACTTCCCGAATCAATGGCTATAATATCTCCGTCATTTACAAACTCTGCCGCTTTTATTGCAAGCTCGTTCTTTTGACTGCTGTATTCATTATTTCTCTTTTTCAAATCGGAATAATTCTTCATATCGCCGTTTGCAACGGCTCCGCCATGGACTCTTACAAGCTTTCCCTGATTTTCCATTGCCATCAGATCTCTTCTGACTGTTTCTATCGACACATTGAATGTGCTGATAAGATATGAAACTGTAACGGCACCTTTATCCTGTATTATTTTATATATTTTATTTTGTCTCTCTTCTGCAAGCATATCCACACACCTCCACATATGTGCATATTATATCATATATTTTCTTACGTGTCAACATAAATGCAAAAATATATGAAAAAATTTTCTGCGGCAATCTTTATGAATAATTAGTTAATAAAATGTAAAAGGTTGCTATAATGTCTTGACTATATAAAAGTTAAGCAATATAATATGTAGCATACTACATATTTAGGAGGGTATCTATGGAAGACAGAGATGAAATAGGTTTTTATCTGAAAAGAATAAATGATTTTCTTCTTGCATCTGCAAACGAGCATCTTAAATCGCTTGGCTTAACATTTTCACAATTTCATATACTTTTATATATTTTGCACGGAACAGATGCTACTGTTCTTCAAAAAGAGATAGAGCAGTATTTCAGGCTGAAGCATCCTACTGTTGTAGGTCTTTTGAAGCGTATGGAGAAAAAAGAACTGATACGAGTAGAGGTAAACCCGGAGGACAGGCGCGGAAACCTGGTTATTGCTCTTCCTAAGGGAATAAATGTGGGAAATGAAATGCGTAAGGGCAGGAATTATGCTAATGATATTCTGACCCGCGATCTTGATGAAAAGCAAAAAAATGATCTGAAAGAGCTGCTTAAAATCATTTATACAAAAACTTGTATAGGCGATGATAAAAACAAAAAGATTAGGCCTTTGGTCTAATTTTTTTGATAAAACATGTAGCATGCTACTTTTTTGGGAGGTATTTTATGGTCAGAGAAATTTTGAAAAGCATAAGAGAATATAAGCGGGATTCAATTCTGGCACCGATATTTGTTATGTTTGAGGTAATCATTGAGGTAATTATGCCATCTTTTATGGCGGATCTTATTGATAAAGGTATTGACGCCGGGGACATGAATTTTATATTAAAAATGGGAGTTATGCTTGCGGTTTCATGTATATTGTCATTAATCTTCGGTGCTTTTGCGGGAAAGTTTGCGGCAAATGCTGCAGCGGGATTTGCCAAAAATCTGAGAAAGGATATGTTCTATAATGTTCAGGATTTTTCCTTTTCCAGTATAGATAAATTTTCTGCATCAAGTATTGTTACAAGACTGACCACGGACGTTACAAATGTGCAAAATGCCTACATGATGATTATTAGAAGCGCAATCAGGGCTCCGCTTATGCTTGTTTTTGCGCTTGTTATGGCTTTTAGTGTAAATCATAAGCTGTCCCTTGTATTTCTTGCGGCAGTGTCTGTTCTCGGCATAGGCTTATATATGATTATGACTCATGCTCATCCTGTTTTTGAGCGTGTATTTAAAACTTATGATAAGCTTAATAACGTAGTACAGGAAAATCTGCACGGAATAAGAGTTGTGAAGTCATTTGTGCGGGAGGATTATGAAGAAAAGAAGTTCAGAAATGTATCGGGAGATATTTATAACGACTTTGTAAGGGCGGAAAAGCTGCTTGCTTTTAATGCACCTCTCATGCAGTTTGCGGCATATGGATGCATGCTGCTTATATCATGGTTCGGGGCAAGGATGATTATATCATCATCCATGACTACGGGAGAGCTTACAAGCCTTATAACATATACAATGCAGATACTTATGAGTCTTATGATGCTGTCCATGGTATTTGTAATGATTACAATGGCAAGAGCGTCGGCGGAGAGAATTGCTGAAATACTTTCCGAGAAAAGCGATCTTCAAAATCCCGAAAATCCCGTGTATGAAATTAAAACAGGTGATATTTGCTTTAGAAATGTTAACTTCGGATACTCTAAAAAGAAGCAGAGAATGTGTCTGAGTAATATAAACCTTGAAATTAAATCAGGAGAAACAGTCGGAATAATCGGAGGCACCGGAAGCTCAAAATCAAGTCTTGTACAGCTTATCCCTCGTCTGTATGATACCCTTGACGGCGAGGTGCTTGTAGGAGGAAGAAATGTCAGGGAATACGACATCGAATCGCTTCGTAATGAGGTTGCGATGGTTTTGCAGAAAAATGTACTGTTCTCCGGAACTATTAAAGAGAATCTCCGCTGGGGCAATGACAATGCCGGTGATGAGGAAATAAAAAGAGCTTGTCAGCTTGCGCAGGCAGATGAGTTTATACAAAATTTTCCCGATAAATACGATAAGTATATTGAACAGGGCGGTGCAAATGTGTCCGGCGGACAGAAGCAAAGGCTTTGTATTGCAAGAGCACTTCTTAAAAAGCCGAAAATACTTATTCTTGATGACAGTACAAGTGCAGTTGACACAAAGACTGATGCGGGCATAAGAAAGGCGCTGAGAGAAGAAATGCCGAACATTACAAAGATAATAATTGCCCAGCGAATTTCTTCTGTGGAGAACGCAGACAAGATAGTTGTTATGGACAACGGCGAAATCAACGCTGTCGGCACCCATGACGAGCTTCTTAAAAACAATGCTGTTTATCAGGAGGTTTATAAATCACAGGTGAAGGGGGAAAGCGGCAATGAGTAAAAAACATAAAGCAAATAACACAGTAAAAACAATCAGGCGTCTGCTTTCATATATAAAAGAATACAAGCTCAGATTTGTTTTTGTACTGATATTTATAATTCTCAGCGCAAATGCGAATGTTGCCGGCTCAATGTTTATAGGTGTGTTGATTGATGATTATATTACTCCGCTTCTGTCCCGGTCACAGCCTGTATTAACAGGACTTCTCAGGGCAATATTTATAATGGGTCTTGTGTATATAGTCGGAATATTTTCCACGCTGTTTTATAACAGAATAATGGTGTCTGTTTCGCAGGGCGTGTTGAAGAAAATACGTGATGAAATGTTCACACATATGCAGAAGCTGCCCATAAAATATTTCGATACACATACCCACGGCGATATAATGAGCCGTTATACAAACGATACCGATACACTCCGTCAAATGCTGTCCCAAAGTATTCCGCAGGTGTTTTCATCACTCATAACCGTAGTGGCTGTATTATGCGCAATGCTTGTGTCAAGTGTGTATCTGACGGTATTTGTGCTTATATTCGTGGCATGTATGATGCTTATAACACGTAAAATAGCGGGGAACAGCGGCAAATATTTTACAAAGCAGCAGGAGTCGCTTGGAACTGTAAACGGGTATATTGAGGAAATGATAAACGGTCAGAAGGTTGTTAAGGTATTCTGTCACGAGGAACATTCCAAAGAGAATTTTGACAGGCTTAATGATGAGCTTTGTAAAAACGCCACAGAAGCAAATAAGTATGCAAATATTCTTATGCCGATCATGAATAATCTCGGCAATTTGCAATATGTACTTATTGCCGTAATAGGCGGAGCCCTTGCGCTTGGCGATATAGGAGGACTTACGCTTGGTATTATAGCATCATTTTTGCAGCTGTCCAAATCGTTTATTAATCCGATAAACCAGATTTCACAGCAGTTTAATTCAATTGTTATGGCGCTTGCGGGTGCAGAGAGGATATTTGCTCTTATGGATGAGGAAATTGAAAGGGATGACGGCTATGTAACTCTTGTTAATATTAAGTACGACAAGGATAATAATATGGTTGAAACAAATGAAAAAACAAAAATGTGGGCATGGAAGCAGCCTGATAAGGATGGCTCTGTCTCGTATACACAGCTGAAAGGCGAAGTAAAATTTTACGGAGTGGACTTTGGTTATGACAAGGACAAAATTGTGCTTCATAATATAACCTTATACGCTGACCGAGGCGAAAGGGTTGCATTTGTCGGCGCTACGGGAGCCGGAAAGACAACTATTACAAGCCTTTTAAACCGTTTTTACGATATAGCTGACGGAAAAATTACGTATGACGGAATCAATATCAATAATATACGAAAGAATGATTTAAGGCGTTCGCTTGGTATGGTATTGCAGGATACACACTTGTTCACAGGTACAATCCGTGAAAATATCCGTTACGGAAACCTTGATGCAGATGATGATGAGGTTTATGCGGCAGCAATGCTTGCAAATGCTGATGGATTTATTAATATGCTGCCTGACGGCTATGACACTGTTATTTCCGGTGACGGCGGAAGTCTTTCACAGGGACAGTGCCAGCTTCTTTCAATCGCGAGGGCTGCTGTTGCCAATCCTCCTGTAATGATACTTGATGAAGCGACTTCCAGCATAGATACAAGAACAGAGACAGTCGTACAGCGCGGTATGGATGCGCTTATGACCGGTAAAACTGTATTTGTTATAGCGCACAGATTGTCTACGGTACAGAATTCTGATGTTATTATGGTGCTTGAGCTTGGGAGAATAACAGAACGCGGTACCCATGAACAGCTCATTGCGCAAAAGGGTAAGTATTATCAGCTTTACACGAGTGCTTTTGAGCTTGAATAATTTTCAGTGGGAGTACAAACTCCCACTGAAAAATTTAATAACGGACTTTCAGCTCCTACAGAATATCATTTTTAAGAATCAGAACCTGAATTGTTTTTATGGTTCATATATTCCGATGGAGTCATACCGATGTACCTGCGAAAGATTTTTGAAAAATAATGGGGATTTTCAAAGCCTACTTTTTCTGAAATTTCATACATTTTATATTCACAGGAATCAATCATACTTTTTGCTTTAGTGATACGGTATTCGTTAATAAAATCCACAAGCTTTTTTCCGCTTTCCTGTTTAAACAGCTTACTCAGATAGGAGGGAGATACATGAATATATTCTGCTATATCGTGGGCTGTAATATTACGGTGGTAATTGCTGCTTATGTAGTCGTAAATTTTATTCATGCGCTTCGTGGAAATATTATAGTAATTGCTGTTAAGGCTATTGAATATGTCCACCACGCTCTGCTTGAAATTTTTTTTGAGTTCCTCCTGACTGTCATATTTGTTAAGGTCGGTTTTTTGTATAAGGTATTTGTTTTCCCGTATGTCAGGATGAGCAATCATCTCTGACAAAATGCTGCCGAGTGCTTGTCTGGTTTCCTGAATATATTGCTGACCCGCGCCTTCAAGCTCCGTGAGAATACGGTTAATTACAGTCTCTGTGCCGGTTCGGTCACCGTTTTTTACAAGCTGCGACAGTTCTTTTTTGCAGCTGCTCAGCCGGTAAAGCCTATAGCGGAAATCACTGCGAATTTCGCTTGAAAGCAGGGCATATGCGGACTTGGAAAAGACGGCAAAATTAACGCAGTCCTTGTTTTCTTCATATATTTTTGCAGGTGAATGTTTAAGGTTTCCGGAGGTTATACCGGCGTATATGGTATGGTGAAGATTTTCATCAGCATATGCGATTATTTCATTGCAAATATGTGAAACACCCGACATATTATAAAAATGATTGCTGCACAGTATGATGGCTAAAACAGAATCGTTATACCGTATGCAAAGCAAATCATTATTTTCAATTGTTCGGGAAAGCCTGGTGTTTACATAGCTTAACAGGTCGTCACGGTCATTTACCGGAGAAAAACGAATCAAGTAACAGCTGCCTAAGGAAATGCCGCATTCCTTCAGTGAATCTTCCACCGGATTGCCATGGAAATATTCAATCAGGAGCTGCTGCTGAATGTATGGCAAAAAGGCGTTGAAGGTTTCGGAGGAGACACCTTTACTGCGAATCCTGGCAATGGCGTGGTTTACTTGTTCAATAACTTCTTCTGTCTTGGTAGGCTTTAAAATAAATCCGGACACATTGAGATCAATGCTTCTCTTTGCGTATGAAAAGTTCCGATGCGCAGTCAGAATGATAACCTCGGGATGATTCGGCAGCTCCGTCAGCTTCTGTACCATATTCAAGCCGTCCATTTCAGCCATGCAGATATCCGTAATGATAATATGGGGCTTTGTGCTTAAGGTCAGCTCCAGACCGTCCTCACCGTCCTCTGCTTCCGCACAGACTTCACAGTCGGGAAGATGCGTTTCTATAATTCTGCATAAATTTTTTCTTGTTAAAATCTCGTCATCTACAATGAGTATTCTATACATCCTATAAACCCTCCCGGGAAATTGATTTAATGCTTATGTGTACCACTGTCCGGCCTTCCGGTGTGTGTTCGATGAATAAACCGCTTGATGTTCCGTATACCAGCTTGAGACGGCGGTTTATATTCCATAAACCGATGCTGTGCTTACCATCGGAGGAATTTACATAAGAATTCTTATCCGATGAAAAGCTTTCATTCAGCTTTGTAAGCATATCCGCAGAAATACCGGGACCGTCATCTGTTATGTCAACATACAGATTCCCGTCGGCAAGACGGGCTGTCAGAACAATCGTACAGTGCTTTTTTGTTTTTGATATGCTGTGCTCAAAGGAATTTTCAATAATAGGCTGTATAATCAGCGCAGGAATAAGGAGCTCCGCTGCAGCCTCATCAATTTCCTTACGGAACATTATTTTATCTCCGAAACGGGTTTTTAATATATACAGGTAATCTTCTGCATAGCCTATCTCCTTTGAAAGAGGAATCAATTCATTGCTGCGGTTTATAGTCTGACCTATGATATCGGAGAGCGCAGTTATCATATTGCTTATTTCCGGAACGTTGTACAACTGCGCCATGCAGTTGACTGATTCAAGGGTATTGAACAAAAAGTGCGGATTAATCTGTGATTGAAGCATTTTTATCTCAGCGTTTTTCTTTGTAATTTCTGTAAGGTAATTTTTTTTAATCAGGTCATTAATACGCGTGTTCATTTTGTTAAAGGTCTTATACAGCTCGCTTATTTCATCATTTCGCGGGGTGTATTCATTATCGATTTCTATGCTTTCCTGCCAGTTGTTCATGGTATTGATGAAGCCGGACAAGGGAGTGATAAACTGTGTGTCAATATGATACATAAACAGCATGAGAAACAGAATGGAGAACAGGGTCAGAACAGCGATATATCTGATTATAATATATCCGCCGGAATAAAGGGTATCTGAGTTAATGCGGCAGATAAGCTTTATGTTTATTTCCGGTATTGTTGTAAAAATATTTATTATGCTGCCTTCTCTGAAAATACCGTTTTCATCCGCATATGCATCGCTCTTTTGCAGGGCTTCGTATGACGTGATGTAAGAAAAGGTATACAGGTTTTCAATGTTATAATTTGAAATGGCGGAAAAAAGATGAACGGCATTAATACTAAGCGTGAGAACGCCGCATTCCGATAAGTCTCTCGGATGGTGTAAAATACGTGTATATGTTATATTTGCAATTGAATTGTTATTTGGAGCGATGTACCAATACGGCTTGTTTCCGTTCAGGCGCGCCTGTTCCGTTACAGTACGGTAAATGACGGAATCATATTCATATAATGCGTTGCGGTGCTTTTCTGATTTATAGTATTTTCCTGCAATTTCGAGACCGACACCGTTAATTTCTGCCCGTGAGAGACAGTTCATAAACATGTTTTGCAGTTTTGGCTCATTTAAAAGACTGTAGTCCTCGGTCATCAGGCTGTCATAAATGTCCTCGTTGTAGAGCAAATCCTGAGACATCTTGAAAATTTCATCAAGATAAGCTTCAAATTCATTTCTGATTACAATGAGAAGATTCTGGGTATAGTTTACCGCATTTCTGTTGGAAAGGTTAACGGATAAAAAGGCGGACAAAATGCTGATGAAAAATATGGGAATAAGTATTTGCAGCGAAATCCAGAATGTAAGCCGGTATTTTATAGAGTGAAATCTTCTTTTCTTTTCACTTTGCATTTATATACCCTCCCTTTCAGCTTAAAATTTACCGGGCTGCAAGCGCTTCCTCCCACAGTTTACGGGGGTCCTTTTCGCCTTCTGTTACGGCGGTAAGATTTTCTTTTATATATGTTTGCCATATGTATTTATCAAGAACCGATTCCGGCATAAGCGTAAACTCCTGTGCCAGACGGATGATTTCTGTGCGTCTTGTGAAAAGCTTGCTGTGAGGCGCAGGCGGTGTATTTGTCTTGTTCATTATATTTGTTTTGGCGCTCAGCAGCATGTTTGTGGAAACCTCCCTTGAGGTTATATGTTTAAGGAGCGGAATTACGGAATCCTTCTTATTTTCAAAGGAGCTTTGGCTTACAAGGTAGGTACAGTCTCCGAGACAGGAGGTTGTCGGACGAAAATCTTCATTGGTCATCCCCGGGAACAGAGCTATGTCAATATCTGAAAAATCGTATTTGCTTACGGGGTTGTTTACCTCATAGGAGGTATAGTATATCTCGCTTAGAAAATCACTGCTTTCTACAAGCATTGCGGCTTTCTTCGAGAGAAACATCATATACGAGTCATAGAGCTCCAGCGTATCGTACTGTTCGGGAAATGCTCCAATTTCCCTGAAGTGCTTCATAAGCTCAAATGCCTTTATGTAACTTGCATCGATGCTTTGTGTTTCAATATTGCGGAGAAGCTGTCTTGAGCCTGCGAGAGAAGCGGTAATCGCCTGATACATTGTCATTTTATCGTCATCTGCACTAAAAGCAAAGGGGGTAATCCCCTGCGAACGAAATACAGTGATGCAATGCAGCAAGGAGTTTAAATTATTGGGAATGGAAAGACCGCATCGGCGAAACAGGTCTGTATTCACATATAATAAGATATGAGATTGTTCTGTCGGAACGGCATATATTTTGCCGCCAATGGAAACAGCCTCCAGAAGATTTTTATTTATGTCGGCTGCCCATGAGGAATCCTCTTTTAAGACCGAGGATAAATCTGCAATTTTGCCGTGTGAAATCAGTGACTGTATGTTTCGGTCGGGCTGTGCGGCAACAATATCCGGTGCATAATCAGAAGCAAAGTCCACCTGAAGCTTGATTGAGAAGAGTTTGTCATTTATGAATTCATCTACAATTTCCGTATCTGTATTTCCTTTGGAAAAGCTTTCAAATGCAGTTAAAAGCACCTGCTTTTTAAGGGGATTTGACCAATTGCTTAAAACCCGAAGCTGCTTTTTGACCGGAGGAGCGAATTGCTTAGCTGAAAAAACATTTTCAGGTTTTGCAGAAGACAGAAATATTGCCGATATAAGAATGAGAATAAGCATGCTGATGAGTAAATACCATTTTAAGTGCTTGTTCAGCATTTTCAGTTCCTCCGTTCCGGTTTTGTTCCTTTGCTGCAATTATTATAACATAAGTGCAAAGCCGCAGTCGGCTTTGCTTCACAACGTTACAATAATTGCAAAAATTCAAAATCCATCAGGATTTTGTTCTTTTGCTGCAATTATTATAACATAACAAATAAATTAATTCAAGTATTACCGATAAAGGTGTGCAAAATCGTGTTAGAAATAATAAAAATTTTTATTTACTTTTTTTAAAGTGTCCGCTATAATATTTTGTACAAATGAAAATAATTCAGAAATCGGGGAGAATAATTGTGAGTATTTTTGGAAAAACAGTAAGAAAAAATAAAGAAGCCGGCTTTGTACGGCATGGTTTTTTAAAGGACATCAACAAAAATAAAGAGTTTTTTTTACTGCTCTTGCCCGGACTGCTTTGCATCTTTTGCTTTAATTATCTGCCTATGGGAGGTCTGGTGATTGCGTTTAAGCGGCTGAATTATGCTGACGGGGTTTTGGGAAGTCCGTGGGTGGGGCTCAGTAATTTCAAATTGCTTTTCCGTTCCCCGGACTTACTGCTTGTGACAAGAAACACAATTTTATATAATTTGGTATTCATAGCCTTCGGGGCTACAATTCCTGTTGCTTTAGCTATTATGATGAGCCAGCTTCGCAGCAAGAAGATGGGCAGGGTATATAACAGCGTTATGTTTTTCCCGTATTTTTTATCGTGGGTTGTGGTCAGTTATGTGGTGTATACACTTCTTCAATATGATTACGGTGTTTTTAACCGGATGCTGCTGCCTTTTTTCGGGAAAAGCCCGGTGAATTGGTATAATGAGCCGAAATACTGGCCGTTTTTTCTGGTCTTTCTGAACCTTTGGAAATCAATGGGTTACAGCTGCGTTATGTATTACGCGGCAATAATGGGCATTGACGAAGAATTATTTGAAGCCGCAGCCATTGACGGCGCCGGAAAATTCCGTCAGGTCATGACAATAACGGTACCGTCAATTACGCCTATAATAATTATGCTTGCCATACTTAATATAGGTAAAATATTTCATTCGGATTTCGGACTTTTCTTTCAGACGACAATGGATTCCGGAGCTCTTCTTCCGGTTACCAACGTTGTTGATACCTTTATATTCCGTTCGATGCGCAACAGCGGCGATATGGGAATATCGTCGGCTGCAAGCTTCTTTCAGTCGGTTGTGGGATTTGTTCTTGTTCTTACGGCAAATCGGATTGTAAAAAGAATAGATGAATCCAGTGCCCTGATGTAATAAATCGGCAGACGATAAAGAAATGAGCAGAGCTTTTATTATTCTATACGGGGTGAATTTTGATGAATTTAAAAAATCAGATAAGCAGAAAGGCAGATTTGCTGTTTAATATAATTTTTCTGATAATTGCTGCATTGTGCATATATCCCATATTGCTGATTATCGGAATCTCCTTTACCGACGAGGACAGCATCCTGATGTTTGGATACCATGTTATACCAAAGGTGTTCAGTACATATGCGTATGAGTATGTCGTACGGAATTCCGGTGATATTCTGATGGCTTACGGTGTTACTGTTATTACAACGGCTGCAGGTACTGTTGCAGGAACACTGTCGGTTGCGATGTATGCTTACGCCATTTCAAGAAGCGGATTTAAATACAGAAAGCTGTTTACGTTTATTATGTTTTTTACCATGCTGTTTAACGGCGGTATGGTTTCCTGGTACATGATTTGCAGTCAGGTGCTTCATTTGCAGAATACAATCTGGGCACTTATTCTGCCTATGCTTACAAGTGCCTGGAATGTTATGATAATGCGTACTTTTTTCACTACCACAATACCGGAGGCGGTTATTGAATCGGCAAAGCTGGACGGCGCCAGTGAATTAAAAATTTTTCTGCGGATAGTCATACCCTTGACTGTGCCGGGAATTGCGACTATTGCGCTTTTTAACACGCTCAGCTATTGGAATGACTGGTGGAATGCACTTATGCTGACAACAAAGCCGGAGCTTTCAAATCTTCAGTATTATTTGTATAAGGTTATCAACACGATGAATATAAGCAGCAGTTCATCGGTGGGAGTACTGGCACAGAACAGCATGACGCATGAAACCATGCCGAAGGAAAGTGCACGTATGGCAATATGTATGCTTGCAATCGGACCTATTATACTGGCTTATCCGTTTTTTCAGAAATATTTTGTAAAGGGACTTACAGTCGGGGCGGTCAAGGGTTAGAAAGTGAAAAAAATTAAAAAACAAGGAAAGAAGGAGAGTTTTATGACAAAAAAAGTATTATTCGCAGTGACTGCGGCAGTATTGGCGGCAGGGGTGCTTGCCGGCTGCGGAAAAGAAAAGGCGGAAACCGATACGAATAAGCCATATGAAATTTCATGGTATTATATCGGCTCAAAGGATCAGCCTGATACGGCGGCTGTAGAGGAGGAAATTAAAAAGTATCTGAAGGACAGTCTTAATGTTTCGCTTAAAATGCATTGCATCGGATGGGATGATTATTACACAAAAATGAATGTTATGATAGCCGGCTCGGAAAAATTCGACATGAGCTGGGCCGACAGTGATAATTACAGGATTAATGCAATAAGACAGGCGTACCTGCCCCTTAATGATCTTATGGATGAATTTGCACCGCAAACAAAGGAGCTTTTAGGTGAAGAATTTTTAAAGGGTTCTCAGGTCGGCGGCGTTAATTACGGGATACCGTCCAATAAGGATAAAGGGCACCATTGGGGAATAATGTATAATAAAAGCATTGTTGAAAAATACGGGCTTGAGGAACAGATTGCAGCGGTAAAGACCTTAGATGATTTTATGCCTATTATGGAGTTTGTCAAGGAGAAGGAGCCGGATATATCAGTGCTGCTTCAAAACGGGAGCTTTTCCGTTCCGCAGATGCTTGACTTTAACAGAATTTCATTTCCGGCAGTATTTTATGCAGATGATGATACAGGCAAGGTAGTAAATATGATTGCGACTCCGGAATTTAAGCAGGCGTGTGAAAAGTCAAGAGAGATATATGAAAAGGGTTACAGTCCGGAGGATATTGTTTCGGCAAAAACACAGGACGGAAGCTTTTTTGCGCGTATTCAGCAGCTTAAGCCGGGCAAGGCAGAGGAATCCTCAAGCGCAAAATACCGGTACGGTCAGATTGACTTAACAACGCCCAGAATGATGGGCTCTGATACGGTAGGCTCGCTTCTCACCATTTCCAGAACCTCGGAAAATCCGCAAAGAGTTATGCAGTTCATTGAAAAAATGTATACAGATCCGGTCCTTGCAAATCTTATAGTGTACGGTATAGAAGGAAAGCACTATGAAAAGCTTGGCGGGAACAGGGTAAGAGTGCCGGCAGATACAGCTTACACTCAGGCAAGTATCCGTTGGGAGTTCGGGAACACCTTTATTCATTATCTGAATGAATTTGATGATGAGACTCAGGTTGAGAACATGAAAAAATACAATGACAATCTTAAGCCGGCGGCGGCAAACGGCTTTGCCTTTGATCCTTCTTCCGTTCAGGCGGAGGTCGGCGCTTGTCAGAATGTGTTCAGTGAATTTTATGTACGTACCGTAACGGGTTCTGAAGATCCGGATATCATTATTCCGCAGTTCCTTGAGAAGCTTGAGCGTGCAGGCGCTGATAAGATTATTTCCGAGGCACAGAAGCAGTATGACGAATGGAAGAAAAGCGGAAAGTAACCAATCAGAGGGGGGAAGCGAAAATATGTATTTAAAAAAACCGATAGCAGCATTGCTTTCGGCGTCAATGCTTATCAGTCTTTTTACATGGCAGATTTCTGCTGCCGAAAGCGGTGAGGCGGTTATATATGAGCAGGATTTCAGCGATTATACATAAGAAGGTGCATATCCGGACAGCAATTGGGGACGCGGTGCATGGTATAACTGGCAGAATGATACTCAATATATAGAAAGCAGCTTCGGTCCGCAAAAGGGTGTGTGCGGAAGAGATGAAGATGATACCTCATTTCATATAAGTGATTTATATAAGCTGCCGTACGGAACATTTCCGAACAAGCAATGGTTTGCTACAAACTATATTATAAATCTGAATAAAGATATTGATAAAAATATATGGCGAATACATTTCAGTACAACTCAGAACATGTTTCAGGAAAAATGGAAGCCTGACGGTGAGGGAGCCGGCTTAAAGCTCTATGTTGTTTTTAAGGCGGGCGGAGCAACAAGCGAAAAATGTGTTCTTGATTGGCAGTCATCGAAAAAACAGGGAATGTTCAGCGGGTACTATTTTGATTTCATGCCGATAGCAGGGAAATGGCTCAATTATGACTATGTTATTCATAAGAATACAGGGAAGCTTGATGTTTATATAAACGGCTATAAGGTGATTGAAGGCGCAGCTCTCGGCATCAAGAATCTGTCGGGTATTAAACAGCTTAAATTCAATGCTGTGGACGTGGATACAAGTGACGGTGCTGAGCAGCGCTTTGTTGAGTCATGGCTGGATGACTTCAGAATAACAGCCTGCGATACCGAGCCGAGAATTACTCCTGCCGAATCATTGGGTGACCGTGCGGTAATTGACGCACCTGAGCTTGAAAAATATGTAAGCAATGATTTCGGTGTAATTTACAACTACGGTCAGTCGCTATCGTGGATGAAGGAGTACCTTGATTATGAAACAATCGAAATGTGGGCAGAGGAAGCCGGAAGTACCGTAACCTGGCCCATAGTAAGCCGCTATGACAGTGATTCTCTTGCAGCTGTCTCTCTAAATGACGGAAGAAAAGTCAGTCCGAGGGTGAGAATAATCGATGATTACGCACCTTTTGAATTTGCTGTAAAGCAGCCGGTTTCAACACGTATTGAGGCTGTTGTTGACGATATACAACCGGGTGCAATTAAGATTAAATGGCGTAATGCGTCAGAGGATTTTGATTATGTTGAAGTATTCAGAAATGACATATTTGTCGGAAGAGCAGCCAATACTGATGACGGCTTCACGGATGAAAGCCCGGAGCAGGGCGTAGAGTATGAGTATACCCTGCGTGAGGTAAGGGAAAACGGTGACGCAACATACTTTTCCGAAGCAGTGTCAACATTCATAAGCAGCATCGGCCGCCCCGAGAACTTTGATGCAAGGTCTGCCGTGAACAGCATTAACGTTGAGCTGAGCTGGGAAGCGCCGTCCTACGGCGAGGTGACGGGATATGAGATTTACCGCGACGGCAAGCTTATAGATACTGTTGATGCAGACACTACGGAATATACGGACGAAAAGAATTTGGTTGAAGGGACAGTCTATTCATACAGCATTGCCGCAATATCCGAGGGTGACAGGTCTGCAAGAACCGAAGAAGTTGAGGCACTGGCAGCAATTATATTGGCTCCGCAGGATATCGGCATAAGCAGCAGCTCTGACGGAAAAATCAGCCTTTCATGGACGGAGGTCCCGGACGCTGCGGCGTATGAGGTTTACAGAAACAATGCGATTGCCGGAACGACAACGGAATGCGGCTATGTATTTGAGGACTGCGAGCCTGATACCTTATATGAATTTTATGTAAAATCACAAAATGCCGACGGATATTTTTCGGCAAAGTCCGAATCCAAAAGGTATATATTTTATAATCCGATGTTAAAGAAAGCATATACCTTGTTTGACGATAGCTTCGGCACGGGAATTACTGTCGCGGCAACGGGAAATGCGGAGACGGAAGCAGGAGCGGATTATGCCTGCGTCGGCAGCCGGGGCATGAAAATGACCTTTAATTCAAAAGAAGCTGACGGGCAGACAGTAATTTTCAAAAAGTCAGACGGCTATGACCTTTCAGCTTTAAAAAACAGCGATGCAGAAATTCGCTTTCTGTTATACTTACCGGAAAATACGGATGTAAAAAACCTGAGCTTCGGTGCGGTTCAAAGCTTTAAGTCAGCTTCTGCCGGCGGCCCGGTCACTTTGACAGCGGCTGTCGGAATGGAGAAATACGTAAGCGGAACGGGCTGGCAATTGGTTCGTATTCCTATAAAGGATTTGCCGGATATGGGAAGCTATAAGGCTGCTTACATGCCCTATGAGCATGAGTTTGATTATGAAAAAACAGAAGGCTTGGGAATTGTAAGCAATATGACCGGAATTATTGATTCGGAAACACTTATGATTGATGAGGCAGTCATACTTGCGTCAAATGCTCCTGAGGTTAAATATGTATCTGCCGGCGGAGAAGAAGTAACGGACGGAAAGGTCATCAGCGGAAGAACGAGAGAATTCCGCATAGGTTTTTCACAAAAAATGAAGGCTGAGTCAATTGTCAACAAAACAGCGGCAGTGGTCAGGGATGGAGCTCGTATTCCATCGGTTACGGAATATGATGAAGAAAGCGATGAATACATTATAAAGCTTTTGGAAAACCTTGAGGCAAATCAGGAATATTCACTTACGGCAGAAAACACTGTTTCCGATTCCGGAATCAAACAAAATACTGTATTCAGCGTAAGCTTTACAACAAATGGTGATGTAAGCACAGATGAACCGGCATATACAACCGATATTAAGCTTGTGTCAGGTTCATATTCCGTGGGAACGCCGGTTAAGCAGGAGCTGAGGCTTGAAAGCGGTATGGCAAATGAGCAAATCTGCGGATTCGATATAAAAATCGGATATGATAAAGGTGCTTTAAGGGTATCTGCAGATGATATTACCCTTGCTTCGGCACTTAAGAAAATCGGTGCTGAAGCAGAGACGGCAGACGGCGGACTCCGTATTTACTGCAAGGAGGATAAAAGCAGACCTCTGAATTTAGGGGATGGAATTGCCGAGGTTCTTTTTGAGGTATTGCAGGCGAAAACCTCCGATATCTCTGCGACGGGAACTGTTTCCTGCTACTATGCAGACCGTGATGTAATTAAAGCTGTTAATGTAAGCGGCAGGGCGGAAATAAAAGGAAGCTCATCCGTAAATCATAAAGGTTCATCAGGCGGCGGAAGCTCCTCGGGAGGCAGCAGACCGTCAGCCGCGGCAGAAACAGTAATAAAGCCGCCTGCTTCCGGTACCTCGGAACAGACATCATTTGCAGATGTGTCAAAGACGCCCTGGGCAAAGGAAGCAATAGAATATCTCAGCAAAGCAGGTATAATAAGCGGATACCCCGACAATACCTTCAGACCGGACGAACCGATTACAAGAGAAGAGTTTGCGGCTGTTGCGGTACGGGCCTTTAATTTGCCGAATGAGGGGGCAAAGGCTGAATTTTCTGATGTAAGCAGCGGGGACTGGTATTATACATATATAGCAGCATGTGCAGGCATTTTTAACGGATATGATGACGGGCGATTCGGTGTGGGCGTTAATATATCAAGGCAGGATATGTGCACAATATTGTCACGTATTATGCAGAGCATGGGATTGGAGCTTGAGGAAAAGTACAGCAAGCTTGAATTTACGGATAGCGGCGATATTGCCGAATATGCAGCTCCGGCAGTTACTATGCTTCAGCAGGCAGGCATAATCAACGGTATGGGAGGTAATGCTTTTATGCCTGAGGGTCAGGTTACCCGTGCCATGGCTGCAAAAGCCGTTTATGAAATTGTCAGTAAAACAGGTACTGTTAAAATACAGCCTTCAAAGGAGCAGGCGGGCAATGTCAGCAACGCAGCACCATATAATGCTGCCGATAATGCCGGGCGGCTTACGGCTCTTGGCTTTATGGAGCGTGAGGATTTAAACCGCACAGATAAGAAAATGAGCAGGGAGCTGTTTGTTAAAACAGCGGTCAGGCTTTATGTAAATGCAGATAATTTGCCGGATTTTAATAATTTTACGTTTGCGGACGTTCAGAGCGGAAGCTTTGCGGCGAAGGAGATTCAGTTCGCCGCAGATGCCGGACTGATTGAAAAAAATGAGTATTTTTACCCCTCAGAGCCGATAACATATACGGAAGCTGCTGAAATTATGGTTAAGGTGCTGGGCTATGAGCCTGCGGCAAAGCAAAGCGACTATATGTCCGCGACTTCTCAAGCAAAGCTTCTTAAAAATGTAAGCGCGGTTTTTGATATGAAGGATGCGCTTAAAATGCTTGATAATGCGCTTGAATGCCCGATAATGCAAGCTGTATATTACGGAGAAAGCGTCGCTTATGAGGTGACTGATAAGGAAAGTCTTCTTACAAAAGCAGGATATACGAAAAATCGTGTTACCCTTGAAAATGCCGACGCCGGTAAAGGGCTTATTATCGCAGACGGAAAATTGTATGAAACCGAGAATATTGATTTAGGGAAAATTGCGGAGGGAAGAGTAAATATATATATCCGCAAAAGTGACGATACCGTGGTATATATTGAGGTTACGGGAGATACCCGGGTTTTGTATGATTTTATTGAATATGTAAACGGCGATAACGGCAGGGGGGAGTTATACCCAAATGCAGTCAGTAAGGTTACACTTCGCAATGACGGAAGTACATATTCGGTATCAGACGACGCTAAGGTTTTATTTTCAGACGGAGCAGGTGCCGGAAGCTATACAGGCTGTTTTGCCAAGGTTATACTTAATGAAAACAAAATAGTGAAGCTTGAGGCGTATCCTCTGCGAAGCGGAGGACTTATATACAGGGCGGATGCGGATAAATTAAAATATATAACCGCAAAATATGCCGAAAATGTCATTTCCGGATTCAGCGATCTTGATAGCACGGAAATCTATATAGACGGCGTGAGATACGAACAGCTCAGCAGCCTTAAGGCAGATATGGTATTTGATTACTGGAATAATCCGGAGGAGGATAAATTTATAATTGTTGCCTCGTCAAGAATAGCAGAGGGACTTTTGGAAAGCTGTTCCCCGGAAGAGCTTGTTATAGACGGTGTAGGCTATGAGTTAAACAGCGAAAGACCTGCGGCAGTTCAGTCTTATCTGTCAAAAAAATATACAGATGAGGAGCAGGTAAGCAGTCTTTTGGGAAAACAGGTTGCAGCATATGTTGACGATAATAAATGCATCAGATTTATACGTATGAACGAGGCACTCAGCTCTATAAGTGAATTTTACGGTGTAATTACAAAGGCGTTCTCAGATGGAGATGAGGACGACAGAAACCTTGAGATTTATCTCCTTACCGGTAAAAAGGGACTTGGGGAGTACAAGGTGTCGGATAAGCTTCTTAAGGATTCTCTCAGCTTTGAGTATGCGAAAAGTGTTGCCAGAGATTATTCCGGAAGGGGATTTTTAAAGTTTACCCTGAACGGAAACGGTGAAATAAAGAAAATAGAAGAGCCGGAGTACTGGGGCTTCACAAGAACTGCGGCCGGCTTTGCTGAAGAAATTGACGGTATCAGCGGATTGTCCTTCCGCAAGGCAGCAATGTTTGCACTTTTGGAGATTGACGGGAGATTCACCGTAAAACCCATTACATGGGAAAACATTAAAAAAACAAGAACAATTAACAACGTAAGAGTTACAATGGTTTCTGATTTTGATATTGAGCATAATCCTATTCCGAGATTTATTGCATTTACCGACAATATACAATATTTATACAGTCAAAATACCGCTATCGGCATTTTGCAGGAGGTAAGCTACCTGACTGATGATAAAATAAGGCTGACCTTTGCAGACGGAAGCAGATACATTGTAACAAAGGAATTTGCAGAAGCAAACAGATTGACAGGCAGAAGCCTTGTGCGTTTCAGTGACAGAATGCTGGGGGATAATCCCATTTCGGTACATTCGGTTTATGATATGAGCGGAGAGCCTGACACATGGCAGGTAACTGAATACAGCCAGGATCTGAACGCAGGATTTTTTACAATGGATTCTGTAAGGCTGAAGGATGTAAACGTTATACAGTTTGAGAAGGGCGGAGTTCCGAGTGAAGTATATTTTCTGGATCAATGGTGCGTAGTTTATGAATATAATCCGGCGACGGGAAAATGTATTTACAGCAGCCTTGCAAACCTGTCTGAGGGAGATAAGGTATGGTACTATGTGGCAGAGTGGCCATCGCCCAAATCTGTTCAGACTATTGTGTTCATAAAGGACGGTATGACCCCGTCAGATAATCAGGAGGCGGAAGCATGAAAAAGATAAGTCTTTTGCTGACTTTAGCAATATTATTTTGCTCTTCTTCGTCTCAGGGCTCATTTCGTCAGCTGGAGCAGGATAAGTTCAACAGTGCAGAGCAGGAGTTTACACCTCTTGATTTATCAAGGGCTGCAAACCGCGGCTTTGCAGACGATGTGGAGGGAGACGGCAAGGGCGGCTGGACGGATCAGGGTTCAGTCAATGATTTGAGCACCTTCAATCTGCGCGGCATGACGGAGCTGGCAGGTGTTGAATTCAATATTATAGATCCTGATAAAAATGACGGCCGTTCATGCATTGTTCTGCGGGGACAGAACAACGAATACTTTCCGGTTTCGGCAGAGGTTGAGGTAAACAAAAAAGCGGCGGGCATATACTTCCTGCATGCTGCGGCGTGGATTTCCGACGTGGTTGGATATTATACCTATGTGTATGACGACGGCACAAATGCAACAGTTACGATTGAGGGCAACAAGGATATTTTCAACTGGTGGGGCGGCGGCTCGGGTGAGCGGAGCATTATTGCATGGAAAGGGAAAAACCAATCTACAAACGAGCTTGCTTTAGGCTTATATGCCTGTGAAAACCCGCAGCCGGAAAAGACTATTGAAAAGCTTGTGATGCATACGGACGGAGATACGGCATATATGATGATAGTTGCGGCAACGCTCACAAATTCAGGTCCGTATATTCCGATCCCGCCGGATATAGGAAATCCCGCGCGGACAGATCACTGGTTCCCGTATCATCATGCCATGATTAATGACATAAAGGGAACGGCAATGGATATGTCCTTTCTCCTTGACGCACCGGCAGGAAAGCACGGATTTATTCATGCAGAGGGAGAAAAGCTTATTTTTGATGACGGTACTCCGTTTAAATTCTGGGGAGTCAATCTTCACAGTGAAATGCTGTTTTTGTCACAGGCAGAGGCAATTGAAATTGCCGACCTGATAGCTTCACAGGGGTTTAATATGGTGAGATTTCATCAGATGGATATTATTAATGTCGGACAGCACAATATATTCGGCAGATATCCGAAAAATACACGGATGTTGGATGAGGAGCAAATGGATAAATTTTGCTTCCTGATGAGCGAATTGAAAAAACGCGGTATTTACTGGTTCTTCGATCAGACGACAAACAGGAGAAGCTATGAGGATGACAATATATTTGATCAGACAAAGGTGCCCGGTGGGCAAAAGGGCCCGAACTTTTACGACCCATGGATTATACAGCTTCATAAGGATTTTGCAGAGCAGCTGTTTACATGGTATAACCCTTATACCGGAATGCGGATTGCGGATGACCCGGCATTCCTGTTCACCGACATTGTAAACGAAAATTGCTTTGCCGACTTCGCCAATCCGCCCTCGGAATATTATCAGAAGCAGCTTGACAGGAAATTTACCGAATATCTCCGCGGTAAATATCAGACAGATGCAGCAATTAAGGAGGCATGGTTTCAGGAGGATAAAAAGGACATTGACGAAGGAGAAGGGCTGAGCAGCGGCTACAGATATATTTCTGTATCCGCTTCGGCAGCGTACAGCTCTTCGCGCAGGGAGGATGTGCTTGAATTTGCAATGCGTCTTCAGGAGGATTACACCAAGGATATGATTTCATATCTCAGGGGACTGGGGGTAAAAGCTCTTATCACCGGTGCTACAAGCTGGGGGGATCAGGAAACAGCATTGTTTAATATGAATTCCGGTACGGATTTTGTTGACCTGCATCAGTACTGGTGTCATCCCAGCGGCGGCTGGGCAGTTTCTGCGGGGACAAAGTTTTCAAATGAGCTTAAATCTCAGCTTGCAGATGAAAACATGGGTATATTCGGGTATTTCTTTAACCGCGGCGTTTACGGCAAACCACAGACAATATCGGAATGGAATGACTGTGAGCCGAATCCCACAAGCAGCGAAACTCCGATTCTGATGGCAGCATACGGCAGACTGCATGATTGGAATCCTATTGCGTTTGCGTACAGCACATATGCTGAGTATAAGGAGCTCGTGACAACTCCTGAGGAGCACCGTGTGAACGAGGTGCTCACCATATTGGGAAATCCGCTGAAAATGGCAGGATTGCCTGCTGCGGCGTTCATTGCTCTCAGCGATTCCGTCAGTGGAGCGGAAAAAGGCTATTACACTCTGCACCGCAATGAAGAAACATATAAGATAAAAAAGCAAAGATTTCCCCATGACCCTGCTATCGGACTTATAGGAAAAAGCGGAGTGGTTTTTGAAAAGCAGTATGATGAGTCGTATAACAGCAATGAGGTTCTGCGCCTTGCGGAGCAGGGCAAAAGAAGCGGAATTTATACCTCTGTAACGGGAGAGCTTACCACAGATACAAACAAGGATTTGTTTGTGCTGAATTCCGGCAAGGCTCAGGCGGCAGTCGGATACCTTCAGAATGAGGAAATTGAAACGGATGATGTTATTTTTCGCATTGATACGGAGTTTTCAACCAATTCCCTTTGTGCAATTGACAACAAGCCGATTGAAAGCAGCAAAAGACTGCTGCTGACAACACTGGCGAGACAGAGAAACACGGGCTTGAAGATGGAGCGCGACAATTCAAAGGTTCTGGACGGCGGTACAGCTCCCGTTTTGATGGAGCCTGTTGAGGGTGAAATAATTCTGAAAAACAGAAACGATTATGAGATCTGGATTCTGAACTCTGCCGGGCAGAGAACAATGCGGGCAAGAACCAAGAAGACAGATGAGGGTTATACCGCAATTATTCTGACTGCGGACAACCGCGCACTCAATTATGAAATTATACAAACAAGGCAGGCGGAGAATAAAATCACCTCTAAAACCGCCACATACACCCTTAAAACCGCGCCGAAGCTTTTTAATGATATTAAGGATGAGCAGACAAGGGAAGCGGCTGAGCGTCTTACGCTGCTGGGTGTTGCGCGCGGCACCGGCGAGAGCAGCTTTTCGCCGGAGCAGATTATTACGAAAGGTGAATATATACTCTGGCTGATGCAGGGGCTTAAGCCGGATACTTCGTTGGAGGAAGTATTTGCGGATGTGCCTGACGGAAGCCCGGACCCGGACAAGAAGCTTACCGCTGATGAAATGTATGCTTATACAGAGCGTGCACTGAAGGCGGTCGGCAGGGAAAATTATATGGTTCAAAAGGAATACGCAGACGGTTTTGTAACGAGAGGTCAGGCGGCAAAACTGCTTTGCGATATCCTTTGATAATAAATAAAAAAGGAGCGAAATAAATATGAAGAAATTTACAAAGGGAATGACATCATTGCTGATGAGCGCAGCGGTGATGACATCAATGCTTCCTCCGGCAGCTCATGCAGCGGATTTCAGCTACAGTTCGACCGGTTCTGATATCAAGCGGAATGCGGACAATGGCTGGAACGTATACTGGAGCGAAAATATCTACGGGGCAAAGGATGCTGACGGCACATCCGCCTCCGCTTCATACGGCGGCGCATGGGGCGTATGGGGTCAGAATGAAACATATGCTTTAAAAATTCATACCAAGGTTCCGAATGGTATCAGGACTAAAGATTGCTGGGGTGTGGCTAACAAGCTTACGTTTGCACATTGGGATTATTTCGGCAGCCATCCGGATGCAAATTATTTGCACACAAGTATTGATATTGCCCTGAGTGAGCTTAAAAGTGCTGAAGAAGATGCGTATGTTACAATAACGAGCAAGCTAAAAAGCGCATCGGGTGAAGAAAAGGAAATAAACCTTTTCAGCTTTTACAGGCCGACATGGATCAAGCTTGCAGGTGTTTTCCAGAAATATGAATATAATCCGGAGCGTTGGATGCGTCTTGACTTTGTGTTTGACAAGAAAAACAGTACGGTTGACGCATACATAAACGGTACAAGATTTATTAAAGGCAAAGCGCTGGATATTGATATAAACGGCGACAGCGCAGGCTTTACAGGCTTGATTTTATATACAAACGATTCCAAGACCGAGAGCATTACGGAAAATACATCTTCAACAGGTTTCAGAGAATTTGACCTTTATGTCCGCAGCTTCGGCTACGATTATACAGCAGAGCCTTATCATGTAATGAATCCCATGGAGCTTGCAAAGGACAGCAATGGAGAATTCAGCTTAACCTTAAACGGAGGCACGGCAAGAACAGACAATGAGAAGGGTATTATATACGGCGGAGTGGACACAACAGCTAACGATATACTGAGCAGCATCGGTCAGACCGGCTTGCCGAGTAACGCCGCATATTCTGTTATAAAGGAGGACGTAACCGGGACAGGCGATTGGATAGGCAGAAATGCGGTTGAGGGCGATACGTCGATTGAGCCTCAGCTGAATGAGGGCGGAATCTATGAGCTGACAGAAAACTGGCTTAAAATAGACGTACCCGGTGATACTCCGAGTCTCAGGAAGGGAAGAGTATATTATATACCCATTCTTGATGCGGCTGTCGGTAAAATACATTCCGGGGATTACCTGTGTGATGACGGATATTACTATCCGGGTGAGGAACTGAAGATAGATATTCTCAGCAATGCAGACGGCGGAAATGTAAAGGTTTTGGTTGCACAGTATGATAATGATAACAGACTTGATAATGTTATATGCAGTGATATCACAACAGTATTAAGGGAGCCGCAGGCTGTAAGATACACACCGGGGAATGACCTCGGGAAAGTGGTTATTTATCTTTGGATTGATGATATGCTGCCTCTCGACAGGGCTGCAGAGCTTTCCCCCGCTCCATTATGAAGGAATCTTGTAAGCGCAGATGCTGTTGACAATCTGGTTATCAATAATGACAATATGACGATTGAAGCATACGGACAGGATATTGAAGCGTTTACGGAAAATCTCAAAGCAAATACATCAGTAAAAAGCGCTGTATGGAAGGATTCGGAGGGGAAAATAATCACCTCGGGCAAAATAACGGAGGGTCAGACTCTAACCGTTCAGATAGGTCGGAATGAAGAAACCTTTTCTGTAATAAAGGGAACTGCTTATGCTGCGGAGGATATCCTGGCTGAAGGGACTGCCAATCCGGACACAACGGATTGGTTCCCTTATGTCCATCCGGGCATTACCAGCGGCTCATTTGAAATAATGGGGTCGGTACTTGATGTTTCATCAATACTCGGAACAGAAGAAGCAGGCTTGCACGGTTATGTTAAGGCTGACGGCGGCAGCTTTGTTTTTGAGGACGGTACACCCGCACGCTTCTGGGGTGTGAATGTTGTTGGAAGCGCTTGCTTTCCGAGTGAGGAATTTGCACCGATACTTGCCGATTCAATCGCTGCTTCAGGCTTCAATCTGGTCAGATTTCACAGCATGGACAATCCCGGAAAGCTGCCGAATATTTTCGGCTCGGAAAGCACAAGCGGACCAAGCCTCAGCAGAACTCAAATGCAGAAGCTTTGTTATTTTATAAAACAGCTTAAGGACAGAGGCATCTACTACAACATGAATCAGACAAATTACAGGCAGGTTTATGCTGCTGACGGTGTTCCTTCAACAGGTGTTTCAAACGGCTTAAAGGGTCCGGCATACTATGATGCGGACATTATAGCCATTCAAAACGAATACAGCAGGATGCTTATGAACTTCAAAAATCCATACACAGGGTATACAATCGGTAGTGATCCGGCTTTGGCAATGGTTGAGCTTAACAATGAGACCTCGCTTGTCGGGGCGGCTGAGCTGAATATTGATAATAACGGAAGATATTATACCGAATTGAAAAGGCAATTTTCAGAATGGCTGAAGAAAAAGTACAGCTCTGAGGAAGAGCTTGCGGCGGCATGGGCACAGACCGGTAAAAAAGGGCTTGCAAGCGGAGAGACTATATCAGATAGTTCGGTTGAGGTTGTAGGCCGCAAAAGCATCGGCAGCTGCAGCACACAGAGAAGGACTGACACAACGGGCTTTCTTACAGAGGTTCAGGAAAAATATTTTGAGGGCAGAATTGATTATCTCAGGAGCTTAGGTGTGCAATGCCCAATTACGGGCTGTACAGCATGGGAGCCTGAAGCATACGCCAATGAGGTTTCCATGGTTTATTCAAACCGCAACACGGATTTTATTGACAGTCATCATTATTTAAGTCACCCGTCAGGCGGATGGGAACTTAAATACCCGGTCAGATGTGATGCACCGTGGTCAATGCTGGATAATGAATATCTCGGATTTATTGCCAAAATAGCGGGGAAATCTCTCTACGGCAAGCCCCGTGTAATTTCGGAGTGGAACGTCAGCGATCCCATGCCTTCCATAAGCGAGGGAATGCTGCTTATGTCGGCGGTCAGCAGTATGCAGGGATGGTATCCGATTTTGTTTCAGTATACGGAAACGGATAAGCTGATTTCCGACAGGTATGCGAATAATGAAGTCTGCATTGAAGATTTCTTTTCAATGGAGTGTCACCCTGCAAGAAAAGCAATGGCTGCAGCGGCGGCTATAATTTACAGGCGCGGTGATGTGACGGAGGCAGACAGAGGATATTATTTTGATTACAGCGGCAGAGTACACAGTATTCTGAATACGCCGAGACCCGGAGAGTATCTTATGACAGGGAAAACCGGAATAGTTCTTGAAAATCCGGAATCCATACCGGAGGAGTATAAAGATGAAGCCGTAAAAGCACAGGCGGAGGCGGATTGGAACGGAGACAGAATATACAATTCCGTGACAGGTGAGCTCACCTTTAATCTGGCTTCCGGCAATAATGATAATGACAGGGCGTTTGTGGTGAACACGGACAAAACTCAGGCGGTAACAGGAACAAAAGAGGGCTATGCATCCTCCGCAGTATTGAAGGATATAGATATAACCATAGAAAATAAATATGCTACGGTTGTTGTTAATTCGCTTGATGATAAG
The DNA here is from genome assembly GCA_017935675.1 of Clostridia bacterium. Lineage (GTDB taxonomy): Bacteria > Bacillota > Clostridia > UBA1381 > UBA1381 > RGIG9115. The sequence goes on along the minus strand of JAGBHE010000074.1, from coordinate 679 downwards.
CCTATCTGCGAGAGCGGCAGCATGCTGCTTACAACGGTGGGACAGGTATGGAATTCAGGGCAGGTACTTCGCCGCGACGGAACGAAGTTCCTGAAGGGAGGAACATACCCCACATTGTGTGAGCCTATTGTCGGGGAGGCTGTAATCAAAACAGCGTTTGATTATGATGTGTATATCTTAGATTCAAACGGTCATAGATGCGGCAGGGCACCGACCTATAAAAACAGCAGCGGTCACACAGTAATCCGGCTTTTAAAGGAAAATCAGACCATGAATTATGAGATTGCAGCTAAAGCAAGGCTTGATTAAACCTGTCTTTCCGCCTATACAGAACACAAGGGGACGGTTCTCTTGTGTTAGAAATCAACCGTTTTTTCATTTGATAAGAACACAAGAGAACCGTCCCCTTGTGTTCATATTTTGTTATTCCGCAAATATATTAATTATTCTTTTTTTCTTTTGATGGGCATAACTCAGCGTTTTCGCGGCACCGCCCCAATCATGTGATATATATGCAACAATAACATCTGCACTTCTTACCATCCATTCATTCCGCTTCAGAATAGCAAACCTCATAGGCACATTCTCAAGCGGCGGATACTCCGAGCAGTCATATAAATCCTTGTCAAAGCCGCGGTTAATATAAGGCACCACAAGAACAGATTCTATGTGCGGATAT
>JAGBHE010000073.1 GCA_017935675.1 Clostridia bacterium | reverse complement strand
GTCAACACAAGTTGTTGATTTGACAGATATCTATAATCAACCTACATACACAGCATCAGACATCAAAGCTGCTTCACTTGCTTCATTTATAGACGGTGAAGAGTATTCAGTTCTTGGTGTTGATAAGAGCACTGACGGTTATTACAGATTTGTTATTATCCTTGAGGGTAATTCTTCTATCAACGTTGCCACGCATTTTGCTGTCATTGACTCTGTAAGCGAGGCGGTATATGAGCCTGACGGTTCTGTAAGAACAACAATTACTGTATATAGTGCAGACTGTAATGGTGAGAAGAAAATGCTTTACCTTGATGAAGCTTTAACGAACTTCAACGCCAAGAGAGGTGATGTAGTTGTTTACGGTGTAGATGGTGATGGTGTTGTTACAGATATTCAGGTTATCTATGATGGTCTTGATCCGGCAGATGATTCAGTAAGCTATGCTGATGCTTATGCAACAGTTAATGGTAAATATGCAACAGATCCTAAGAATAGGCTTACAGACTTCTACATCAAATCAGGTATAGCGAAGTGGGATGAATCTACAACTGCTACATCTAACGGATGGGCAAGAGTTGCATTTGGTGCTATAATTGACAAGAACGGTTCTTCGGTAACAATTGCCAAGATTAACCAGAATAATACCGGAGCTGCTATTAGTTGCTACGACAGCAAGGGTGATCGGGCAACGAGGGTTGGGAATTGGGAATATTATTCAGCAGCTGATGATATAGCTGAATTCTCACTTGCAAGTGATGTAAATGTGTATGTATATGATTACAATAACAAGAATGCATCTGATTCAGGCAGACTTTCTCCCGGTGCAACAGGTAATATCATAAAGACAATTGTTCCTGATTCTCAGAAATACCTTTCAGAGGATATGAGGACAGATGTTTATAACTGGAGCAAGATCGATAGCGTATATGCAGCTAATTATGCATTCTTTAAGGTTCTTGACGGGGAAATTACTGATATTCTCGTAATAATTCCAAGGGAGTAACAGCGGCAGCCGGAAACGAACACTCATGGAGTGTTTGTTTCCGGCGTTGATTTTTATGTACATTTTACATAGAAAATGCAGGAAGTTTTTATTAAAAAATCATTAATTGTGGCAATTTGAAAAAAATATATTTATTTATGTAAATTTATTATGGTGTTTATCCACAAATGGCGGATAAACAAAATTGTCAGCCCGGCTAAAATGCAAAGCTGACAAACTAAATATGAAACTCACAGTCAGTCAACTATGAGTCAAGTAAAGCAAAATGGGCAAAATGCAGCTGTTGTGCGAATTTCTAAAAATAGTATTGCCTCACAGTCAACTACCGGTCAAGCAAACTCATGCCCAAAATGGGAGGTATTTTCTGTTTTTGTCCGATGTTGAACCGGGAGCGATTTTTATAAGTCCCAATGCACAAGTTTCATTTAACAGTCTTGATATCATAGAACTGTTTTTGCTGTCAATATTAAATCGCTCACGCAGAGAAGAATTAGTCATTACATCTCGGTTTACTCTTTTGAGGCAAGCGTGAAGATAGCAGGCACGGTATCTATCGTCCTTACTCATCTTTGCAAAATCCTTATGCGCATAAAGTATTACTTTTGTATGGTCGTTGTATATTTCTATTTCCGGTGCGGGAAGTTGATAATATTCGGTCTGAAAAACAACCTTGTCATATCCGCTTCCGCGCTCTTCGCATATTCCTATTCGACGCATGAAAGACGCAAGCTTTTCATTTCGGGACACAGGCGGATGATCAACAAATCTTGCTTTGTCAATAAGCGGTGCCCCGGGATTTGTTATTTCCAGCCTGTCATTAAAGATTTCAATTATCGGACTGGTTCCCTGCATAAAGAAATTCTGATGAATGATAGCGTTTGCAACTAATTCTCTTACAGCAATCTCCGGATACATAGGTACTACCTTGCGAATTGCTTTACCTAATATTTCGTTGTTTGGCAAAAGATTATTAATATAATCAATCAGACCTTCAAATCCGCTTGCATAGCCTTTTCCGCCAATTTGTTCTTTGCTTGCCGCACTTACTCTGTCAGCACCTTCGTATTTTATCACTCTGACCGCCTTGCGTTCAAGCAACGGAAAATCCGAAAGACGTTTTGCAAAAAGTATTGCACCTAAATTTGTGATATTGTAATGTCCTGTTTCGCTTTTTACAATCATATTATCGCATTCAAGAGCTTCGATAATTCCGGATTTATCACTTGGTAAATCAATGGAAAGCATTTCAAAATATGAAGAATAGTCCAATTCACGTAAAATAAAATCCTCTGAAACATTTTCCATAGCAACCATTACTTCAAAAGGCTTTTTTGAGAATACAGCCCATAATTCTCTTTCGGTATCCGGAAAATCTTTTAACTTTTTCTTGTGAGAATCAATTCTAATATAATCAATACCTTTGAATTTAACAGGGTTGGAAAAGCACGGCCGATTTCAAGCAAAACAAGATTTTTATCTTCCGATATGGTTTTATGAAAATAAAACTGTACCTGCGGTTCGATCTGTGTGCCGAGCCATAAGCTCAGTCCTTGGTTGCCAACTTTTTCAGATTGCGGATCAAATGTAGTTCCGAGAATTTCGTGTGTTTCATCATCAATACCCCATATCATAAAAGCGTGTTCTTGATTGAATAACGCTGCGGTATTTGACAGAGCACTGATATACTCTCCGATTTCCTGTGGATTGATATTATTATGCTTAAACTCTATCCATGGCAATTCGTGCGAATGTTCTCGTGCCTCATCAATGATAGAGTTTATTATGTCTATATTAAATGGCATAATAAATTACCTCCCATATTTCTATGAATATATTATATATCAAAACAAGTATGTTTGTCAACTGTTTTTATTTGTTTAATCAAGTAGAAAATATGACAATTTACGTGATTATAAGTAGTATATGTAGAAATATTACAAGTATTCACTATAACCTACGTGCAGATGTCCCCCGCCTCTAAGGCGGCGGGTTCCACTTCAGAATTTCAGTAGGAGTTATAATCTCCTACTGAAACCCTGAGGAGCTAATGCTCCCTGCACGGGTTGCAATCGTTCACAAGCTCCATTTCAAGCGAGCTTGATGGAGCGTTGCTCCGATTTAAAACAGTCAACTATATATCAAATTAATAAAAATGTTTTCGTGATAACAATATTTTTAAAATTAAAATAAGTACACAACACATTTTTATGTACATTTTACATAGAAAATGCAGGAGGTTTTTATTAAAAAAGCATTAATTTGTGGCAATATAAAAAAAATATATTTATTTTTTTATAAAAACCTTGAATTTTTTTTAAAAATATATTAAAATATAATATATATATTCGGGGGTGCTTTGTATCACCCTTTATTACGTAGGAGGATTAATATGATTACAGCAGGTGAATTCAGGAACGGTATTACCTTTGAGCTTGACGGAAACGTATATCAGGTTGTTGAGTTTCAGCACGTTAAGCCGGGCAAGGGAGCCGCTTTTGTAAGAACTAAGATTAAAAATGTTATAACCGGCGGTGTGGTTGAAAAAACCTTCAGACCCACGGAAAAGATGCCGAAAGCGCACATTGAAAGAAAGGATATGGAGTATTCCTATAATGACGGAGACCTTTATTACTTCATGGACCAAGAAACCTTTGATATGCTTCCCATCGGCAAGGACCAGATAGGAGACGCTCTTAAGTTTGTAAAGGAAAACATGGTTTGCAAAATACTTTCATATAAAGGAAACGTTTTCGGAATAGAGCCTCCGACTTTTGTTGAGCTTGCTATCAGCGAAACGGAGCCGGGCTTTAAGGGAGATACCGCAACCGGAGCAACAAAGCCTGCTGTTCTTGAAACAGGCGCTGTTATTCAGGTGCCGCTGTTCGTTGACGGCTCAGACATTATAAGGGTTGACACAAGAACCGGCGAGTATATGGAAAGAGTTTAAGGCTGTGCCGGAGAGTTTTACGGCATATTCGGAACAAATCACGGGCATTGCCGCGAAAGCAGGCGGTGTCCTGCTTTAAAAGGGGTGAAGCGCATGCATGATATTTATAAAAAAATTTCGTATCTGAAAGGTTATGCAGACGGACTTAAGCTGGACGAAAAGAGCAGTGAGGGAAAGGTTCTCCTGAAAATTATCGATATTCTGAATGACCTTGCGGAAAAGGTCGGAGATATTGAATGTAACTGCGATGAAATTGCAAGTGAGCTTGATGTGATTGAGGATGATCTGGAGCTTTACGGCTCTGAGGATTATGATGACGAAGAAGACGCTGATTTCGATGACGCGGATGACTTTTTTTCAAAGCTGAACGATGATGACGATGATGAAAATGAGAACGATGATGAATTTTTTGAAATAGAGTGTCCCAACTGCGGTGAGGATGTTCTTATTAATTTTGATGACATCGACAACGGAATAATATGTCCTCATTGCAATGAGGAAATTGAGCTTGAATTCGACAGTGATGACGAGCCTGAGTCCGAGGACTGAGAGTATGAACCGTCAGCCGCACCGAAGCGGCGGGCGGTTTTTTAGTAAAAATTAACATATACGTAATGCCATTTTTTAACAATAATACAAATTTGTAAATTTTCTATGTTTTTTTATAAAAAAGTCTTTAAAAATGAAGTTTTTTGTGGTACAATAGTAGCTGTGCAGACATGTGCCGGAGTCATTCGGTAACACAAATACAGTTCCTGTCATATGATAAGGTATATTTTGTATGATTGGAGAGTGTTGAGTTGTGAGTGGCTTTTGCATTGAAGGCGGTTACTCCTTTGAGGGTGAGATATGTGTTCAGGGAGCGAAGAACGCCGTGCTCCCGATTCTTGCCGCCACAATTATTAACGGCGGTAAAAATGTGATACATAATTGTCCGAGGCTTCGTGATGTCGAAAAGACTGTTGATGTACTGAGAGCGCTTGGCTGCAGAGTTGTGCCTCTCGGAAATACTCTTGTTGTGGATTCGGAGCCTATGGATAAATTCACGATTGAAGACAGTCTTATGAGGCAGATGAGATCATCGATTATTTTTCTCGGTGCGATAATTGCCCGCTGCGGCGAGGCGGTTGTCAGTATGCCTGGAGGCTGTGAAATCGGGATAAGACCTATAGATATTCATATGAAGGCTCTTGAGCGTTTAGGTATTGAAATAACAGAGGAGCACGGATATATATTATGCAGGGCGGAGAAGCTTTCCGGAGCGCACATACACCTTGATTTCCCAAGCGTGGGAGCTACGGAAAACATTATGCTTGCCGCAGTCTGCGCTGAGGGTACAACGGTTGTAACAAATGCGGCGAGAGAACCGGAAATTGTCGATCTGCAAAGCTTCCTGCGGCGTATGGGTGCCAAAGTGAGCGGAGCCGGAACGAGCACGATTGAAATTGAAGGCAGTGCAAGGCTGTACGGGGTTGATTATACGGTTATGCCGGACAGAATTGCTGCCGGTACGTATCTTGCCTGCTGCGGTGCTGCCGGGGGGAAAATTCTTTTGAAAAATACCAATCCGGGAGATATGACGTCTACTTTGTCATGTCTGTCGGGAATGGGAGCTAAAATAAGGCAGGAGAAAAATTCTGTTTATATGTCGGCAGGAAAGCGGCTTAAAGCTTTCGGAACTATCAGAACAATGCCGTATCCCGGCTTTCCGACCGATATGCAGTCGCCTTTTCTCGCGCTTGGCTGCACGGCATCCGGAACCGGTGTTATAACAGAAACAATATTTGAAAACAGGTTCCAGAATGCGGAGGAGCTGCTTCGTATGGGTGCGGATATCAGAGTTGACGGGAAAACTGCTGTGATAGTCGGCGTAAAAAGACTGCACGGTGCAGTGGTACAGGCGAGAGAGCTCCGCGGCGGCGCATCTCTTGTGACAGCAGCTCTCGGCGCTGAGGGAACAACAACCGTTATGAATGCGGAATACATAGACAGAGGTTACGAGGGATTTGAGAAAAATCTTTCCATGTGCGGAGCGCATGTCGCAAGAATCAATTAAAACGATTCTGTATTGTTATCCGCCTATGGACCATGAAACACAGATGTACTTTGATTCCCCTGCGGATGCAAGGTGCAGCGGAAAGGAATGGTTAAAGCAATGAACGGTCAGCCTGTTATGAACAGAAGGCTCAGCAACAGAGAAGAACATCAGATACGTGAACGTCATATGCGGCGTCTTAAGAAAAGACGCCGCAGGATGTTTATTAATCGAAGCATACTTCTGATTTCAGCAATTGCAATTGTTTTTTTTATCGTTCTTTTTCTGACGCCCCTGTTTAATATAAGGAGCGTAGTAATAGAAGGAAATAACAGAATAAGCACCGAGAGCCTAAATGAATATCTGTCGGATATCAGCGGAGAAAATCTCTTTAAGATAAGTAATTCTTCGGTTGAAAAGAGACTTACTGCTATTTCATATGTTAAAAGCGTTGATATCAGGAAAAAGTATTTCCCGGCAGCTGTTACCATTGTTATCGAGGAAAAAGAGCCGTGTGCATTTTATGAAACCGAGACGGGTTACAGCATTATAGATAAAAACTGCATTGTTCTTGAGCAGCGGGAGGACAAGCCGGAGGCTTTGCCGGAGCTTACTTCTTATTTTGAATCGGCGGAGCAGATAAGCTCCGATTCCGAGGCTGTTGCCGAGCTTGAAAAATTTTTTGAAATAGTCAGGAGAATAGGAGTTTTTGAACATATAACCGCTGTTGAGCTTCTGGAGTATTATGAAATAAATTTTGAATATGACGGAAGAATAAAGGTTATTTGCGGGTCCGATATAGATCTTGAGCAGAAGCTCAGACTTTTCAAAGCATCGGTAAATAATTCAAGCTTTTCCGCAAATGACCATGGAACTATGGATTTGTCAACACCCGGAAAAGCCAGATTTACATCATAGTGACACTTTGCACAATTGCATTTTATATTACATTTGAAAGTTTGTTAAAAAATATTTGGTTATTTTGCAAGAACTTTTGTAAAAGCTATTGAATACTTTGTGAAAACATAGTAAAATAGATTAATAATAGTATGCTTCTGCGGCGAGCGGAAAAATTACGAAGGAGGATATGTGTTATGCCTATCGACATGGAAGAGGATAATAATTTTATAGAGGGTGCGAGAATTAAGGTTATCGGCATCGGCGGCGGCGGAAATAATGCTGTTGACAGAATGATTGAAGCCGGTGTTACAAAGGCTGAATTTATATGCATTAACACTGATGCTCATCAGCTGAGCAATGTTAAGGCCCCTACAGTTCTTCAGATAGGAGGAAAGCTTACGGGCGGACTCGGTGCAGGTGCAAAGCCTGAGATCGGAAGACAGGCTGCTGAGGAGACAAAAGAGGAAATTAAAAACCTTTTGAAGGATACGGAAATGGTTTTCATAACAGCCGGTATGGGCGGCGGAACAGGTACGGGTGCGGCTCCGGTAATTGCTGAGATTTCAAAGAGCCTTGGCATACTTACGGTTGCCGTTGTAACAAAACCGTTTTTCTTTGAAGGACCGCAGCGCATGAAGAATGCTGAAGAAGGGCTTAAGCAGCTTAGTGATAAGGTTGATGCAATCGTTACAATACCGAATGACAGGCTTTTCAAAATTGCGGACAAGAAAGCAACAATAGAGGATTCCTTTAAGCTTGCTGACGATGTGCTTCGCCAGGGTGTTCAGGGTATAATTGAGGTTATTACTCAGCTCGGTATAATGAACTGTGACTTTGCGGATGTGCGGACAATTATGAAGGATTCCGGAATTGCACATATGGGAATCGGTATCGGAAAGGGAGAAAATGCGGCGCAGGACGCTGTAAGAAACGCTATAGAAAGTCCGCTGCTTGATACGAATATTACCGGTGCTGCCAACGTACTTCTCAATGTGACGGGCGGAACTGAATTTTCACTTGTTGACATGGGAGAGGTTTCAAAAATTGTTCAGGAGCAGGTGTCTGAAAATGCGAATATTATTCTCGGCACTGCTGTTGATGAAAGCATGAAGGATGAAATTAAGGTTACATTGATAGTAACAGGTCTTGATGTTTCGGCAAAAAAGCCGGGAGATACATCAGCTCATACACAAAGGCGTGATATCTCAGAGTTTTCAAGAACAAACAGAAGCTCGGGAGATGATGATGCAATATTTACAAGAAAGCTCAAGCCGGGAATGGAAAGCATAAATGTTCCCTCATTTTTCAGACCGAAAAACTGAGCTGCGATAAAAATACGACTGCCGATATTTTTCCGAAATTTCGGCAGTCTTTTTTTAGGAAGTACTGATTAATCAGCGGTTTTTTAATATTTATGAGGCTGCCTCGGCAGCGCGGAAGGAGGATAATTATGTGGGGTCTTGCACTTGAGGGCGGAGGTACAAAGGGCGCGTATCATGTGGGTGTTTTCAGAGCTTTAAGAGAGCTGAATATTCCTGTAAAATGCGTTGTCGGTACATCGATAGGAGCAGTAAACGGGGCGCTTTTTGCCCAGGGGGATATTGACAAGCTGTCTGAGCTTTGGCATGATATTTCCATAAGCGATATTATAGCACTTCCGGAAAAGGTGCCTCAGCCGCATAATATTCTTGATATCAGAAATATAGGAATGATAATCGGAGAAATATGCAGGAAGAAGGGTCTTGATATAACCCCTTTTGAAGATCTTCTGCACGGGATAGTTGACGAAGGAAAAATCAGAAACGGCACAACACTGTTCGGACTTGCTACATACTGCATTTCGGGCAAGGCAGAAAAGCAGTTTTTTTTAAATGATATACCGGAGGGAATGCTTGTTGATTATATTCTTGCGAGCGCATGTTTCCCGGGATTTCAGATAAGAAATATAGAAAATAATCTGTACATTGACGGAGGCGTGGCAAATAATCTTCCTGTCAATATGCTTATTGAGCAGGGCTGCAGCGATATTATTTCGGTAGAAGTCGGGGGTTTCGGAATCACAAAAAAGTCCGGCACTGCCGGCTGTAATGTTATTACCGTAAAATGCGGTGAGGATATTGTGGGGAATCTTGACTTTAACCATGACGGGATAATGGAAATGGAAAAGCTCGGCTATTATGACGCTCTTAAGGCATTTGGTCTTTGTATGGGCGGCAGATATTCATTCCATGCAGTTGATTATCTTTTGCAAAAGCGCAGACTTAGTGAGGGGACAATCCGCGGCATTGAATCGGCAGCAAGATATTTCGGAATAGACTGCATGAGAATTTATAAGCTTTCGGAGCTTGCGCAGCTGGTGATTGAACATTTTCACGCAGCCCCGGTTCATAATAATATTTTTGAAATACTTAAATGGAGCGACGGTGAAAAAGCAGCCTGCCTTGCGAGAGCGATTCTTAATTCCGATGCGGAGGTGCTTAACAATAAAATTATTGCCGGCATACTCGGAGAGATGTTCGAAGCCGCTTCCGCTGTTGCGTATCTTGAGCGCAATATACAAAATATCTAAAAACAAAAAATTGAAAAAGCTTTTGAAAAATCGTAACTTTTTGTTGAAAATTCATGCTTTTTGTAGTATAATTAAAAATGTATACATTATGTTTTTTAAAAAAAAGGAGTTTGCGCTATGAAAAAATTATTACTCACAGCATTAACAGCATCGGCATCAATTATGCTTTTCGGTGCAGTATCAGCATCAGCGGCAGTCGGCGATATTGCCGGAACAATCTACACTACCGACATACTCACACAGGTTGACGGACGCGATATCCAAAGCTACAGTATTGACGGCGAAACACTGATTGCATTGGAGGATTTGGAGCCGTACGGCTTCACGCTCTACTATAACGACAATATCAGAACCGTGTTTCTGACAAAAACCGGTGAGCCTTCAAGCGAATTTTATCCTCATGTAGACCGCGGAACCGTCGGCGGCACGGCAGGATATTATTACGATACAGATATAACAGCGGTTGTGAACGGCGAAAGCGTACCCGCATATGCGATTGACGGTAAAATGGCTGCAAAGGTCGAAGTCATCGGCGATATGGGGCGTCTTTCGAATTTTGCAAGATACCCGTATCTCATGACCTACAATTACGATAATTCAAAACGTCTTTTGTCGCTGAACACCTCTCAGAAGCAGTTCGGCACTCCGGATGACGCGAAAAAGGTAGTTCTTGACGCTCGCTTATGGCAGCCGTATTACTGCCGCGTAATGCACAGCGGCAATAAACTGCTTTCGATAAAGGACTTCGGCGGCATTATGCACGGCGGCAAAGCGAGCTGGTATTATGTCGCTCTTGAAAACGGTCTTATCTATGACGTGTACTCAATCGCGCGCAGATATGATATTTGCATGAGCGATCCGATTTTCTCCGAGGACGGCAATTACCTTTATTTTAAGAATCTGGACATTGAAGATAATTTCCGCGACTACAAGAAGCTGGAGCTTAACAGTATGCACGTTACACCCCTTGACGCAGAATCCTACAACAGGGCAGCAAGCCGTGTTGCAGAGAGCGACTACACCTTAACGCTTGACGGCAGCGATATTCCGCTTTACTCGATAGGCTCGGCGGATTATGTGAAGGCATCAGACATGGCTAAAAAGGGCTATGACACAAGTAATGTTAAGTCTGAGATATATAATTCGGAGGAATATATTCCGCTTTCGGAATACACCTACGATTTCGGCAACGAGCCCAACACGGATGATATTATAGGCTACAGCTATAACCCGTATTCAAAGACCATAACTGCTAATTCGATAAAATAAAAGAATATGATGAGGCAATTACAATGCCCCAAGCTGCTTCCGCAGCTATGTATATTGAATGCAATATACAAAATATACAATGACTATGTTATATTTCTGTAATATAACTAAAAAAACAGAAAAATCATTAAAATATTTGGCTTTACTCTTGATTTTTTTTTGAAAAAGTGATATGATATATACGTATGTTTATCATATGCTGCTTATGCCGGTTATGTTGTGTTTATCCGGTGCAGTTGCCCCAATTCCGTAAAGCGGTTGGGAAGGTACAAATAAATTAGGAGGCGAATCCGATGGCAAGAAAAAAGAAGACAATGGACGGTAACAATGCTGCGGCATATGCATCATATGCTTTCACAGACGTTGCCGCAATTTATCCCATCACACCATCATCAACAATGGCAGAGGTCACAGACAAGTGGGCCGCTGCCGGAATGAAAAATATTTTCGGAAGAACAGTCAAGGTTGCAGAAATGCAGTCTGAGGCCGGCGCCGCAGGTACGGTACACGGTTCTCTGACAGCAGGAGCTCTTACCACAACCTATACAGCTTCTCAGGGCTTGCTGCTGATGATTCCTAACATGTACAAGATTGCAGGAGAGCTTCTCCCGTGCGTATTTAATGTTTCTGCACGTGCTCTCGCTTCTCATGCATTGTCAATCTTCGGAGATCATCAGGACGTAATGGCATGCCGTCAGACAGGCTTTGCAATGCTCGCATCATCAAATCCGCAGGAGGCTATGGATTTGGGTGCTGTTGCTCATCTTACAACAATTAAGGGAAGAATTCCTTTCCTTCATTTCTTTGACGGTTTCAGAACATCTCATGAATATCAGAAAATTGAATGCTGGGATTACAACGATTTGGCTGAGATGGTTGACTGGGATGCCATCGACGCTTTCAGACGCGGCAGTCTCAATCCTGAGCATCCCGCACAGCGCGGAACAGCTCAGAATCCTGATGTATTTTTCCAGGCAAAAGAGGCTGTTAATAAATATTATGAAGCAATTCCGGCTCTTTGCCAGGAATATATGGACAAGGTTAATGCAAAAATCGGAACAGATTACAAGCTCTTTAACTACTACGGTGCACCTGATGCCGAGCAGGTTATTGTAGCTATGGGTTCTGTTTGTGATACAATTGCGGAGACAGTTGATTATCTCAACGCAAACGGCGGCAAGGTCGGACTTATCAAGGTTCGTCTGTACAGACCGTTCTCAACAGAAGCATTTATCAATGCTATTCCGAAGACAGTTAAGAAAATCAGTGTTCTTGACAGAACAAAGGAATCAGGTTCTGTCGGTGAGCCTCTTTATCTTGATGTTGTTGCTGCACTCGCCGGCTCAGAATTCGCAAATGCGGAAATCTGCGGCGGACGTTACGGTCTGGGTTCAAAGGATACAACACCTGCTCAGATTATTGCGGTTTATAAGAATGCAGACAAAAAGAGATTTACAATCGGTATCAATGATGATGTTACAAATCTCTCACTTCCCACGGATGAAAATCCTGATACAACACCTGCCGGAACAACAAGCTGTAAGTTCTGGGGTCTTGGTGCTGACGGTACCGTTGGTGCTAACAAGAACTCCGTTAAGATTATCGGTGACCATACAGACATGTATGTTCAGGCATACTTTGATTATGATTCAAAGAAATCCGGAGGTCTTACTGTTTCACATCTGCGTTTCGGCAGTTCAAAGATAACATCAACATATCTTATCAATAAGGCTGATTTTGTTGCATGTCACAAGGCTTCCTATATCAGACAGTATGATATGGTAAGCGATATCAAGCCCGGCGGAGTATTCCTTTTAAACTGCGGCTGGAATGCTGAAGAGCTTGAAACGCATATCCCCGGTCAGGTTAAGAAATATATCGCTGACAACAACATTCAGTTCTATACAATAGACGGTGTTAAAATCGGTAAGGAAATCGGACTCGGAACAAGAATCAACACAGTTCTCCAGTCGGCATTCTTTAAGCTTGCCGATATTATCCCTGCCGATGACGCTATTAAATATATGAAGGATGCTGCAACAGCTTCATACTCCAAGAAGGGTGACGCTGTCGTTAAGATGAACCATGACGCAATTGACGCCGGTGCAGCACAGGTTGTTAAGGTTGACGTTCCCGAAAGCTGGAAAAATGCTGAGCCTGAGGATCTTACGGTTTCTCATGAGGGCGAGGGTGATCTCATTGATTATGTAAACAACATACTCGTTCCCATCAACTCCTTCAAGGGAATGCAGCTGCCTGTATCTTCATTTGAAAAGTATGTAAACGGTCAGGTACCTCTTGGTTCTGCTGCATTTGAAAAGCGCGGAATCGCTGTTGATGTGCCTGTATGGAAGAAAGAAAATTGTATTCAGTGCGGTTTCTGTTCATATGTATGTCCGCATGCTTGTATCCGTCCTGCTGTTCTTACAGAGGAGGAGGCTAAGAATGCTCCCGAGGGTATGAAGTATGTCGGCATGAAGCAGATGGACGGTTACTATTTTGCAATTGTTGTATCTGTACTTGACTGTACGGGCTGCGGTTCATGTGCAAATGTATGTCCGGGCTTCAAGGGTGAGAAGGCACTTGTTATGAACAGCCTTGATTCTCAGATGGACGAGCAGGCTAACTTCAATTACGGTATCAGCCTTCAGCCTAAAGCTGATGTTCTTGAGAAGTTCAAGGATACAACTGTTAAGGGTTCACAGTTCAAGATGCCTTATCTTGAATTCTCAGGAGCTTGCGCAGGCTGCGGTGAAACACCTTATGCTAAGCTTGTAACACAGCTCTTCGGTGACAGAATGTATATTGCAAACGCAACAGGCTGTTCATCAATCTGGGGCGGTTCATCACCTTCAACTCCTTATACTGCAAACGATAAGGGCTTTGGTCCTGCATGGGCAAATTCCCTGTTTGAGGATAATGCTGAGTTTGGTTACGGTATGTTCCTTGCACAGAATACGCTTCGTGAATCCGTAATTGAAAAGGCAAAGGCTGTTGCTGATGCAAATGAGTCAGTTAAGCCTGCATTTGATAAGTTTATGGAAACAAAGGATTGCGGCAAGTGCAACAAGGTTGCAGCTGATGAGCTTATAAAGGCTGTTGCTGCCGTTAATTCCGAGGAAGCTAAGGATGTTCTTGCTGACAAGGATTATCTTGCTAAGAAATCTGTATGGATATTCGGCGGTGACGGATGGGCATATGATATCGGCTTCGGCGGTGTTGACCATGTACTCGCTTCCGGTGAGGATGTAAATATACTCGTATTTGATACAGAGGTTTATTCAAATACAGGAGGTCAGTCCTCAAAGGCTACTCCTACAGGCGCTATTGCTCAGTTTGCTGCTGCCGGTAAGGAAGTAAAGAAAAAGGATCTTGCAGCGATTGCTATGAGCTATGGATATGTATATGTTGCTCAGGTTGCTCAGGGTGCAGATTATAATCAGTGTCTGAAAGCATTCCATGAGGCTGAAAGCTATAACGGTCCTTCAATCATAATTGCATACGCTCCCTGTATCAATCATGGTATTAAGGGCGGAATGAGCATTGCTCAGACTGAGGAGAAGAAAGCGGTTGCTGCCGGTTACTGGCACCTGTTCCGCTTTGATCCGAGACTTGTACTTGAGGGCAAGAATCCGTTCCAGCTTGATTCAAAGAAGCCTACTGCAAGCTATGAGGACTTTATCATGGGTGAAGTTCGTTATAATTCACTTGCACGTTCAAATCCTGAAAGAGCAAAGGAATTGTTTGAAAAGGCAGTTGACAACGCAGCTAAGAAGTATGAAAAGCTTGTTAAGCTTGCTGAGCAGGAATAATAATTATGTGTACGGAGCAGCTTTTAAAAGCTGCTCCGTTTTTTTCGTTGATTTTACTCTAATTAGAATTAAAGTCAAAAAATGACGATAAATTTATGTAAAAATTTATAAATTTCCTATTGCAAAAATACCGCAAATAATATATAATAAATACAGCGATGATTTTTATTTAAAGGGAGCTGGGATGGATTTATGAAAATACTTGTTGTTGATGATGAAAAATTGCTTGTTAAGGGCATAAAATATAATCTTGAACAGGAGGGCTATACTGTCGAAACCGCTTTTGACGGTGAGGAGGCGGTAAGGCTTGCTCATGATGATTCAATCGATTTGATTCTTCTTGATTTGATGCTTCCGAAAATGGATGGGTTATCTGTCTGCAGAAGCGTGCGCAGCTTCTCAAATGTACCCATTATCATGCTGACCGCAAAGAGCGAGGATATTGATAAGATTCTCGGACTTGAATACGGTGCTGACGATTATATAACCAAGCCCTTTAATATACGTGAGGTTTCGGCACGGATAAAGGCTATTTTAAGACGTATAAACCCTGTTAAGAAGGGCGATCGCGATAAGGTGCTTGTTTCGGGCGATATAACCCTTGATTATAATTTTAAGCGTGTTACCATCGGTGAAAAAACAATTGAGCTTACCGGTAAGGAATTTGACTTGCTGGAGCTCTTCCTTAAGAATCCCGGTAAGGTGTATACCCGTGAAAATCTGCTTGATATAGCATGGGGATTTGATTACCCCGGCGATGTGCGCACTGTGGATGTCCATATCAGAAGGCTTAGGGAAAAGGTTGAGAGCAATCCCGCCGAGCCGGAATATATAAAGACTAAATGGGGTGTTGGATATTATTACAGAAAAGATTAAAAAATGGTTCCCCGTTTCTATGAGGCTCAGAGCGGGGGGTATTTATCTCGGAGTTATTATTCCGGCATTTCTGTTTATGGGTATTTATATCGTTGTAACTGTTTCAAGAGGTCTTTACAATAATGAAATAACGGATGCCTTTACAAAGGCTAACATTATTTCGCGTGTGGTTTCCGAAACCATGACGGAAAACCCCGACAGGGAGGAATATCACAGCATTATTTCGTCAGGTCTTGCAGGAACAGGTCTGCGCGGTATTCTTCTTGACGGCTCGGGAAAGGTTTTGTATGACACAAACGGTTCTGCCAACGCCGAGGGAATGATTTTTACAAGCTCTTTTTTGTCGGAGGCTTTTTCCGGGCAGCAGGGGGAGATTACAAAGAATGCCGAGGGTAAAAAAATTCTTTCCGCAGCCGTGCCGGTAGAGTACGGCGGTGAGGCAATCGGTGTATTTTATCTCACTAAGGAGCTTGGAAGTATTCAGCGGCTTATTTTTACATTGAGTTGGGGTATTGCTGCATTTTTTATTGCAATCCTTATGATAATCGGAATTCTGAGTGTTGGGATGGGGTACATGGTAACCTCGCCGCTCAGTGAATTTGTTACTACCGCGCGGGAGATATCCAAGGGGAACTTTGATAAAAGAATAGCGCCTCAGAAAAATGTTGAGATGAATCAGCTGGCGGACGCTATGAACTATATGTGCGCCGAGCTTGAGCATCTGGAGGCGAAGCGGCGCAAATTTGTCTCTGACGCGTCCCACGAGCTGAAAACCCCGCTGGCAACAATAAAGCTTATATGTGACAGCATAACCTCTACCGAGGCGCCCGATATGGGAATGGTAAAGGAGTTTTTATCCGATCTGAGCGAGGAGGTTGACAGGCTGACAAGAATAATTGAAAAGCTTCTTCTGCTTTCAAAGCTTGACTCGGAGGAAAGACGGATTTCTCCGGAGCTTGTGGATTTCGGCATGATGCTGCAGAGAATAAAAAATAAGCTTGCGCCTATGGCTGTAAATAAGAATATTACGGTAACCCTTGAACTGCAGGAGGATATGCCGCCTGTTATGATGGATTACGACAGAATATGGGAGTCGGTTTATAACATTGTTGATAATGCAATCAAATATTCAAAGATAGGTTCTGTTGTGAAGGTATCAGCCGCAGTTGATGATACAGAGCTGATAGTCAGTGTTTATGATTCGGGAAAGGGAATACCGGATGAGTACAAGGAACGTGTTTTTGAACGGTTTTACAGGCTTGATGATTCAAGAGCGAGAGAAACCGGGGGTACAGGTCTTGGGCTTTCTATCGCGAGGGAAGCTGTGCTGCTCCATAACGGGCAGCTGTATGCAGAGGATAATCCTGACGGCGGAAGCTGTTTTGTCATGAAGCTTCCTGTTGGTTCGGAGCAGATAAAAAAGTAGACGGAGGCGATGAAGAGGATGAAGAAAAGGCTTTTTATTGCCGCCGTCATTTTTATCGCTGCGGCACTTATTGCAGGCTTGGTATTTTTACTGAAGCCTGACGAGGACAAGCTTTCAGCTGTGTTGTATTTTTTGAACGATGAGGAAACGGAGCTGATAGCCGATAACAATTATATTCCCGTTACGGATGCAAATGAAATACCGCTGCAGGTTATAAATCTGCTGAGGGACAACAGAGCAGCAGGCGGCAAAAAAAGCCCTGTGCCGAAGGACTGCACTGTTAATACAATTACTTTTGAAAGTGAAGATCGTATCAGCATTGATATGTCTGCCGAATTTCTGTGTGATAATCCTCACAAAAATGTAATGAGGGCATATGCCGTCATAAAATCTGTATGCAGTGCAGCTCAGTATTACGGTGTAAAAGAAGTAAGAGTTACCGTAAATAATTCTCCCATAAAGGCCGTTGACGGAGGTGAACTGGACTTTTTGTCCGATTCGGATATAAGCCGGAGGGATGAAAAACATGAAATATTGACATATGATTGTATGCTGTATTATGAGGATAAGGCGTCGGGAACCCTGAGAGCGGAGCAGCGCAGTATTGACGCCGGAGCGGATTCTATTGAGCAGAATATAGTAAATGCGCTTATAAAGGGTCCGGTCAGCAAGGAGCTGAAGCGCACTCTGCCGTCTGATATGGTTCTTATTTCCGCGCAGACGGTAGACGGAATATGCTTCGTGAACCTTGAACCTGTTTCCGGTATATCAAATTCCGGCACTGCTGTCCTGTCAATTGTAAAAACACTTGTTCAGCTTGACAACGTAGACAGCGTTCAGCTTCTGATTGACGGGAAAAAGGTTGACGAGATAGGCGGTATTGATGTTTCCGAACCGATAAAATAATATTAACATTACACATTAAAGCTTTGACTGTCTGAAATCGCGGCAGGACTAATAAAATTATGAGGTGAAGAATTAATGGCTCTTGATGCTGTGGCGGTAAAGTGCCTTACCGGAGAAATAAACAAGGCTGTTACAGGCGGAAGAATTGATAAAATACATCAGCCGGAGCGAGATGAGATTGTTCTCGGCATAAGAACCTATGCAGAGCATTTCAAGCTGGTATTGTCTGCCGGCTCTGCGCATCCGAGGGTGCATTTTACGGAGGTGCAAAAGCAGAATCCCATTACTGCACCAATGTTTTGTATGCTGCTCAGAAAGCATCTCGGAGGCAGCAAAATTACAGCCGTCAGGCAGGCGGGATTTGAGAGAATAATAGTATTTGATGCCGAGGGCTATGATGAGCTTGGTGACGTTACCACCCGTCATTTAATAGTAGAAATAATGGGAAGACATTCAAATATAATTCTTACAAACGAGAGCATGAAGATAATTGACTGTATTAAGCATGTGGATTTCAGCGTCAGCTCGGTAAGGCAAGTACTTCCCGGACTTCAATATGAATTTCCTCCGGAGCAGGATAAGCTGCCTCTGATTGAATTTAAAGGACATCTGAAGTATGAGGGCACAGGCGGTGAGCAGTTATCCAAGCTGCTGATTTCACAGATTTCGGGAATAAGTCCGCTTACGGCGCGGGAAATTATATTTAACGCGTATGGCTGCGCGGATATGAAGCTTTCAGAGCTGAAAAATACGGAGCCCCTTGAAAAGGCAGTGCGCGATATGGCGGAGAACGTTACGGAAAACAGGTTTACTCCATGTATAATTAAGGACGACGGAGCTATGCGCATTATGGAGTTCAGCGCCATTGATATAAGGCAATACGGGGGTCTTATGAAGGTCGAATATACCGATTCCATGAACAGGGCACTTGATGATTTTTACAGCGGACGTGACGCATTGGAGCGGATGAAGCAGAAGAGTGCAGGAGTGACAAAGCTTCTTAATACCTTGCTTGAGCGGGCGTATAAAAAGAGGATAATTCTGACTAAAACAGTGGCGGACGCCGGGAAAAAGGAGCAGTATAAAATATACGGAGATCTTATAACGGCGAATATGTACAATATTCCTGAGGGCGCACCGTCGGCGGAGGTACAGAATTATTATGACCCGCAGGGGGGCGTGGTCAGAATTACCCTTGACCCGTCACTTACGCCGTCGGCAAATGCCCAGCGGTATTATAAAAAGTATCAGAAGGCAAAAACAGCGGAGGTGGAGGCTGCGCAGCAGTCCCGTTTGAACGACCAGACCATTGAATATCTTGAAAGCACACTGGCAGCGGTTGAAAACTGCACAGGTGAGGCGGACATAAATGCAATCCGGACAGAGCTTGCGGGCGAGGGGTATATCAAACGCGGCAGGGATAAAAAGAACAGAAAGGCTGCGGAATCGAAGCCTATGCATTTTATATCGGAGGACGGCTTTGATATTTATGTGGGCAAGAATAATACTCAGAACGATTATCTGACGCTGAAGCTTGCAAATTCCGGCGATTTGTGGTTTCATACAAAAGCTATTCACGGCTCACATACAATAATTAAGCTTGGTGTTGACAAGAAGGTGCCGGAGACCACAATACGTCAGGCGGCAGAGCTTGCGGCATATTATTCAAAGGGCAGAGATTCAAACCAGGTTCCGGTTGATTATACTCAGGTGAAAAACGTAAAAAAACCAAACGGCGCAAAACCGGGTATGGTAATATATGATAATTATAATACCCTGTATGTTAAGCCGAAATATTACGAGAGCAGGTGAACTAATGAAGCTGTTGTTTAAACAAAGATTTTTTTCGTGGTTTGACAGCTACGATATTTACAATGAAAACGGTGATACGGTCTTTACTGTCGAAGGGAAGCTGAGCTGGGGGCATAAGCTGCATATCCTTAACTGCTGCGGTGAGCATATTGCAACGGTTAAGCAGGTTGTGCTTACATTTATGCCCCGGTTTGAATTGTATGAGGGTGACAGGTGTATCGGTTCGCTGCAAAAGAAAATCAGCTTTTTCAAGCCCCATTATGAAATAGATTTTAATGGCTGGAGTGTTTCGGGAAATTTTTTGGAATGGGATTACAATATCCTTGACAGAGCCGGCAGAACAATTGCGGTGATAAACAAGGAGCTGTTTAACTTTACGGATACATACTCCATTGAAACGGCAAATGATGCTGATGCGCTCTATGCCTTGATGGTTACGCTTGCCATTGACGCGGAAAAATGCTCAAGAAATTAGGGGGCGGCGAGTATGAAAAAACGAAATATTATAATTATATGCTGTGTTCTCGGCATTGCGGGATTTGCGGCGTATATATACGCAATGCTTTTGCCGGGGCTGTGGTACGGAGATGCCTTTTTATATCGGCAAAAGGACGGAAGCTTTGCAGGCTCTGATTATTACGCGGATTATCTTATGAAAATGAGCACGGAGGCTGAGGATACCGAAATTTTATTTTCTGTGAATAATAAGGAAAACAAGTACATAATTAATGATAATGTACAGGATGAAGTAAAGATATATAAAAACAATGAGCTGATTTTTTCCGGACAATCCGTGCAGCTCGGAGATGAGTATATGTTAAGAGACAGCAGCGGCGATATGGATTTTGATATCAGTGTACGTGCCGGAAATGAGCCCCCGAAGGAGAGTGAATTATATCCTTCAAACAATCAGCTGTATAAATGGACACTTGGCAAAAAGGAGTTTCGCGGAAATTTTTACATGCTTTTCTTAATAATTATTTTTGCGGCGTTCTTATTTTTAGACATTCGTTTCCCTATGCTGTTTTATTATATTCGGCACGGACTTTATGTAGACGGCGGTGAACCGAGTGATTGGTACAGGTTTGGACAAAAGACAGGTCGTTTTGTGTTGGGAGCAGGTATTATAGTCTGTATGATATTAAGCTTCACATTAAAATAAAATTTTGACGGTTGTCGACAGATGGGAGGTTTTTCGGAATGAAAAAAAACATGTGTATCTTCAGTATGGCGTTGATGCTTTTTTGTTTATCCATTACGGCGTTTGCCGGAAGCGTACCCGAGGATTTGCTTCACTCTGATGAAGCACAGCTTTTCTTCGGCGAAGTGGTTTCCTATCAGCCCGATGGTGAAATCCCTTATGCAGAGGTGATTCCCACAAAGAAAATCAAGGGAGATGTTACAGCTGACGGCAGCTGTGTTACATACCAAAAAGCAGAAGCTGTCGGAGATATTGATGTTACTCCCGGCAAACAATACCTTTTTACTTGGTATGATGGGAATAATCCCACGAATATTTTTGACGTTACAAGCTATGACACAAAGACTCTGAAGCTTAAAAATGTTACCGGTGATATGTGGAAACGCTTTCAGGAATACCTTAACGAAGGCAAATACGAAGCTGCGGAGCGTGAGAGGCTCGATAATCAAAATATCGGATTGACAGCTGAGGGTGAAGATATAACCCTGACGGAGCTTATCGGTGTAAACAAAGATGCTGCGGAAGAAATTAATATATATTATAACGGAAATGTTTTTACAGCAGATACAGATGAATTTTACAAAGCTGCCGACAGCATAATTCTTACCGATATCGAGGACGTACCTTTGGGAAAACAAAACGTAGATACCGTAACGATGCCGTCCGGAATGTATATCACGGTAAACGGCTTTGAAGGATATGCTTTTATAACCGATGACTGCAAGGCTGATAAGTACGCAATGCATTTAAGCAGGATGCCAAACGGGAAGTATACAATAAAGGCTGCCGATTTAGAAAAATTAAAAAAATTTACGCTTTCGGAGGAAGAAAAAACAGACCTGCCGTTTCTTGAAGCACCGATTGCCGGAAAAATTATTTACGGAGCAGCGGCAGTTTTGGCTGTATTTATAATAGGTTTTGTTATCGGATTTATGACAAAGAAGAAAAAGCGGTGAAAATAAGGAGGAACAAATTTATGAAAAAAATAATATCAATTATTCTAACGGCGGCGCTGCTTATTACAATGCCGGTATCGGCTTTTGCTGATGGCATTGACGGACCCAAAAAAGCTAAGATAACAGTAGGCATTAATGCAGGATATGAACCGTTTGAGTATTATGAGAACGATGTTCTGACAGGCTTTGATATTGATCTTATGAAATGCATAGGTGAAGAAATCGGATACGATATTGAATTTGTGGATATGGCTTTTGACGCGCTTATACCGTCAGTAGCATACGGCAGGATTGATTGTGCCTTATCGGCTGTTACAATGACCGAAGAAAGAGAAATGGTAGTTGATTTTTCTACGCCGTATTTATGTGTTAATATTAAAGACAGCGCGGGTCATATTACAACAGACCGCTATGCTGTTGTTTTCCCGGATGGCTTATCTGAAGCTGTTTATCAAGGGACAGTCAGTACTGAAAAAGAAAAATTATATCTCAGCATTGAAAAGGCAATCGGCAATCTGATTCACAACAATACGGTTCAAAAGCTGATGGAAACGTATCATTTAGATTATGGAAATGATACAGATGGCTATAGCTATGAATACTTTACCTCCGCGACTTATGTTACCGACACTTCCTTTGGATATCACGGGGATTCTGAGCCGAGCGATTGGGCGGCTGAAAGTGTTGAAAAAGCAGCAGCGCTGAATATTACAGACAAGGATAAATCATACACCTATACCTATGCAAAGCCGATTACCCGTGAAGGATTTTGTGAGCTTATTTATAATTTAATCGGTGCTGCCGGAGTTGATATTGAAGATTCAAGGAAGGATTTTAAGGATACCGATAATAAGAAAATTGCCGCTCTGTTTACAATGGGCATTATTAACGAGAAAACAGAAACCGAGTTTGCTCCCTATGATTTGCTTACCCGTGAAGAGGCTGCTGCAATTATAATTCGTATGGTGAACAAGCTTTTTCCTATGGCAGCAACGGAAATGTGGTTTGAGTATGAAGACATAGACGAGATTTCCGACTGGGCGTCGGATTCTGTTCAGATAATCAGCAATTTAGGATTTATGAAGGGCGTCGGAAATAACGAGTTTGCTCCGAAGGCTGCATACACAACAGAACAGGCAATTGCAACTCTTGTGAGAGTTTATAACAGCGGAGTGAAAAACGGTTTTATTCCCCATGGTACAAATACAGGCACTATCGGAGGTGTTGCCGGTCCTTCTGAAATTGTTGCAGCAGATACTATCGAGGTTGACGATTTAAATAAGGAGGCTTAAAATGATAAAAAGAATACTATCATCGGTAATAGGTATTATGATTGCTTTTGCGGGCTGTATACCGAGCGGTGCGGAAGCGGTGCAGAGTGCGGCGCCGGACGGCAAGGCTTTTGAAATTATACATATTCCGTATGAAACAGAAGGGGACTATGACTGGCGGATCACAATTAAGGCAAGATATAAGGATACAAAAGAGGCGATTACGCTTTCAGAGGTTTATGACGGCAGAGTTTATGCGGCTGTTCCCAAGGAAAACGCGGACAGGGAAATAGAGGCATTTGAAGCGGAGCAGCTTGATTTTACGGATTATAATGATTCGGATTATGAGTTTTATGTGTTCAAGGATTTATCAAAAACAGGCGTGATTTTAGGAAATGATAAGGGTGAGGCTCTGCCCTTTGAAAATATAACACGGGCGGAAGCAACCGCAATGCTCATGAGGCTTTTGGGACTTGAAAATGTTCCAAAAGCAAATGCAGTTGTAAATTTTGAGGATGTTTCAAAAAATGACTGGTTTTACAGCGCCGTAATGTCAGCTTATGACTGCGGTATTATTGAAGGTGATTCAGGAACTTCATTCTCACCGAACAGAAATATAACAAGAGAGGAATTTACGGTTATGGCTGCCCGCGCGG
Organism: Clostridia bacterium; assembly: GCA_017935675.1. Classification (GTDB taxonomy): domain Bacteria; phylum Bacillota; class Clostridia; order UBA1381; family UBA1381; genus RGIG9115. The sequence continues at coordinate 8,461 of JAGBHE010000073.1, read as the reverse complement.
TTCAATATGCCGGCTTGGGCTATCCGGGTGATAATTATATGAATGTATCGGATTATGATAAAATATCCGATTGGGCAAAGGAGGCCTACGCTGTTCTCGGAGACTATGTTGATACGGACGAGGATGACGCGAATCCTGAAAGTCCGCTGCGGATTATCGCTCCCCAAAAAAATGCCACAAGATATTATGTGGCGTCGCTTCTGCATTATATCATCAATTTTTGTACGTTATATCCGTCGGTGTTGGCAGAGCAGTACGGATTTGATAAGGCTATGCCGGTAATTGACGGCTCTACCTCCACATACCCGTTCACACAGGCGGTTTACGGTTTATTATTCGCAAACGGTCAAAATCATCCTTCCAAGCCTGAAAAGCACAGCAAGAGTCATGCTTCGTATCAGCGGCTTATAAACGGAGAAGCTGACATGATTTTTGCCTCTGTTTACCCGGCAAGCGATATTCTGGAAATGGCAGAAGAAAAGGGCGTTGAGCTTGAGCTTATTCCCATTGCGTATGATGCTATGGTTTTCTTCACCAACGCGGATAATTCAATTGAGGGTCTGACAAGCGAGCAGATAAGCAGCATTTATGTAAATAACGCTTATAAGAACTGGAATGAAATCGGAGGCCCCGACGCGCTTCTTTACCCGTACTGCCGAAATAATGACAGCGGCAGCCATGCACAAATGGAAAAGCATTTCTTAAAGGGCAGTGAGATTCATACGGATATCCGTGCAGAATCAACCTCAAAAGAGATGGCAAGCATTTTGACTGATGTAATAGACGCGGAAACAAGTGACCCGACGGGATATGCTCTCGGATACAGTATTTATTATTACTATCACAATTCAGACGCGGTATTGGGTACAAAGCAGTATTTGAAGCTTTTATCGATTGACGGTGTACAGCCAAATGACAGCACCATAGCGGACGGAAGCTACCCGCTTTCCAATAACACCTATGTTGTGCTGAGAAAAGACACGCCAAAGGATGCTCCTGCCCGAAAAATGGCGGAGTTTATGCTGACTGAGGCAGGTCAGAGGTGCGTTGAGATGGCAGGCTTCGGCAGACTGAAGCCGAGAAGTGATGATGTGCCATCTTTGGACTAAAATAGGCTTTAGCCTGTGAAAATCGGAACAGTTCATATAACCGACGCGCAGATGTCCCCCGCCTCTAAGGCGGCGGGTCCCATCTCAGAATTTCAGTGGGAGTTTTAATCTCCCACTGAAACCCTGAGGAGCTAATGCTCCCTGCGCAGGTTGCAATCTGTCGCAAGCTCTGCTCCTTGCAAGCAAAGCAGAGCATTGCTCCGATTTAAAAACAGTAATATGTGGTTTTACAGGGTAGAGCAGCGATTATGCTGCTCTACCCTGATTTTGCATTTGAAATAACTAAAAGCAAGATGGCCCTCGCCTCTATAGGCGGCGGGTTCCACTTACTTTTTTCAGTGGGGGTACAATCCCCCACTGAAACGTTGAATGACGGGGCTTTGCCCCTTATTGAATGACAATGGCAGAAAGCTCGCCAAGTCAAGTCCAAAATATTTTTAAAAAATTTCAAAAAAGGTCTTGACAAATCACAGCTACAAGTGTAAAATATAGATAGTAGCTACAAATGTACTTTTAGGGAGGACAAAAATGCTTGAAAATTTATACACAACAAAAATGAGCAGCAGCAAAAGGGTATTGCAGAGGCGGTTTACAAAAATACGCTCAAAAAGCGGCAGAACGGCAAAAATAATGTCGCTTGTTATGACACTTGCACTTGCACTCGCGCTGGGTGCGGCAACCGTTGTTATGGCGGCGGTTGACGGGTTAGAGATAGATAACGGAATAATCACTGTTAACGGCAAGAAACAAACGATTGATATTCAGCACTTCGAAAACTCGGATTATCTGAGTACGGACAGTTACTTTGTGCCGCTTCGAAAGGTGTTTGAAATGCTTGGCTGCAAGGTGAATTACAACGTTCCGAAAAGCAGTGTACCTGATTATATGAAGGGTGTAGAGAGTTTCCCGTACTATGCATGGGAGGGGAAAGAAAATTTAGTTACCGATTTCGTGACGCAGCAAATTTACGGCGCAACCACGGGGGCAAATGCGAATATGCCTATTATCGAGGTGGTTTCTGAAAGCGGCGAAAAATGGTATTGTCAGATTGGCAGCGAACAGTATACAAATGCGTGGGCTCCGCCCGTTCTGTTGATTGATAATACCGCCTACATTTCAATTCGTGCGATTGCATACTACTTAATACCCGAAAATGAGGATGTAGATTATTCTATTTTATGGGACAGTGTTGCTCACGACACATATTATTCGGGTCGTCTGACCTTTGATGATGAGACGTTGACCTTAACTATTGATACAGGCGCCAAAGCCGGAAATTCGCCGCACGTGGACACATTAAAATCTTTATTGACAAATGAAGCATTAAAAGTCGTTCAACGAATGGAAAGCAGAAATTATGTAGTATGCATGATAGAAAATTACAGCCGCGCAAATGCCGAAACGTGTTTATCCATTGATAAAGCAACAGGTAAAACAGCGCAGTTGGATACATTCCCTTCCGATACAGCATTCCGGTTACGGCTGTCGTTTACAGACGGAAATCATCTTACTTTGAAACAGATTGTCGCAGGTTCGGATGAGCTTCAGGATATTAAGCAATATGATTTAAGTAATCAGCAATATAACCTACGCGCAGATGTCCCCCGCCTCTAAGGCGGCGTGTTCCGCTTACTTTTTTCAGTGGGGGTACAATCACCCACTGAAACGTTGAATGACGGGGCTTTGCCCCTTATTGAAGAAAAAAGCAGTATATCCCGAGTTGTGAGATATACTGCTTTTTCATACCCTGTTTGACAGCCTGTCATAAATAATTATTATGCCGTCTTATGTGAGGGATTCTGTTTGAGAACTTTTTTTGATTTTCGGGGGCTTTCCCGAGAAACTGACTTTTATTTCTGGGCAAGCGCTGTCTGAAGCCACCATTCTCCGATATCGAGAGCCGTATACAGGTTGTCTCTTTCGGACTGGCGGAATACCGTTTCACTTCCGGGTTCGCCGGTATTGCCCACAAGCTTGATTTTTACCTTGGACGCGGCGTCAAGCTCCTTGATTTTTTTCGTTTCTGTTATTTCAAGCTTCAAAATGTATTTTTCACCCGGATCACCGTAATAAATGGTGTTTCCAATGCGGAACAGCGGCTTATTTTTATAAGTAAACTGCTTTTTTTTCTTAGTCTGCATGTTTCCGCTCCTTTCAATTTCGATTATTCACCGGATATACTCCTTCTCCGGTCAGTATATATATTATAACACTATTTTATGCATTATGTCAAGCCTTTTAGAAAATATCATTAAAATATGATTGTCTACTGCCTGATTTTTTGTATACCGGTTTAGTTTTGCCCATAAATCGAATATCACTCGGACGCCTTGAAATTATAAACGGGCTTCAGAATTTCTATTATATCCACCGATTCACTTATGATATTGATAATATCATCAAGGGATTTATATGCCATGGGTGCTTCGTCAATTGTTGACTCGTTTACGGAGGTGGTGTAAATCCCCTCCATGCTCTTCTTATATTCTTCCAAATCCAGAGTTTCTTTAGCTTTGGTTCTTGACATAAGCCTTCCCGCGCCGTGAGGAGCAGAATAATTCCAATCGGCATTTCCTTTGCCGCGCGCAATAATACTTCCGTCACGCATATTAATAGGAATTAATACCGTCTCGCCGTCATGGGCGGAAATAGAACCCTTGCGAAGAATCATTTCCTTTGTATCAATGTAGTTATGGATTGTGTGAAAAGAAGATATTGCGTCCATGCCCGTTTGTTCTAAAATAATTTCAGCCATTCTTTCGCGGCTGCGCTTGGCAAATGCCTGGCAAATCTCAACATCATGAAGGTAATCATCTAAATATGTGCCGTATAAATAGCAAAGGTCAGCCGGTACGGTAGGGCTTTTGGCAGACCATTCTTTTTCCAAGGCTTTCAGCGCATTCTGAATCTCCGCTCGTCGTCCCTGTTCCTTATATGTACGGATTAATTCATCGCGTTTTTCAAAGAAATCCGCTTTTCCTGCATTAAGGTCCACAGCTAAAGCCTGATAGAATTCCGCAACCTGTTTTCCGAGATTACGGCTGCCTGAATGAATAATCAGATATTTTGTTCCGTCAGCCGAAGCATCAATTTCGATAAAGTGATTTCCTCCTCCCAAGGTGCCGAGGCTTCTTTCCAGTCGCTTTGCTCTCTTCAAATTTCTGTAGCATTTAAGCTGCGTCAGGTCAAACCGTTCCATGCGCCCTTCCCATACGTCTTTTCCGCTGGGGATATAGTGAGCCGCGGCGTCCACCTTTTCAAAGTCTATGTTGATTTTCCCGAGCTCAACCGTGTACATACCGCATCCGATATCCACTCCGACAATGTTCGGAACCGCTTTGTCGGTAATGGTCATTGTTGTTCCGATGGTACAGCCTTTTCCTATATGAACATCAGGCATAATACGAATTTTAGAACCCGCGGTGAAATCGTTGTCACACATTCTTTTTATCTGCTCAATTGCTTCGTCCTCTACTGCTGCTGCATAGCATATTGCAGTATTAACCTTCCCTTTAATTTCTAACATTTGTGCCGCTCCTTTCTTCAGATTTAGGGGGTATCACCTGCCCCCTATTAAAGAAAATCATAGCACTTAAGCTTATCTTTTTCACGGAAAAAAAGCTGCGAGTTTACTTGATTTCACATTTTTTTTGCAGTATTAACCGTTCCTTTATAAGATTAATAAAGCTTTCGGGCTCTTCCACCTTAATATGAGGTCCGAAGGAGAGTATGCGGATTACCAGTTCTGTTTCATCGTCTGCATAATATTTCAAACGAAGAATATAATGCATTTCATCAATTTTTTCTGCCGTTTTCTCGAAATGAGCAAAATGAAGCATTGCCCGTTCCATTGCATTGCGCCGGTTTGTTATGGTTAAAGTCAGGTCCTTTATCTGTGCAGCCTCCGGCGTTTCATTCCACGGACCGTTGCCGGTGTAGTATTCACATGTTTTTATGCGTCCTAAATTAAACTGATGGAACTTACATCCTGTGGCAATAACACGAAATTTATCGTCCTTTAAAGAATATTCAAAGCGCTTTGGGAAAAAACGTACCGTAATTTCCTTGCCGTAACGGTTTGTCATAGTGACTTTTACGGGGCGTTCTGTTTTTATTGCAGATAAAATCAGTCTGAAATGTTTTATGTATTCCTCGTCCTCGTAGGGATCTCCGTCGGAGTATTGGTCATATATCTTATAATCCTCACAAGTAAAAAGCGGTTTGACGTCTTCCAAATCGGGGAAGCTGATATTAAACAGCCTTATACGGGGATCGTCTGTAAGCGACTTGAGCCATCGCTTTTGAAGCAATGTCAACGGCATTGCCGGAGCATGGCTCAGCACAGGCGACAAATTATCTTTTAGCAGCGGCCATCTTCCGCTTTTCAGTGTGGGCAGAATTGTCAGGATACTTTCGGAAAAAGCTTTCTTGATAACCTGATTCTGAAGCTCTTTTTCCGTGACGCCGGGCTCTGCTGCTTTTGTTAAAATACCTGCTACCGCATTGTAATATGCAGAGTAAAGTTCGCTGAATATCATAGCGTATCCCCTCCGTCCAAGCCGTATATTCGATACATTTCCAAAATATCTTCTTTAAATCTGTTTTCAATCGTTCTGTTTGAAAAGTTCAATTTTGTTATTCTTGAAATAAATGTTCTTATCCATGGAGTCATCTCGGCTGTGTCATATACATCTGCAATAAAAAGATAACGGTGTTCATCAATCTTCTCAATTCTTCCGCAGCGCTTTTCACGTTCTAATCTGCGTATTATATATTCCTCGTTATCGGCTATTTTTATCTCAAATTCAACATGCTCCAACGCATTGGGCCTTTGCCGGCAATTTACTCCCCACATATGCGATTCTGCTTTTGAGAGCTTTTGTCTGAATTTTTCAAACCCGGGGCATACTTCTTCCTGTTTGATATTTGACATGTAATCAAGCCTGTAGGAATTTAATCTGTTTGCTTTCTCATGAAAAGCAATCAAATTCTGTCTTCCGTTTTGAGAGCTTATATAAATTTTCAGCGGAACAAGCTTAAGGGTATAGGATACATTTGAATGCTTGCCGAAATAATCCGCAGTCACATACCTTTTTTCTGCAATGGCGCTGAATAATTCAGCAAGAATATCGCTGTCCATTGCTTGAGTGATGTAATGATGTTTAAAAGAAAAGATGTTCTGATGCTCAATTTGTTTGTCGCTTAAAAACGAGCCGATTACACCGCATGGCGCAGCTTCGCTGAAAAAGTCGATAACATCGCTGAGGGCTGAAATATCCGTATCGGCTGCGCGGCTGTACAAAACCTTACGCCCTTGTTTGTGAACCTCTATAATTCCCTCAACCGTATATTCCTTCAGCTTCTTCCGGATGGTAGATTCGTCAAACGATATATCTCCTTCCGAGTACTTGTCAATTTCTTCAACCAGTTCAGACAGTGTTTTCATAATTTCGGGACTGTGAAGAATATCAAAGAGGATAAAGTGTAAGGTAATATCACCGTCGGTAAAGCTTTTTGCTTTCCACGCTTTATAAAACGGATTATTCTGCGTGGTACGGCTGTTGACGGAGAGAAATACCCGTTTCCCTTCCGGTGTTTGCGTAAAACGCATATAGTCGCCGAGCCAGCTTTCTATCCGCCGTCTTTCGTCGTCGTAGGTACGTGCACTTTTGGCATCGTATTCTTTTCTGTTCTTAAAGCCGTAAACGTAGAATTCGCGCATATATGCTCTGACTTTTTCAAAGTTTTTTACAAGCTCACTGTATGCCATATCGTGCCTCCTGTTTATCCGGATTTTATCGTAAGGAATAAGTATTATCTTAATTTTACCACAGATTTTTGGTTTTGTATATTTCTTTATTTATTCAATTTTGTTACATTTTTAAGAAAAGTTAATGTCATATTATTTATTACAACACCGTCACCGGTTGTTTTTTCAAAGCTGTAAAGTTCTCCTTCATTTACGGTTACTCCGTCAAAGTATAGGTTTTCCACCTCGCAGCATTCGCTTTTTATCGCATAGCCGCCGTATTGCTGAATATTTGAAAAATACGAATCCGCCGCTGTTCCGCCTAAAAGAATTGCGGTCTTTGCACGGGATATTATATTTCTCGCTGTAATGTTGTGCGTTTCGTGCAAAGTTGCCCTTCGAATTTTGGAATAACGGGAATCTCCTATTTTAAGAGCGGCTTTCGCTTTTACATCCTCGGAACAATCCATAATACCGTCAATCAAAATATTATATAATTGAATGCCGTCATGATTTAAAAGTCTGACTATGTGGTGACCGCCCGTAACACAAGCGTTTACATTTCTGATGATAACATTGTAAATATTATTGTCTTTGTTTTTTACCTTGAAGTCTTGAAACAAAGTCCCCGTCACAGCCGTAAGTGCAATCGTATCGTCTCCGGTTTTGCCGAATATGTTTTCAATCACTATATCATGACAGCCTGCTCTCAAATCAATTCCGTCCTGATTGGGGACAATATTGGTTGCCGAAAAATTGATGTTTGATATCCTTCCGTGTTCACAATACATAAAAGTCATTCCCCACCAGCGCTGTTCCTTTATATGTATGTTTTCAACCGAAAATCCCGATACATTTCTGAAAAATATCATCGTGTTATTTATAATACTCGGAAAGCCGTTTGTCAGCGAAGTTTTTTCTGTTAATCCGTTTGGCAGTCCGCCGTCTAAAACAACATTTCCAATACCGGTAATAATAATATTTTTTTGTTCTTCACACTCCTTGGCATATGCGTTTCTGTTACAAAACATATTACAATAAACGCCGTCTGCCATTCGGAGGTGACAGTTATCCAAAATCAAGGTAAAATCCGATGGGAGAAATATGGTTTCCTTTATTTCCCACAAAGCCTCCCCTGTCCTTGCGTTAATCCGCGGAATTACAACCTTGTTTTCATTGCGCTCATATGCGCGGTCAATCGCCGCCTGAATTGTTAATGAATCATGCTCCTGTATGTTACAATTAATGTCCATTTTCTATCCCTCTTTTATATTAATTTTTTCGACAGCTTTTATGCGATATGTTAATTATATCATTATTATGTGAATTTGTATAGTATCTATTTGTTTGTTGGGATATTTATTTGTTGTTGGGATTGAACATTGTCATCTGATTAAAAACAGACAAAACAAACCCTGTCAAAAGATGTTTTTGCAGGGAACGGTATTAAAAATGAACACAAGAGAACCGTCCCCTTGTGTTTTTAAAAGTTGACAATACTTCCACCTGACAATATGTTATAATAATAGTGTAAGGCACCTTCCCGATTAATCATTAATCGGGAAAGTGCTGAAAATGGCTTAAATACTGACTTTTTTAATAT
>JAGBHE010000072.1 GCA_017935675.1 Clostridia bacterium | reverse complement strand
GTTCCATTAAATCCATTTTATCACCCTGTTCTATTTTATCACATTTTTGCCTACTTGTCTACTATTACAGATTTATTTCTTTTATTTTTTAGCCGTGCAGCTTGTTAATACAAATAATAATCTACGCGCAGATGTCCCCCGCCTATAAAGGCGGGGGACATCTCAGAATTTCAGTGGAAGCCCAAATCTCCCACTGAAATTCTGAGGAGCTGACGCTTCCTGCGCTTGTTTGCAATCCGTCGCAAGCTCTGCTCCTTGCAGAGCTTAGCAGAGCATTGCTCCGATTTAAATCATTTCGACATATTTTTATATTCTGTGGAATAAAATTAAGGAAGCACTGATTTGTCAGGGATTTCTTAATACGGAGTGTGATACAGATGATCAGAATCTGCCGGTATCTTTATATAAATCCGCTTACCGCCGCTTTTTTTATTGTTTGCTATTTCAGCGGCAAAACGCCCTTTTTCCTTATTTCATACTGTTCAATGCTGCTGCACGAGACTGCGCATCTTGCGGCTGCCGCATTTATCGGACTGAAGGTATCGCATATGAGTCTTCATCCGTTCGGCGTAAATCTAAGGCTGAAAAATACTCTTGTTTACAGCATATTTGATGAAATAATCCTTTATCTGTCAGGTCCGCTGTGCAATCTGATTTTATCTCTTATCAGCATTACGCTTTTAAAAAAAGTTCCGCTGTATGATTACGGCTTTGCGGTCAATATTGCTCTTTTTGCCGCAAATATGCTGCCCATTTATCCGCTTGACGGCGGAAACATAGCTAAAAAGGTTCTGATATACCATTTCGGAGAAAATACAGCTCAGAAAATAATGACTGCCGTCTCCGCTCTTCTTTCCGCAGGCGTGCTGTTGCTCGGAATATATGCCGTTAAAACAACAGGCTATAACTATTCGGTTATTTTTATAAGCGTTCTTATCTTTGCAAATATTTTCACCTCCCGTGAGAAATATTCGCAGGATACCGTCAGAAACCTCGTTTTTGCAGGCATGAACAAAAAAAGAGATAAAAATCTGAAAATCAGGTTGTATGCAGCAGAAAAAAACTTCAATCCCGTGCTTTTTGCCAAATATCTGCGACCCGGTAAATATACATGCGCCGCAATTATAGACGAGGACGGAAGCCTGTCAGATATCATAACGGAGGACGAAATCACAAAAACAATCCTGAATACCGAAAAAAGCGATTATTAAATCAGAACACAAGGGGATGGTTCTCTTGTGTTCTGATACATATAACCCATTCCTTTATCTGTTGTTCATATGCGTATTCCCGTATCTGTTCCTGAATTTTGCGGGACTTATCTCCTCGTGGTATTTAAAAAATTTGATAAACAGGTTTTCCGAATCAAAGCCCAGCTCCGCCGCAATCTGCTTAACCGTTAAATCGGTGGAAAGAAGTAAATCCTTGGCAAGCTTAACCCGCTCGGCACAGATGTAATTTTTAAGTCCCATTTTAAAGCTTTCCTTAAAAAGCTTTCCTATGTAATCGGGATTGTATCCGAAATGCTCCGCCGCCTTAACCGCCGAAATATTATTTCTTATATTAATTCTGATATATTCCGCAATTTTATTTACCACCGCCCGCTTTGCATTTGATGCAGCTTTACTGATAAAGTCAAGCTCCTCCAGCACCGAAAGTCCGGCAGCATCGGCGGCGGCAGCGGAATATGACGGAGTATTTGTAATGTGCAAAAGCCTTTTTAAAAGATATTTTATATCGTAATATCCGCCGCTTTTACATAGCTTGCATGGGATTTTCAAATCGGTTCTGAAATGAAACCAATAAAATGCAGTGGGTATTGTGCTTTTTTCAAAGCCGAAATGTCTGACTCCGGGCTCAAGTATAATAATCTCATTCGGCTTTAAGGAATACCGGGCTGTGCCCTCGGTCAAATGAACCTCCCCCTCCAGCACAAATATTAATTCATATGTATTGATTATCCTATCGGGATGAATCCATTCACCCTCCGACCGGAACTCACCGATTATATCATATTCAAAAAAATTTCCGTCATTCAGCTTTAACATATCGGATTTTCTCACTTTATCTCAAAGTTTCGGTATTGAAATTACCGTCACCATATATTATAATATAAACATAAAAAAAAGTCAAGCGGTCAAAAAAGATCTTGCAGAAAGGAACTGAAAAGATGGATAAAATAAAATTTTCCGACATAAGAATTACCGGCGGATTATGGCGTGACAAACAAGATATGGTTAAAAATGTAACCATTGATGCGGTCTATAACAGATTTTGCGAAACTCACAGGTTTGAAGCGTTAAAATGTACATGGAAGGAGGGTGATCCCGACTGTCCGCATATCTTCTGGGATTCCGATGTTGCCAAGTGGCTTGAAAGCGCAGCCTATATTATGGCTACAGAAGAAAGAGATGAAAAGCTTGAAAAAATATTTGATGACGCTGTAGATTTAATAGTGAAAAACAGCGATGAACACGGTTATTTCAACAGTCATTTTCTTGTAACCCGTCAGAATGAAAGATTCTGCCACCGCGGCGAACATGAGCTGTATTGTGCAGGGCATCTTATCGAGGCTGCAGTCGCCTATTACGAGGCGACGGGCAAGGATAAATTCTTAAAGGCAATGTGCAAATATGCGGATTATATAGAGCAGGTTTTCAAGCTTGAAAAAAGTGCGGAATTTTTCACCCCGGGTCATCCCGAGCTGGAGCTGGCACTGGTCAGACTGTATCACGCAACATCAGACAAAAGATATCTTGAGCTTTCAAAATATTTTATTGATGAGCATGGAAAGCCTGAAAATGGGGAAATTTCAAATAATAATTATAATCAGGATGATATGCCTCTGAGAGACAGGATAACCGCCGACGGACACTGTGTAAGAGCGCTGTATCTGTTCTGCGGCATGGCAGATATAGCCTATGAATATAATGACAGCGGGCTTTTGGAAGCCTGCAAGCGATTGTTTGAAAATATAACAAACAGACGTATGTACATAACCGGCGGAGTCGGTTCAACCTATATGGGTGAATCCTTTACAGTTGATTACGACCTGCCTAACCGCAAAGCCTATGCCGAAACATGTGCTGCAATTTCTCTTGCCATGTTCGCCGGACGTATGCAGGCGATAGAGCCAAATTCAAAGTATGCGGATATTGTGGAAAAGGTAATTTACAACGGCTTTTTATCCGGTGTGTCTATGGACGGTAAATCATTCTTCTATGAAAATCCGCTGGAAATAGACCCGGGTTTTAATAATAAGGAGCGCTTCCCCATAACCCGGCGCCAGGAGATTTTTTCCTGCTCCTGCTGCCCGCCGAATATTACCCGTTTTATTCCGTCAATTGCCGAATATATGTATTCCTATAATGACAGTGTTCTATATATTCATCATTATATGAATTCCGAGACTGTCGGGGGCAGTATCGGCATTGTGCAAGAAACAAATTATCCGGCAGACGGGGAGATATTAATTAAATGCAATATCGACAAGGAGTACATTGCCCTTAGAATACCCGGCTGGTGCAAAAGCTTTAAGCTTAGCCTGCCTTATGAAATGAAGAACGGATACGCATTTGTAAGGCTTTCCGGCGAAACCGAAATCAGACTTACTCTGGATATGCCGATTGAAGCAATTGCCGCAAACAAGCGCGTCCACGAGAATGCAGGCAGAATTGCCATTATGCGCGGACCTGTGGTATACTGCGCCGAGGGTGTGGATAACGGAGCTGATTTGAAGAATGTAAGGGTTGATATTCACGGAAATTTTGAGCTTGGCAGCGCGGAATTCCTGCTCCCGTCAATAAAGACCACCGGCTTCCGGGATGCGGATTTTGACAGTCTATACAAATTTGCGGACGATGCTTATGAAGAATTTCCGCTGACCCTTATTCCCTACTACGCCTTTGCCAACCGGGGAACCTCCGAAATGCTTGTGTGGCTGCTTAAAAAATAAATTATATGAATTGACTGCTTATTGTATATGTGATTAATGTAAATTGGTAGATGAGACAACCAGAGCTTGTAACACAAGGGTACGAAAAAACTTGGGTGAAATAATTTACTGAATGTTTACAGAAAAGCAATCCTCGCGGATTGCTTTTCTGCGATAATTGTGCTATAATTTAACTAACAGGTAAATCGGAATTTGAGAAAAGGAGAAATTACTATGAAACACTTCGAAAGATTACTGTTACTTGTTATTGCACTGGCAGTTAGCGGTGGATTAGGATATAAGTTGTTACCCGATTTTGAACCAGTCAAAATGATTATATTTGCAATTTGTTATTTAATATTGGGAGAGATATTTTATCAGATTGACAAAAAAATATCTCAAAAATAAATTCCAATTTGTCGAGCAGAAAAATCAAAATATGAAAGGAAAAAATTTTTTATGAAAAAAGTGATTTTAGGTTCTGCAATGCTTCTCGCAGGGTTACTTTCTGATGCAACGCTTCTTGCAGGAACTATGGCTAATGATTGGACAATAGATGGACAATTATCTTCATTTTGGAATATGTCACAGTATGGTCTTATGCCTGCGTTCTATGTCTTTACTGGTATCGCAATTATAGGTCTTGCTATTGCAATATGGGGCATATTTGAAAAGAGTAAATAATCTATATATCAAATACAGAGAATATCAAGCCATTGGAGGTACTATTATGAACAATGTAGCTTTGTTTTTGGGAATTGTTTTCTTGGTTTTAACATTTGTAGGCGGTATTTATGTCGTTATAAATCACGGACAAGTAAATGCCGGATATGCAGTCATTCCGGCTCTTTGGACTATAATATGTTTGGGAGTTTACCGAAGCAAGAAAAATAAATAAATTCCATAATGTCGATTACAAATTTAAATCGGAGCAATGCTCTGCTTTGCTTGCAAGGAGCAGAGCTTGCGACAGATTGCAAGCAAGCGCAGGAAGCGTCAGCTCCTCAGGGTTTCAGTGGGAGATTATAACTCCCACTGAAATTCTGAGATGTCCCCCCGCCGCTTAAGAGGCGGGGGACATCTGCGCGTAGGTTATAACACAAAGAAGCCGAACACAAGAGAACAACCATGACTTCCCGACACACAGAATACATCACGGCTAAAAAATAAAAGAAATAAATCTGTAATAGTAGACAAGTAGGCAAAAATGTGATAAAATCCCGAATTTGACAGTTTAAAGAAGCAAAAAGTCCCTCAATCCCTTGAGCTACAACGGATTTGGGACTTTTTTAAGTTGAAAAAATTGTACTATGTGAAATTCTTTTTTGAGAAT